>NZ_UFSM01000002.1:0-300000 GCF_900445235.1 Aminobacter aminovorans | reverse complement strand
CGACAACTTCCTGACGGCCAACAACCTGCTGAACGTGATGACGCGCTCGGCCTATATCGCGATCATTGCGATTGGCGCGACCTTTGTCATCACCGCCGGCGGACTTGATCTCTCTGTCGGCGCAATGACCGCCTTCATCGCCTCGCTCGCCATCATGTTCATGAATTCGGACGGCATCGCCAATCCGTTGACGATGGTTCTGGCTGCCACGGCGCTGATGCTGGCAATCGGCATGGCCTGTGGGCTGACCAATGGACTGGTCATAACCTTGGGCAAGATCGAGCCTTTCATCGCCACGCTTGGCATGATGGGCATCTATCGCGGCCTGACCACCTGGCTTTCACAAGGCGGCGCCATCACGCTGCGCAATCCGGATGTGCAGGCGATCTATCGCCCGGTTTATTTCGGCAATCTTTTCGGCATTCCTTACCCCGTGCTTGCAATCTTCATCACGGCGGCGATTGCGGCATTCATCCTGTACCGCACCTCGTTTGGCCGCCATGTGATAGCGGTCGGCTCCAATGAGGACGTCGCGCGCTATTCCGGCATCTCGGTTGCACGCGTCCGCACCATGACCTACCTGATCCAGGGGCTATGCGTGGCGGGTGCCTGCCTGATCTATATTCCGCGCCTTTCTTCCACCACAGCCACGACGGGCACAATGTGGGAACTGAACGCGATCACGGCCGTCGTGGTCGGTGGCACCGCCTTGCGTGGAGGCGTAGGTCGCGTCTGGGGAACCGTAGCCGGCGCCTTCATCCTGGAAATCATCGGCAACATCATGCTGCTGACGTCATATGTCAGCGAGTATCTGCTCGGCGCGATCCAGGGAGCAATCGTCATTGTCGCGATGTTGGTGCAGCGTTCGCTGACGCGAAAATCGTGACGTAAATCGGGGCTGCGGGTCGCCCGGTCGGTTCAAGACAGGCCTGCATTTTTGGGAGAGAGATGAATGCGTAAAATTCTACTGGGACTGGCGGCCGTTGCGCTCGCCGCGACCATGGGCACAGCCCTGGCGCAAGACAAAAAGACCATCGGCGTCTCGATCCCCGCCGCGGACCATGGTTGGACCGCTGGTGTGGTGTTTCATGCCGAACGCGTCGCCAAGAAGCTGATGGAAGAATATCCGAACCTGAACGTCGTGGTGAAGACTTCGCCCGACCCGGCGTCGCAGGCCAATGCGGTGCAGGACCTTGAAACGCAGGGTATCGACGCACTCGTCATCCTGCCGACCGATCCCGATCCGTTGGTCAGCGCGATCAAGGAAATCAAGGCCAAGGGCAAGTTCGTTGCGCTCGTCGACCGTGCGCCCTCCAGCAATGACGATTCGGTCCGCGACCTCTATGTTGCCGGCAACAATCCGGCGCTTGGGGAAGTCGCCGGCAAGTACATTGCCGCCACCACCCCCAACGCGGAAGTCGTCATTGTGCGCGGCATGCCGATCCCGATCGACCAGCAGCGCCAGGATGGTTTTGACAAGGGCATCGCCGGCTCGGGCGTCAAGGTTCTCGACCGCCAGTTCGGGAACTGGAACCGCGACGACGCCTTCAAGGTCATGCAGGACTACCTGACCAAATATCCGAAGATCGACGTGGTCTGGGCGCAGGATGACGACATGGTCGTCGGCATCCTCGAAGCCATCGAACAGGCCAAGCGCACCGACATTCAGTATGTCGTCGGCGGAGCCGGCTCGAAGGACATGATCAAGAAGGTCATGGACGGCGACAAGATGGTCCCGGTCGACGTGCTCTATCCGCCGGCAATGGTTGGCACCGCGATGGAACTGACGGCAGCACAGCTGTTTGATCAGGTTCCGGTGCACGGCACCTACATCCTCGACGCCACGCTGGTGACCAAGGACAACGCCGCCAACTACCACTTCCCGGATTCGCCGTTCTGATCGACGGTTGCAGGGAATAGCTTGTGCAACGGGGAGGCTTGGCCTCCCCGTTTTGCTTTGGCCCTATAGGTGTCCAGATGGCCCTTCACTGGTTATGGAGGTGAGCGACCGGCATCGCATCGACTGCGAACTCGAGCGAAACGGCACGCTTCACTGCGCGGTCGTCCGGGGGCTTGAAGGAGATCGGGGAACGCGAGGCGCAATAGCAATGAGAGGCGAAACAGGCTCTGCAGAGCCTATATTCTCGCCTCGATCAGAAAGGGTCCGTTGCGCGCAGTTGCCGCCGCAAGGATGTCGCTGAATTGCTCTACCGTGTCGGCGCGCGCCGCTTCGACACCCATGCCCCGCGCCAGAGAGCACCAGTCGAGCTCGGGATTGTCGAGGTCTAGCATGCGGCGCGCATTGCGGCCGAAGTCGTTGACGCCCACATTGCGCATTTCGCCCTGCAAGATGGCATAAGCCCGATTGGCGAAGATGATGGTGATAACGTTGAGTTGTTCGCGCGCTTGGGTCCACAGCCCCTGGAGCGTGTACATGCCGCTGCCGTCGGCCTGCAAAGCGATCACCTTGCGTTCAGGACAGGCAATGGCCGCGCCGGCTGCCAGAGGAATGCCAATGCCAATAGCTCCGCCGGTGAGCGGGATATGGTCATGAGGGACGAGGTTTGGCGCCAGTACTGCCATCTTACCGGCCGAGGTGATCGATTCCTCGCAGATTATCGCGTTCTCGGGCAACATCCGCGCCACGGCGATAGTGATGGAATCAGCATTCAGCGCGCCTGTAGGTGCAGTGATTGCGGATTGGCCTGGCCGGTTGGGAACGAAGGGCGCATCTGCGCGGAGACCTATCTCCTCGGCCAGCATTCGCAGCACATCTGCAAGGTCGCACTCGTGGCCGGCCAACTCGATGGCTTCGCAGCCGGGCTGCAGCATCGTGCTTGGTTTGTCGGGATAAGCAAAAAAGCCGACCGGCTGACGGCCGCCGAGGCAGATCGCAACGTCGAATTCGCGCAATGCCTCAACGGCGAGGTCGATGTTGTAGGGAATCGGACGTGCAAAGACGCGGCTTGCGCCGCGTTCGGTCCGGTCCGATGTCTGAG
Organism: Aminobacter aminovorans; assembly: GCF_900445235.1. Classification (NCBI taxonomy): domain Bacteria; kingdom Pseudomonadati; phylum Pseudomonadota; class Alphaproteobacteria; order Hyphomicrobiales; family Phyllobacteriaceae; genus Aminobacter; species Aminobacter aminovorans. Next base: position 297,001 of record NZ_UFSM01000002.1, on the reverse strand, counting down.
AGAAGAGCGCAGCTCCCGTTGCCGCCGAAATCTGCCCTGCTGTCTCCAGCGCTCGGGCACGCAATGCGCGGCCGGACAGAATAAGCACTGCACGTTTGCCGCTGCGCAGTGCCTTTGCAGCGCGGCGAAGCACCTCCTCTGCCACCTGCAGGGCTGCAGGCACAATGACCGGCTGGAGGTCCTGTCGGACAACTTCGCCCCAAGCCGCGTCTGCCGGCAGGATCAAGGTCGAGACTCCACGCCTTGCCTGCGCCTGGCGATAGGCTTCCTCGGTGGCGGCGCGGACGCCGGCAGCATTTGCTGCGCGCCCCACCCAATGCGACATCGGCCGTGCCAAGCTCTCGATGTCGCTGGTCAGTGGTGCGTCATGCTTTAGATGATAGGACGCATGGTCGCCAACAATGTTCACTATCGGCGTTCGAGCGCGCCGCGCATTGTGCAGATTGGCGAGCCCATTGGCGAGGCCTGGGCCGAGATGAAGAAGCGTCGCCGCGGGCTTATCAGCCATGCGGGCATAGCCGTCGGCAGCACCTGTCACCACGCCCTCGGAAAGCCCCAGCACGCAACGCATTCCGGGCTTGCGGTCCAGCGCGGCGACAAAGTGCATCTCTGAAGTGCCTGGATTGGCGAAACATACATCGATGCCATTGACCAGCAGCACGTCGCAAAGCATATCGGCGCCGTTCATATCGCCCTCCTCACGGGGCATTGACTGTCCCCTGCCCCACGCCGTCACGCCTGTGCACTTCGCGAGCGGCGCAAACCATGATCATTTCGATCTTCAACGCTGGATTGGCAAGAGGTGCCTCGAAGCAGGCGCGGGCTGGAGGCGCCATACCGGCGACCCACTCATCCCAAGACGCGTTGACGGAGGCAAGATCGGCCATATCGGCCAAGATAATGGCTACGAACAGGAGTTTTTCCTTGCCGCTGCCGATCTCGGCGAGCCGCGCCTCGGCCTTGGCGAGCAGTTGCATGGCCTGTTCTGCGGTGCTGAGGTCGGCATCGTAAGGCGCTTGCGGCGTTACGGCGAAATAGCCAGTGCCATTATGGACGACAGCCATGCTGGCGCGCTTACCGATGCCGAAACGGCTGATCACTCCGGCGACGTCGCCGGGCTCAAGAGTCAGGGACATAGACTGCTGCTTTCTGTCGCCGGCGATTGGATCACTTGGTAATGACGTAGACGGATTCGCGCGCCCAGCTGATCAAGCATTCCTCGCCTTCCTGAATGATCACGACATCTGCGCCCAACACGCGGACACGCATCGGCTGATCATCGACCTTGCCAATGACGAGGGCATTGTCGCCGTAGTTGACTATCGTTTCGACGGTCATGCGCACGTTCTTGCGTCCATCTATTGGATTGCGCGAGAGTTTGATGTGCTCCGGACGGATCATAAGCGTAACAGACGCACCATTTGTCACGTTGTTGGTCTGCGCATATTCGACCGTGCCGAGCGCCGAGTTGGAGGCTTCGCCCTTGGCGGCGTCAACAATCGTCGATTGAATCAGGTTGCTCTCACCGATGAAGCCGGCGACAAATCTGGTTTCAGGCTCATGGTAAAGTCCGAGCGGTGTTGCCACCTGCTGGACGCGCCCCTTTTCGAATACCACGATCCGGTCTGACATCGACATGGCCTCGGACTGGTCGTGCGTGACAAAGATGGTCGTCACGCCAAGCGCGCGTTGAATGCGTTTGATCTCGATCTGCATCTGCTCGCGCAGGTTCTTGTCGAGAGCGCCCAGTGGTTCGTCCAGCAATAGAAGCGAAGGCTCGAAGACAAGCGCACGAGCCAATGCCACACGCTGCTGCTGGCCGCCCGAAAGCTCTTTGGGGTGGCGGTGGCCGAATCCCTTGAGTCCCACCAGATCGAGCATTTCTTCGGCGCGCTTGAGCCCCTTGGCCTTGTCCCAGCCCCGCATCTGCAAGGGGAAGTAGACGTTTTGCGCCGCCGTCTTGTGGGGGAAAAGCCCATAGTTCTGGAATACGATGCCGATGTTGCGCTCATGCGGTGCAAGGCCAAACAGCGACTTGCCGGCAACGTCGACTGAACCGGAGGTGGCGGTCTCGAAGCCGGCGATGATCATCAACGTCGTCGTCTTACCCGAGCCGCTGGGGCCCAGGAAAGTGACGAACTCTCCCTTTTTGATGTCAAGGTCGACCGCTTCGAGCGCGGTGAACTGACCGTATGTTTTTGAAATACCGGAAAGCTGAAGATAGCTGCTCATGGAGTCTCCTGGGCATGGCGGGGCATGCCGAAATTGTTTCAGGCGGTGCCGAGGCGTGCGCGCCTGTTGCGCCAGTGGGCAAAAAGCAGCGGCGCTGTCAGCCCTACGAGTACTGCGACGAACAGAAGCGTTGAGATCACCGCGATGACCGGGTCGGCCTCCTGCCGGATGCTGTCGAACATCTTGCGCGGCAGCGTCTCGGCGCCCCGCCCTGAGATGAAGATTGCGACCACCGTTTCGTCGAACGACTGGACGAACGCGAACAGGGCGCTGATGATCAGTCCCGGTCGCAGGATCGGCAGCGTCACATGGATGAAGGTCTTGGTTGGGCTTGCGCCCAGACTTTGTGCTGCCCGCTCCAGGGTGCGGTCGAAGCCCTTGAGATTAGCCGAGAGCACCAGGAAGGCGATCGGCACAGATAGGCAGGTATGGGCAAGGATGACACCCAGATGGGTGTGCACGATGCCAATGTTGCCGAAATAGGAATAGTAGCCAACTGCCATGACGATATGCGGTACCGCGAGCGGCATCAGCATCATCAAGTCGGCGATGCTCTTGCCATGGAAGCGATGTCGAACCAGAGCAAAGGTGGCGGGCACGACGAGCGCCATGGTCAACACCGTCGTCGCGCTGGCGATGAGGATGCTGTTGAAGGTAGGGCGAAGCCAGTTCATGTCTGTGAAGTAGGCAGTGTAGTAACCGAGCCAGTATCCGGGCGGCGGGAACTGCAGGGAACGCGCCTCCGAAAACGACATCGGTACGACAATTACCAGTGGCGCGGCGATGAAGATGACGACCGCAATGCCGAGCCAGCGCATAAAGCGGTTCATGTTCAACCCCACAGTTTGTCCAGCCCGAAGCGGCGGTGGTAGATCGTCAGGATCGCCAGCGTCAAAAAGAGCAGGACCATTGCCATGGCAGAGCCCATGCCGAACGCCAGGAATTCATCGACCTGGTTGCCAATCAGTCCGGCGATCATCTGCTCGCGCGGGCTGCCGAGCAGGACCGGCGTCACGTAAAAGCCAAGGCAGATCACGAACACAAGAACCGAGCCATTGGCGATGCCTGGCGCTGTCAGCGGCAGGTAGACATGCCGGAAGAGCGACAGCCCGCGTGCGCCGAGGCTTTCGGCCGATCGGATCAGCGTCGGGTCGATCTTCTTCATCACCGAATAGATGTTCATGACCATGTAGGGGACGAGGATGTGGACCATCGCTAGCGTCGATGAGAAGCGTGTGAATAGAAGCTGCGGCGGCTGGTCCATACCGAGCGCGCCGAGCAGCCAGATCAGCGGCCCGTTATTTCCGAGCAGGACCATCCAGGCATAGGTGCGGACCAGGAACGAGGTCCAGAAGCTCATCGTCACCAGAAGCAGAATTAGCATCGCGGTACGCGGCTTGCTGTTGGCCATGAGATAGGCAAGCGGATAGCCAACAAGCAGGCAGCAGATCGTCACGATGATCGCGGTGGCGAAGGTGTTGACGAAAACACGCTGGTAGAGCGCGGTGGTGAATACACGTTCGTAGTTGGCGAGCGTCGGGCGCGGCTCCGTGACGCTCATGATCGCCACGTCGGCAAGCGGGACGAGGAAGAAGACGGCCATGTAAATGGCCAGTGGCGTAAGCAGTAGCCACGGCCACAGGTTCTTCCTCTCGGACAATGCAGCGATGCTGATCGCCATCGTGGTTTCCTTTGCTTGTGCAATCAGGCACCCGTCGCATGGGACAGCGCGGCGGGAACTTCGTTGCGAGGTTATGGGTGCCGCAAGTCTCAGCTGGCGACCCACTCCTCGAAACGCTCGGCCACGGCGGCCGGATCATCGCCAAAATTGGCCATATCCTGCTCGAAGGTCTGGCCGTAGTTCTCGGGCGAGGTCGGCATGCGTTTGGCGGCTTCCGCCGTCACGAACTCGTTGGCCGCCGGGTTAAGCGGACCGTAGTCAGCCTGCATAGCAAACCCGGCCAACGGCTTGCCGCTGGTTGCGAATTCGACGAACTTCTTGGCGCTGTCGGCGTTCGGCGTGCCTTTGGCGACGACCCAGTAGGCGCGATCGATTTCCCCCTGGTTCCATGTCATGGCCACAGGTGCGCCGGCCTTCTCAGCTTCGTAGAAGCGACCGTGCCAGATGCCGATAAGGTCAACCTCACCGTCGCGAAGAATCTGGGTCGACTGAGCACCTGCTGTCCACCATACACGGACGTGATCCTTGATGCGGTCGAGCGAAGCAAAGGCGCGGTCGATGTCGAGCGGATACAGGTCCTTGAGCTCGACCCCGTCGGCCAACAGCGCGATGGGCACCACGCGCGCCGCATAGCGCTGCAGCGAACGCGCGCCAGGGAACTTCTCGACGTCCCAGAATTCCGTCCAGGTCTTTGGGCCTTCCTTGATGCGGTCGGTGCGCCAGGCCATGACCGTCGCGAAAGCATGCGAAGCGACGCCGTTTTCGAACAGACCACCCTTGTAGGGTTCCGCCAAGGGTTCGATGATGCCGGCTTGGTTGGCGCGCATGAGTTCGCCGCCGCCGAGCGTGGTGATGTCAAATTCATACACGCCTGTCTTGGTCTGCTGAGCGAGCTTGGCGAAAGACACCGGGGATACGGTGCGAATCTCGATGCCGGTTTCGGCGGTGAACGGATCAAACAAATGGATGCGCGCAGCTTCCTCCCAAGGCCCTCCCCAGGTGTTGATGTAGAGCGCCTTGTCCTGCGCGCGGGCCACGTAGGGCATGGCGATCGTTGAGGCGATAGCGGCACCTGCGCCCTTCAGGAACATACGACGATCCGGCGTCCAAAAGCCGGGAATGGTGTGGTTGGTCATTGCAAAGTTCTCCTCTTCAGGCCTTAGGCCTTCCTGAAAGTGGCCTCGTAGAGTCGAAGCCAGTTCTTATGGGTGATCTTGGCGACATCCTCCTCCGAGAAGCCGACGGCCCGCAGGCCGCCCGGGATGGCACCCATGTCTTCCACCTTGTGGAACCAATCCGGCGGCGGCGCCTTGAGCGGCTTGCCCGCGGCGCTGGCGCCATAGTCTGCACCGCGGGTCCAACGACCCTGGCGCATCCAGGCATAGTCCGGCGCGGTGAAGTTGTGGCTGCGGTCGGTTCCGATAGCGACAGAGTCGATCCCGGCGATGTCGACCGTGCGTGCGACCATGCCGCACCATGCCTCGATTGAGCTGCAATATTCATCGCCCGTGATGTTGCGATAGGCGGCACAGCCTATGACGCCGCCCGTCTCACCGAGCGCCTTCAGCACAGCATCGGACTTGTTGCGTTTATGGTCGAATAGCGAGCGCGCATTGGCGTGCGTGACGGCTATCGGCCTGGACGATGCCTCGATGGCGCCGAGCGTGGAGCGATCGCCGACATGGCTGCAATCGACCAGGATGCCGGCTGTGTTCATCTCGCGCACGACTTCCTTGCCGAAGCGAGCGAGGCCCGAATCCTCGGCCTCGTAGCAGCTGCCAGCGAGTTCATTCTGATTATTGTAGGTGAGTTGGACGACGCGCACGCCGAGTTCGGCAAAGAGCTCAACGAAGCGAATGCGGCCTTCGAACAGATTGGCGTTCTGGTAGCCGAGGATCACGGCAATCTTGCCTTCGCTGCCGATGCGCTCGACGTCGGTCGCTGTTGTCGCGATCTCGGCGATCTCGGCGTTTTCACGCACCAAGTCGCGCCATCGGCCGAGTGAGTCCAGCGATTCCACCGCTCCTTCCCAGAAGCCGCAGGTCACCACAACGCCGCCGACCTTGGCCACCTGCAGAGACTGGAACGCCTGCCGATCGAAGTGGCCGCACTGCAATCCGTCGATGATCATGAGTTCGTGCTTTCCGTTTGAGTTTCAGTGCGGGGCGCTATGAGGAAGCTGACGTCTGTCTCGTCGTCGTTGTCCTTGCGTCCGATCACGGTGCCGTCCTGATTGACGATCATCGGACCAGCGTGACGTCGCGAGACCACGCTATCGGCAGCAAGGGCTTTCTTGGCGAGTGCGTAGATGCGCCACCACAATTCGGCCTGCACCGGCAGCCCGGACTCTAGCACTGACCAGAGCAGCGGATCGTCGTGGCGAACGTCGCCCGTAAGGACACGGCCGCACGCCTTGAGTGTCACATCGCTGGCTATCGTTACGTAAACGGAAAGTCCGTTGCGCTGGGCGAACGCCTCGGCGATCTTAAGCTCCTCGGGATCGATCGCATCCGCCACGACCAACTCGGCCTTGCCAAACCTCGCGACGAGTTCACCTAGCAAGTCAATCGCTGCCGGAAGCACGAACCAGGCGTGCTGGCCTCTGCCGTCGAGCCACAGCTTGGCCTTGTCCTCCGACGCGATCGCGATTTCGCCGACGCACGCATTGCAGAGCGCATCGAAGCGGCTTTCGAGAAGCGCGAAACCGCCGAGACCCAGCTTTTGCGAATACATAGGCACGTCCTGTACAGAAAGGAAAAAGCCCTTGGGCTGGCCCGTCATCGACAAGATGCGCTCCGACATCATTCGCATCTCGCGCGGCATAACACGCAGGATCTGATGGAGCTGGGACACACTCATTGGATTGGCTCCGAGGGATAAAACCATGTGCCAACGAAACCAGATCGGATTTCGTCTGGGGTCGGGGCGCCGTGGTAGAGCACGCCGCGTAGGTTGCGGTTGAGAAAATCACGGGTTTTATCAACGCCATGAATGCCACAATTCATCAATCGAACGAGGTCGATAGGTACAAAACTCTCGGCATTTATGTTGGCATGCGGCGTGTGGAACTGGGCGTCGCGCAGGCTTTGAATGCGGGCGACGAGATAGCGATGCTCGGGGTGCTTGAGCAGCAACCGCGCGACGGTGGTTGAAGGGCCGACCAACTCGATGTCGTCCATCAGAGCCTGAACGCTGCCGCAGACATCCAGGCCAAGATCGATGGCTTCGGGCACCTCCTCGCGCGCGCCGCGGCGCGGCTCTTCAGCTGTCTCGGACTTGTACCAGACGAATTTATAGGCCTCTGGGGCCGACATGTCGGTTGCAAGCGCCCAGCTATAGTCGCGGCGGATCAGGTCGGCCAGACTGGCGAGTGTTTCTGCAGGCGACACGGTGAATTCGTCGGGCGCATCAATCCCTGTAAAGAGCGAATCTGCCTCATCGGGAACGAGTTCGATAAGTAGCGAGTGCAGCGTTTCGAGCGCTTCCGGGCAGGCGGTTTCGCCAAAGCTTGACACCAGCATGTCGAGCGGCGTGGCATGAGCCACGCCCTGGATTAGTCCGTTGTCACGGAACACTTTAAGCGTTTCGAGCGCGTGCTTCAGATCGCTGGCAATCTCGGCACTGGAAGTAAAGGCCTCGTAGACCATTCGGTCCTGCTGGCGGAAGGTGATCGCCGTTTGCAAAAGATCGATCAGCTTGCCAATGCGCGGGTCACCGGCACCGAGTTCTAGGCCGCGCGCCTTGGCGATCGCGGTTTCGCGCGCTCCTATCCAGGCGTTAATCAGGCGTGGGTGCTTGTGGACGAAGAAGATCAAGCCAAGTGCCGACCCGTTACCGACGCCAAGATACCGGCGGATGGAAGGCTCGAGCGACACGGCCCTGTCGGATTTAAGACGCGCCAGGTGCTCGACGAGGTCGCACGAATATTCGCGCATCATGTAGGCAGTGAGAAGCTGTGCTTGCAACACGCCGCCCAACGGATGGTGGCGACCGAGCGACGGAAACGAACGGGTGCCGAACGTGCCGTTGCCGTCGAGACCGGTATTGCGCATGAGGTAGCAGACCTTGGACAGATCTTCGACCACCGGCTGGTGCCCTGCTGCGAGTGCGTCAAGCGTCTGGTCAAAGACGCGCATCGAACGGTTCGAACGGCACCAAATGAGCGCGTTGTGCGTGGCCCGACCAGTGTAGAGCTTGGGTATCTCCCGCCGCGCTGACTCTATATCGGCATCTGTCGCTGGTCCCTCGTTGAGCGTGCCAACCATGTCCCAGGCTTGGCCGATGATGCGACCAGTGCGGGCGGTTCGGCTCGGCGGGCGCGAGAAGCAGATGAAGCTGAATTCCCGGTCGGGCGCCTTGATCGAATAGACGACGGTGCCCTCGGCGTTGGCATCGACGTCGAAGCGTACCATCGAAATGTCCCAGCGCTCGCGCAGCATCTTATTCATGAAGGCGCGCGCGCCGCTGAAGCGCGATGGCTGGATTGCTGCCAGGCTTTCAGGCTTCATCAATTGCGATCCCGTGCGCATGCGCGCGGTCACGCCGGACCCTTTTGTGGGCTCAATCGTGTCGGTCATGTCACCGATGTTTTCCCTGCTGGATGCTGGTGATTTCGCTGGCTGCCTCGAGCAGCGGCCGCTTGAAGGTTTCAAGGTCGAAACGCGTCTCGGGCATAACCAGCGACAGTGTCGCGAAGCACTTGCCTTTGAGATCAAAGATCGGCGCGGCTATGGCGATCACGCCGCTGTGGGTGTAGCCGCTGGAGATCGCGTAGCCATTGACGCGGGCATCAGTAAGTATTTCTTCCGAAGCGAATTCCTCACCGCCCTGGCGGAGGCGTGCGAGCGTTGTTTCGTCGGCAAAAGCAGTGAGAATGCGGCCCGAAGCGGATCCGCCGAGAGACATCGTGGTGCCTATCTTTTGCTCGGCGCGCAGCAGGCTGTCGGAATCGACACGTGAGACAATGAATGGCAACCCTCGGTCGAGGATCGCGACGGAGGCGGCCTCTTTGACCTTCGCAACGAGCGCTTCGAGCACCGGCTGGACACGCGTGCCAAGATCGGCCTGCTCGAGTGCTGCACCAGCGAAACGGCAGGCATGCATGGAGAGTCGGTAGCGCATCTCCTGATCCTGCTCGACCCACCCTGCATCGATCAGGGTGAGAAGGCGCTGATATGCGGTCGGCCGCGACAACTCCATCGCTGCGGCGATCTCCGGCAACTTCATCCCGCGTGCACTGGCGGCAAGGACATCGAGCACGGCCAACGTCTTGATGACGGTGGAAAGAGGCCTGACGCCGCTTTGCTCTTGTATTCTATTTGAATATGATGTATCCATGTAGAATACAATCGGTCCAACCAATGCCGTTTGTCAACAGCGCTTGCCCGCCTATCGGCCAGGACGGCGATATCTCATTGGAATCGGCCAAGAAAAAAGTACGCGTCGTCCTAGGGGGTCGCGGGCTTGCCTGTCGGCGCCGCAGGCGGTCACCTCGCAATAGGCGCGATGGAGTAACTGACAGAACGGCGTCAGTCCCGCCCGTTGCAGCGATCAGCGTCGTGCTGCCCGCCAGTTGTTCGCGGTCGCCCCCCCGTCATAAGCGACCCATCGGTGGGAACCGACGACCTTCGCCCGCCGTGCCCTGCTACGGCTGACGCATGACCATCATGTTCGCGCTGGAGCCAACCGCGCCGGACCGCCGGGTAAGACGGCGAAGCCCCATGGAGCCGGCATGGGCCGGTCCAGCCTTCAGCCACAGGCAATCAGCCGCTAGCCGACTTACGCGTGCCTGCGGTGATCATCGACGACAAAAAAAGGCTCGGCTCCGGTTGCGCGGCACCCTCAATGCCAGGTGGTTGAAACGCAAAGCGCTCCATCCGCATCAAGCCGGCCGCTTGCCGGCGGCCGTCGAGCCGTTGCCGACACCAGCCGCAAATCGACCATAGACATTGCCTGTGGCCAGCGGGGTCCGTCCTTGGGGACTATCGGACTCCCGCCCGTGCCCGAAACTTCTCACGGAAGCAGGTGTCAGTATGCGGAAGCACACGTAACTCCAGCTGTTGGCGTTTGAGCGATGGCGCTAGCTTGCATCCCGCGTATTGGAGCGAGCTGGTGAGTTGTAAATGGCGCGACTTGCGACTGCGACGCCCTCTGGAAAGGAACTCTATAGACTACCCGCCATTCGCCGACCGATGCCTTCGATGGGAGCTACGGCCATAAAGTTCCGTGCTATGTTCGTGTGCCGCTACTGAGAGGACCCTAGGTACTCATCCGCCACAAAGCCGGAATAGTCGTCGAGGACCTTGTCGATCCTACCTTGAGATTTCAGAAACTCCGCCGTCAGCCTTAGCGTTTTGGCCGCGCCACCTTCGGCGCCGCAGCCAAGCCAGGTACAGGAAGCCTGTTCCGTCAGCGACGGATACTTGTACTGTGACAGATCTTCCGTAACCGTTCTGGCATCAGCTCCAAAGAGATCTGATATAAGCTTGATGTTGGCAGAGTCGATCGCCCAGCCGGCAGGATTATTTATGTAATCACGGTTGGCCTGGTCGATTATGCTCGTAAACTTCCGCATGAATTCAGAGTTCTCACGGGCAAATTCAGTACTAACAGCCATCCCTTCGAATGTGCAGCGCCCCATCTCACAGATTTGGCCGGCTGTGACGAGGGGCGTGCCATTCCGTTTAAGGCGAGCCATCGCCGCGCCCCAGATGAACGCACCGTCAATGTCCTTGCGTTCCCATGCGGCTGCGGCCTTGTTCGGATCCAGATTCAGTACGGTAACCTGCTCTTCGACGCCCCATTTCTTCAGCGCGTACATGAGTTGGTAGTGGCTCGTGCTCGCAAAAGGCACTGCCAGCCGCTTTCCGACCAGGTCATGTGGCGATCTGATGCCGCTGTCGTTTCGGACGTAAAGCGCTTCGGCGCTCGCGATGTCCTCCAGCACCCAGAACAGCTTGATGTCCAGCCCTGCGGTGGACGCAACCGCCAATGGACTTGATCCAAGTACACTTAGGTCGATGGAACCCGACGCCATGGCGCTTATGATTTCGGCGCCGGTGTTGAACTGGTGCCAGTTGATCTTGTATCCGGTCTCTGTCTCGAACGCCCCGTCCGCCAGACGGGCGATCCAAGGGCTAGTGGTCAATTGATATGCCACTTCAACGATTCTCTGCTCAGCTGACGCTGGACCCGCAAACGACAACGCGGACAAGACCATTGCGCCGCAGGCCGTTAGATTTCTGACAAAGCTCATCTGCTCCTCCTCAATGTTTATCTTTTTCGGTGGTGGTCAGGTCGAACTAACTGTTCGCTTTTGAGACGGTGCCTGCGGCAACGCAGAGGATCTCAAACATCAGCGTCGCCGCCGCGAGAGCCGTATTGCCGCTGGTGTCAAATGGGGGTGAAACCTCGACGACGTCTGCGCCGACGCACTTAATGCCCTCAAGGCCACGAATGAGACTTTGCGCCTCGAAAGTCGTCATACCGCCGATTTCCGGCGTTCCAGTCCCAGGTGCGTAGGCCGGGTCAAGCACGTCAATATCGAAACTAACATAGGTCGCTTGCGAGCCCACACGGGCGCGGGTTTCGCGCAGCACCTGTTCGACCCCTAATCTCTTGTATTCGTCGAAGTCGATCACGCGGATGCCCTGGTCGCGTCCCCAGCGATCGTCCCCGTCGGCATAAAGAGCGCCGCGGATTCCGATTTGCACAGTCCGCTTCGGGTCTAGGATCCCCTCCTCGATTGCTCGACGAAACGGGGTCCCGTGCGTGTATTTCTGGCCGTCGAAATACGAATCCCACGTGTCCGTATGGGCGTCGATGTGAACCATTCCGACGGGCCCCACGTGCTTGCTAATCGCACGCATGACCGGAAGCGTGCTCAGATGATCCCCGCCCACAAAAAGGGGCACTATGCCCGAGGTGCAGACGCCGTCGACGAAGCGCTCGATTCGCAGCATCGAATCTGCCAGGTCAGCTGGATTGACCGGTGAGTCACCAAGGTCGGCGCAACGGCAGAGGGCGAAAGGATTGACGCCAGTTGCGCGATTGACGTTGCGAACCATCGTTGAGGCGTCGCGCACCTGCCGCGGTCCTTGTCTCGCACCTGGGCGGTTGGTCGTGCCGCCGTCCCAAGGGATCCCGAACAACCCAATCTGGACGTCGTCCCAATCGGATGAACCGGGGAGAACTAGTGGGAGCCGCATCAACGTCGCTGCCCCCGCATATCGAGGCATTTGCGTTCCGGTAACGGGAGTAAATCGGCGGTCCGTCATTGCAATACCTTTCCAGAGTAGGTCGTCGACCCGGAATTGGTGTCACTTTGGACGCAGTGGACGAATGCCTATCTACTCAAGTTGACTTCTGCCCAAACCGAAGTGAGCATCCCGCACAGCTTGGCGTTTCGATGCCGCCGACCGGCCGAAAACAGGTGTGGGGGTGTTGCGCATGAAGGCCGTGTCCGACTTCGATCTTCGACTTTTGATGGTTTTTAAGACGGTTGTTGAGTGCGGGGGGCTCTCCGCCTCCCAATCGGCTCTCGATATGAGCCTCTCCAACATCAGCACGCATATGGCGAACCTCGAGAAGAGGGTCGGGTTCAAGATCTGCCATCGCGGAAGATCTGGTTTCAGGCTTACGTCTGGCGGAGCCGAACTCTACGCTTCAGTAGAAGACCTTTTTCAATCAATAGATCATTTTCGAAATAAAGCATTCTATACCAAGAATCATGTCGGCAAAGAACTGAGCTTGGGTATCATCGACGGTCTGATCTCAGAACGCCAATTCTCAATACAGACGGCGATTCAAACGCTGGCCGTTAAGGAACGTGGTGTATTCATTCGAATGGATATAATGCCTCCTAACAAATTGAAAAGCAGCCTAGCTGAAGGCGACATAGATGTCGCGATAGGGCCAACTTCCATCGTTTCGAGCTCAGTCGTCTGCCAAGAGATATTTAGAGAAAATATAGCACTTTTCTGTTCACGATCGCATGAATTGGCAGAGCCTGAATCTCAAGAGAAGAAGCTTATTCAATCTGATACGCCCTTTGCTTTCGTGTCGAGAGGCTATCTGAGAGAGTCACAGCAGCCAAGCTATATCGACAACCTGAGGACAGCTGCAATCGTGCACACAATGGAGGCCGCAGCTATGTTAATTCTCAGTGGGAAATACATTGGGTACCTCCCAGAGCATTTTGCGAGAAAATGGGAAGACACTAATGAAATGATCCGCGTTCTCCCAAACAGAACAAGCCATTCCGTGCCGTTTGGCGTTATGCACCGTCGCGACCAAAGGCTCTCCCGGGGGGCAAAGTTACTCATAGAGCACCTACGGCCAGGGGGCTCCGGGGGCGACGCATCGGACTGAAGGCAAAAGTTCGCATAGGCCGTCGCTCACGGAATGGTCTTTATCACGGGACCCTGCATCTTCGCCCGCTTCTTCAGCAGAGTGGCAAGTGCGCTCGGACCAAGGATTCCGACGAGCGGACGTTGATTTGGGTGGTTCCCCAACGACCTTTCGGCAACGTAGATTGGCGAACCGTCCCGTGTCGGACGGGGGGCTCCAACCCAGAAGGCTGGCGCTCTGCCCCTGGCTACGAACGGGTCGCCACCTCCACTCTTATCGGATTGCATGCCAGCGCTGGCGGGTTCGCACGCGATACTATCGTTGTCCTCGTCGTGGGATGGGCTTAGTAGCCGGGCAGTCCGCGTCCTGCAGGAGCAAGTCCAACGGCACGTGCTGAATTGCAGTTTGGAGCGGATACGAAATGGCTGGACGCCTTGCGGCCCTGACGCCATTTTCGTTCGACGGCGCTACCTCCCGCGGCGACCCGTTCCGCCAGCACTCCGAATCGCAAACTAGCCGCGCTATGCGACCGTACGGATCGCGAGCTTACGCCGGTTTTGCACTGTTGCCCCGACCAGCAGCGCCGCAGTGATGAAGAATACGAGCGCTATCGGACTTTGGAAGAAGGCAAGGAAGTCGCCTCCAGTCAACATCAATCCGCGACGAAGATTGATCTCCAGCAGCGGACCTAGAATGAAGCCGACAATTACCGGGGCGAACGGAAAACCGGCCTTGGACAGGACCCATCCGATGACGCCGAACGCGCCGAAGATCACCACGTCGAAAGCTACATTGTTGGCTGAATAGGCACCGACAGCGCACATCGCAACAATGACGGGGAACAGGTAGTATTTTTTCACCGACAGCAGCCTTACAAATATCCTGATGCCGAAGAACTGCACGATTACCATCATGACGTTGGCGATCATGAGCGCTGCAAAGATTGCGTACAGCAGGTCGCCATGCGTCTTGAGCAAAAGTGGTCCTGGCGTCAGGCCGTGTAACGTCAGCGCGCCAAGTAGGAGCGCCGTCACCACATCGCCTGGTATGCCCAATGTGAGCAGCGGAATCATATCGCCCCCGATTACGGCATTATTGGCTGTCTCAGATGCAACAAGGCCATGCATAGACCCCTTGCCGAACTTCTCCTTTTCCTTGGAAGCGTTTTTGGCCGCAGTGTAAGCTACGAGGCTCGCCGCAGTGCCGCCGAGAGCGGGCAGGATGCCGATAAAGATCCCGATCACCGAGGATCGTATTGCGTTCGGCATCTGCTGGATAGTTTCCTTCAGGCTGATGCCGAATCCACGCATGTGAAAGTTCAGCGGACGTGCGGCCTCCTCGGCAGGATCGCGGCGCGCGGCCTTCACCACTTCGGTTATTGCGAACATGCCGATGAGCACCGCGAGTTGCGGAAAGCCTTCGGAAAGCTGGTAAAATCCGAAGTCGAAGCGTGGCGTGTAGTCTATCGGCGCCGAGCCAACTAGTGCCAGCATAAGCCCGATCAAGCCCGCGAGCAGCCCTTTGATCAAAGAGTCACCGGTCAGGCTGCCAAGCAGCATAAGTGCTGCGAAGGTGGCTGCAAAATACTCGATCGGCCCAAACTTCATGGCCAAGTCGGAAAGCGGAGGTGCGATGAACAGCATTGCGAACATACTGATCAGACCGCCGATGAAAGAAAATACGACCGAGGCGCCGAGCGCGCGACCAGCTTCCCCGTCTCTGGCCATAGGATAGCCATCAAAAGTCGTCGCGACTGCCGACGGCTTTCCAGGTATGTTGAGCAGGATAGCAGCAATGAAGCCACCCGAGGATGCGCCAATATAGAGGCCCATCATCAGCGCGATGGCAATCACAGGCTCCATACCGAAGGTGATGGGCAGGAACAGCGCGATGGCGGTCGCAGCCGAAAGACCAGGAATGACGCCGAAAACGATCCCCACAACGACCCCGAACAAGTTGAGCGCAAGTGCCTGGAATGTGAGTACCGAGGCAAAGCCCGTCCAGATAACGTCAGACATCATTCACCCCAACAGCCCAGCCGGCAGGAACACGTAAAACAGCCGCAGGAAGACGTAATACGAGGCTGTCGAGACGACGCCGGCCACGAGCGCGAAACGGATGTATCGGCGCTCGCCGGAGCGTGACATGACGATGAACTGCAGAAACAGGAAGATGGTGGTCGACAATACGAAGCCAAGCGGCTCGAATACGATCGTGTAGGCGAGGATCAGTAAGAGGCTGATCCAGTCGGCATAGCGCTCAATCAGGTCGCCCTGCCGCACCGGCCCACGGCCGACGTCTGGCATCTGATGTGCGCGTAGTGCCATGTTACGCTGCACAGCCTGTGCCAGGAGCAGCGAGCTAAGCAGAAAGGTCAAGGCCGCCACCAGTTTCGGCATGAAGTCGGGACCGATGTCCATCCGCGTCTTTGCCTCCAAACGGTCGGAGGCAAAGAACACAACAATGGACACGACGATCAGCACGAGCGCCGAGATAATGTCATTCCACTTCATTGGATTGCCCATGCTAACGAATTTCGGGGCGGTTCAGAACTTATCGGCAGCGATGAGATCTTTCATCGCCATGAACTCCGGCTCGCGCTCCTGAAGATAAGCCTTGGCCGCTGCGCTGTCGCGATAGTCGACCGTAAAGTAGGATTTCTCGAACTCCTTCTTCACCTCCGGGTCTTCGACCGTCTGTTTCAGCGCGTCGCTCAGCGCGGCGATCACGTCCCGCGGCGTCCCCTTGGGGGCGAGCAGAACGTAAAACATGTTGAAATCCGGACCGAGCTTTACGCCGCCTTCGGCAAAGGTGGGTACATCTGGGATGAAGGGGCTGCGTTCGCGGCCGAGATTGCCGAGAACCACCATCTCGCCGGTGGTGATGTAATCCTTCACTAGCGAATAGTTGGTCGTCAGCACGTCAACCTGGCCCGAGAGAACCGCGACGATTTTGTCCGAGCCCGAGCCCGTATCGATCTTCTTGAGATCCCCACCTATCGCCTCTTCATAAGCGATTGCCTGCAGGTGCGAAGGAGCCCCTACGGTCGCGGCGTATTTCACGGTATCGGGCGCCGCAAGGACAGCCTTGCTGAGTTCCGGCAGCGTCTTGAACGGCGCATCCTTGCGTGTCACCCACAGCAGTGTGTCAGAATAGCTCGGGATACCTATGACCTCGAAATCGTCAAGTCCGAGCTGCAGTGTCCCGACTGCCCGGCCGGTGAACAAGACAGTGTTCAGCATCAAGATCGCGTGACCGTCAGCTGGTGATGCGGCGACCTTCTGCGCAGCCATGTTTCCGCCGCCGCCATCGGTATTCACAACGACCAACGGCTGGCTCAAGTGTTTGCCGATGTGCTTGGCAAGCAGTCTCGAATTGAGGTCGGTATCGCCGCCAGGTTTAGCTGGCACGACAAGTTGGATTGGCTTGCTCGGGAAGCTCGACTGGGCACTTGCAGCCGTTGCCGCGAGAAACCCTGCCAGAATGACGAGCCCGCTACCGAGTGTCTTGAAAATGTTCATATCCTCGTTCCTCCCTTGTTTACTGACCAGTTGCGTGTCTGACGCGCAGTTATTGCCCACCCCATTTTCCGAGTTTCAGCTTCCCCAGATCACGCGGCGAGAGCCGCTTGGCCGATTCCACGATCAGGCTCAGGTCCGAAGCGGCGTTTATCCAACCGTAGCCATTCTCAACGGCTCTGACAGCCTCGTCGTGGTTCTTGGGCAGTGCCGATGCGAGTTTGCCTGACGCAAAGATCTTGCCCTCCAGAGTGCTGATGATCTCAACGATCTTCGGGTCCATAGACTTTCCCGGCATGCCATAAGAATTGGCGATATCCGACGGCCCGACGGCGACACCGTCTACACCTTCGACGGCGAGGATACCGTCAATATTCTCTACACCGGTGCGAGACTCGCACATGCAGATGACGAGCGTCTCGTCGTTCGCACGGGCCGCATATTCGCCGGTCGGCGCGCCCATGCCGAATGTCGCCGCTCGGCTTAACGGCATCATGCCCCGCTTACCGAAGGGCGGATATTTCACCGCGCTGACAATGCTCCGTGCTTGTTCGGCCGTGTCTACATGTGCGGCGAGAATACCGACCAATCCCATGTCGAGGTATCGCCCGATCTGGCGAGGATTGTGATCGGTCGGACGGATCATGCACGCCACGCCATGCGCTGCGCAGGCGCGCGCAATGTTGGCAATGGTCTCATCATTGAAAGGCATGTGTTCGTTGTCGATGACGATCACATCAAAACCCAACACCGCCAGAAGCTCCGCGATCCCAGGGTCGGGAAACCGCATCATCGCCGAGATGATGGGCTGTTGCTCACGGATCTTGGTTCTCAGGGAAACATTCTGTCCGGCTGTCATGATATTCTCCAGGTGCCTGTAAGTTGTTCGCTAGCGTTACCGTCTTGGTTGGCTCGCAAGCGTCCGCCGTCGAAAAGCCATATCGTTTCACGAAAATGCGATCTGTACCTTCATCGCGCGGGTTCGGTCCGATGCCAGCTCAAAGGCTTCGACGGCTTTGTCGAGCTCCAAAGTGTGTGTGATCAGCGGCCTAACGTCGACGAGCCGCTTGCGCATCAGTTCGACACCCACCGCGAACTCGTCGTGGAAGCGGAACGAGCCGCGAAGCTCGATTTCCTTAGAGACGATCGCCATCATCGGCAGCGACATGTCGCCGCCAAGGCCAAGCTGCACAACAATCCCGCGCGGACGCAGGGCCGCTATCCCACTTGCCAAGGCGGCTGCAGCGCCCGAGCATTCGTAGAGCACGTCGAAACTACCTTTGTTGAGGCCGTAGGACGCCAGACCATCTGGCTCGTCCTTGATGTTGATTGCCGTGTCAGCACCGCAGGACCGCGCAGTCGATAGTGAACTTTCAGAGAGATCAGTCGCCACGATCTCGGCTGCGCCTGCCCTCCGTGCCGCAATGATCGCGAGCACGCCAATGGGCCCACACCCTGTCACAAGCACTCGCTTGCCGAGCAAGTCCCCCACCCTGCTCATGGCGTGTAATGCGACCGCGAGTGGCTCCGCCATCGCGGCCTCGGCCGCGGTTAGCCCGTCAGCGGGCACGCATTGGGTCGCATCCGCGACCAACCACTCGCAAAATGCACCCTGGACATGCGGAACAGGCATTGCGCTGCCATAAAATCGCATATTGAGGCACTGGTTGTGCTGGCCTTTCTGGCAGTAACGGCATGACCGGCAAGGCCGCGATGGGGACACTGCAACGAGTTGGCCGACCTCCAGGGCTTCGACGTGAGGACCGAGTGCTTCCACATAAGCCGAAACCTCATGGCCAAGCACCATCGGCTGCCTCAATCTGACAGAACCGAAGCCACCATGATTGTAGTAATGGAGGTCACTGCCGCAGATTCCCCCGACAGCTAGCCGAAGCTTCACTTCGCCTTCGCCGGGTTGCTCGTCCGGACGTTCCTCGATCCGCAGATCCCGCGAAGCATGGGCAACGATCGCTTTCATCATCATGCCTCAAACGACAGCAGTCGGCAGCGGCATGCCGGCAAAATGGGCGAGGAGATTGTCGCGCAGGAGTTGCCCCATCGCCTTGCGCGTCTCGATCGTGCCCGACGCATGGTGTGGTTGGAGTAGGACATTGCTCAAAGCCAGGAAGCGGGGATCAAGCTTCGGCTCTCCCTCAAATACATCCAGCGCTGCCGAACCAAGCGCGCCACTTTCCAGCGCATCAAGTAGCGCCTCCTCGTCAATATTTGACGCACGCGAGATGTTAATCAGCATTCCATCGGGCCCGAGCGCTCTGATGACCTCGCGGCCGACAATGTGTCTCGTCGCGGGTGTGGCTGCGAGCGTCACGAAGAGGAAATCGGACCGGTCTGCAAGCGCCACTGGGTCAGCGACGAACTCCATGCCCTCGGCGTATGTCTTCGGCTTCGAGCCGCTATAGGCGATGTCCATGCCGAAGCCTTCAAGCCGCTTTGCTACCTCAAAGCCAATACGTCCCAGCCCGAGAATACCGGCGCGCCGACCCCAGACGCGGCGCTTTAGGGGGTAGAGCCCCTTCGACGCCCAGCTTCCGTCACGCACCCATGCCTCAGCCCCAATCACGCCCCGCGATTGGCAGAGCATCATAGCGACGCCAAGGTCTGCGACGTCGTTGGTCAGCACGTCGGGTGTGTTCGTCACGCGGATGCCGCGCGCCCTACAGAAGTCGACATCGACCGCGTCATACCCGACACCGTAAACCGAGACGATCTCCAGATTTGGACAGCGCTCCATCAGCGCGCGGCTAGCGCCAAGTTCTCCTCGAGTAGCGATCGCCCGGATGGATGGCCCCACCTGCGTGAGGAAGGCATCCTTGTTTCGAGGGGCGAGTCCATCACCATGTCACACTGGCCAACGAGTTCGTGCTGTGATTCCACGATGTATCGGATGGGCAAGCAGTCGACGATATTGCATTACAAGCCTGCACTCGATCTAGTTACCTAACATCAATATCGGCATTGACCGGAAATTGACTGCGCTGATGAAGCCAAACCGCAAGCCACCGACAATGGCCGACATTGCGCGCATCACCGGCGTTTCGCCGATGACGGTTTCGCGCGCGTTCAAGGGCGACAGCCTCATTCGCAAAGAAACCCGCGAGGCTATTCTCAAGACTGCGGAGGATGTGGGGTACGTTTTTGACTCGACTGCCTCCAATCTCCGCTCGCAGCGTACCGGCTTTGTCGCTGTCACTATTCCGTCGATTAACAATGCCAACTTCGCCGATACGGTAGCCGGTCTGTCGGACGTGCTCGGCGGCGCCGGCATGCAGATTCTGCTCGGCTATACCAACTACGATATAGAAAACGAGGAGCGGCTTATCGAGCAACTCTTGCGCCGAAAGCCTCAAGCGATCGTAGTCACCGGAGGCAAACACACGGCGCGCGCCCGCAGGTTGCTGGAGAACGCTCAGATCCCTGTTATCGAAACCTGGGACGCACCTGCTGAACCCATCGGACACTACGTAGGCTTCTCGAACGCCAATGCGGTGCGCGGGATGGTCGATCATTTCGTGCGAGCTGGATATCAACGCATCGCATTTCTTGGCGGCGATGCCAGCCGCGACACGCGCGGCAGTGACCGCCGTCGGGGTTTCGTATCGGCCATGAAGGAGCACGGGCTCGATTCCACACGCCTTATCGCCGCCGGAGTGCCGCCGATCTCCATGCGTGAGGGTGCGATCGCGATGGCCACGCTTTTGCAGGATCTCCCTGACACCGAAGCCGTGATCTGCGTATCTGACTTGTCCGCCTTCGGAGCACTGACTGAGTGCCAGCGACGCGAGCTGCCTGTGCCAGATCGAGTTGCGATAGGCGGATTCGGAAACTATGAAATTGCGGACATATGCGTCCCAACGCTTACAACGATCGACGCTCGAGCCAGAGAGATCGGCCACCGCGCCGGATCATTGATACTTAGCATCTTGGACGGCGCCGAGCAGCTAAACCATATTCTCATAATACCGGAACTGATCGTGCGTCAAAGCAGTCGGTAGCACGCCAGCGTGAGTTGATTTTTGCGAAGTTGCCAGTTCCGCAAGAGCGGCGACGCTCTGGTGCTTTGGAGACGTTTGTGTCGCCGAGCAGCTTGGACGCTGTCAATTTGAAGGCCATGAAATTGCAGTCGAGTCGAGCCAGCCAGTCGCCTCGGCAATCTTCAGCTTGGCCTCGCCAGCGCTGACGGCACTGATGCCACGCGGCCCCTGCTGAGTGTTCGCGACCTCCCTTAGATGCCGTCGAGATAGGGAACAGCCATGGGCCGGCGAATGTCGACGCTGCTGAGGCGGAAGATGCCCGCACGTCGAACTTGAAGGGGCGGAACGTCCAAATTCAGATCAGGACTGACTGGGATGACACAGCAATGTCTTGCATCAACCCATTGTATAGATTCGCTGATACAGCATTGCCGTAGCGTCAATTTGGCGCGGCAGCAGCGGACCGTTTGAAAACTATGGCTACACTGGTTCCCTCGGTGGGACTTGAGCTGACGTCGAATTCCGCCTTGGCGTTCTCAGTCAGCGAGTGCGCAATCAGCGCCCCCAGCTTACCGCGCTTGGGCCAGCTCTCCCCTTCAGGCAGCCCGATCCCGTCGTCCTCAACAACGACCCTGCAACCATCGCCGTTGACGATGCTGTGGAGGGTTATTGTGCCACCGTCACGCCCGCGGAAGGCATGTTTGAGCGAATTGGTCAGCAGCTCGTTTACCACCAGCCCTGTCGGCATGGCGACGTTGATTGAAACTGGATATGTATCCACCTTCATGTCGAGGCGGATACCCTCGACCGCATGCGAGGTCATCACCGCTGATGCGATCTGGCTGAGATAGACGCCGAGATCGACCTCATCCTTCTGATCGTCAGCAGACAGCGTCTGGTAGAGGATCGCGAGGGCGTCAACGCGGCCTGCCAGTCTTTCGAAACGCTTCTGATCCGGCTCGGTGGCATTTCGGGTTTCCAGACGGATCAGCGCGGTGATCATCTGCAAATTGTTCTTCACACGATGCTGCAACTCGCGCAACAGCGTGTCCTTTTCGCGCATGCGCTCGTCGATCGTGCGCTGATCCTCAGTCTCGCCATGAGCCGACACATCGACAAGCGCCACCAGCCGAAAGCAGATCTTGCCGTTGTCGTCCTCGATAAGATTGGAATAGACGTCGACAAGCGCCTGCTTGTCCTCGTCGCGCTCCATCAGGAAGGTGCCGACGAAATCGGCTTCCTCGATCACGGCCTCGGCCAGTGGCCGGTCCTTTTGCTGGTGGAGGCCGACGCCGGAAAGTGCGGCCCAGTTTTGCCGGGTGAGGCCGGCCGCCGTCAGGCCCGAGAGTTTTTCAAATTCGGGATTGGCATAGACAACGCGCTCCTTCGCCTTCAGGTCCGAGACCGCTATGGCAATCGGCACCTGATCGAGAAATTTTTTGAACTGTTCGCTTTCCAGCGCAGTGGCAAGGTCAGCTGTATCGAGCAGTTGCTCGACAGCCTCGGCTTTATCTGCATCAGATGTCATCTGCGGCGCCTGTTCTGGAAATGGGCGACATCAATACCAGCGATACGGTACTCCCGCTATTGCCAAAGCAAGCGGCAAGGCCCCCGGTCAGGATAAGAGGCCTGGTGTCGCGGAGCGACAGGAGTGAAATGCAGACGTTCGCGTCGTAATTCAGTTCGACTTTTCCGTCGCATAGCAGAACAATCGTCCATTGGCCGAACGATTTAGTTAGTGCGAGCTTGGCTGAATACAACCGTTCCTGCGTCCTTCCGCACCTCCACCGCTACGATACCCTCCTGCTTTCTAGCCGAGAAGGCCGCCAGTGCATGGTCCCGTGCGGCCTTCTCGGCGTCGAAACGCACTTTCTCGACAATGCCCTGTTTGCCGTACCAAATGAGCGTATAGGCCACCGTTGGGAAGTTCCTTTTCAGTCGTTTTCTTGAGCGCGCAGCGGGGGAGCTGGATTTGAAACGTCCCGCCAACGAAGGAACCCGCGGCCGTTGTGAAGCCGCGGGTCTGCACTTATTTAGCCGTTGCCACAGGCGCCACCAGCGGCGTGATGCGACGGACAGCAACGCGCCGATTTTGTTGGTTGGCTTCCTCGGTGTTCACCTTGAGATACTGCTCCCCATACCCCTGTGGCGCCAAGTTCTCCGGGGGAATTGCGAAGCTGTTTGTGAGCGCTTCGGCGACCGCTTCCGCACGCCTGTCTGATAGGGCCAGGTTATCGAGGTCGGAACCCACGGCATCGGTGTGGCCTTCGATCAGGAAGGTTTCCGCCGGATTCTTCTCAAGCAGCCTTTCCATCGCCTTCGCCACACCTTCCAGCTTGACGACCTCGCTCTTAGGGATTTCCGCGGAACCAAACTCGAACGTCAGGGTGTCCAGATCGACGCGGCGGGCAATGTCACGGACACGAGCAGAGCGCTTGACCTCGTCGATCGAATAAAGCCTTTGCAGTCGCTCTACCGGTGGTTTTTCAAGGAACTCATAGTAGTCATCCGCTTCCTGGACGTTCGCTGCCACCAGGATGTATTCGTTGGCTGGAATGGTCAGGTGGATCGGTCCCAAGTCAAGACCCGGATCGCGCCAGTCCCCGACCCGATCGTAATTGAGCTCGTCGACGTAAACAAGCACGTATTCGCGGCCATCTGGGGTGATCCGGGAGCGGCGAATGACATCGCCATATTGGTTGCGGATAGTAACAATCTGCGTCCCGTTCTCGCGCACGATCGTTTCGCGTGTCCTTCCGCGCGGCAGGTCCTCATAGTAAACCTCGCGCGCGCCCCGGCTCATACGCGGCCGGTCGTTGCTCTCGACGATCACCTGATTGTTGATCTGGATGATAATGCGGTCGCCAATCTCACGCACGACATCGACGCCTTCCGGCCGTTCGCGGCGGCGCATATCTTGGTCGGGCGCTTGCTCGAGGCGGGTGCCCTTTTCGAGCGTGACTGGTTGGATTTCCGCCGGCTGTGCGGCTTCGGTGGCGGCCGCGTCGGATGCGGGCGGCGGAGCCGGATCGACAGGTGAGGCCGGCTGAGCTGCCTTATCCCCAGCCTGGCCCGGTTGGCCACCGCCCTCTGCCGCCGGGGCTTCCTTTTGGCTGTCAAGGAGCGGTGCTGCATTTGGATCAGCCGGCTTTTCGCCCGATTGCGGAGCTTGATCTCCCGTAATCGGCTGTGCAGGTTCGCTGGCCGGAGCCTCCGGAGCTGGTGGCTCAGCGGCAGGCTGCTCCGCTGGTGGCTGATCCGACGGAGCCGGCGCGGGGACCGCCGCAGGGCCCTCTGGAGCTGGTTGCTCAGTGGTAGGCTGCTCGGCCGGTAGCTGATCAGATGGGACCGGCGCGGGTTCGACTGCAGGCGCCTCAGGCGCGGGCTGATCAGACGCCGGAGCTTCCGGCGACGGCGTTGCGGGCGCTTCAGGCGCCGGGGTTGTCTCTGGCACCGGGTCGGGCACCTGGTCAGCTGGAGCCCCTGGCCGCAGGCGCAATGCACACGCTTCCGCCGTCTCGCCCTCTTGGCAATCGGCTTGAACGAGCATCTCCAGTGTTCTCGTCGCGTTCGGCGAGGCTGCCAATTCGTTGCCAATCGACATCGCACCCGATTGCGAAGAGGCCATCAGCAAGCTGATTGCAGTCCCCGCCAGAATCCTGGGGTGGAATTTCATTATCAATCTCCAGCAAAAATAGGTCCCGTCCGTGTCCTAACATCTCTCAGACGCGTTGGTTCCGCTGGACCGATTAGGCATTCCTATCGAATTACTCTTTTTCAACGCCGTAACACCGAACACTGCTGCAGCTGCCGCGCGGAAGGCGCAGCGGTCGGGTGGCGATGCCTCCTCCTAAGAAACCGTAGAAGGCGCCGTGCTTTGACCGATTTCGAGGAAGATTGCGGCGCCACCTAAAGCGCAGCACGGCCGGAGGCCCACAAGGATTCTGGCATGTTATCCGGAGCTTACGTCCGCTCGGCGTGGCGATGATGGGCCGGCCTCGATGAAAAGGTTCTTCCCAAGGCATCCATCGGTGACTTCAGACGTTGAGACCCACGTCAGCACGCTATCTATCGAAGTAGGTATCCGACGATTGGCGCAATTTCGGAGATTCCCATGATTATTCCCAAAGGCGCCATCGTTGCAGTTGCTGACGGCGAGAGGCTCAACTTGTTTCGCAACTCAGGAGACGAAGCCAATCCAAAACTCACGGCTTCGGCGGTTGAAGACGTTACCAACAGTAACAAAGGGTCCGGGGGCCGTCATCAGAGCAGCTCCGCCAATCCAGACGACAGTCAAATTGACGAAGACAGTTTCGCAGCCGGAACTGCCGAACTGCTCAACCGACAGGTGCTTGACGGACAAATTTACAATCTGATCGTCATCGCCGCTCCTAGGACGCTTGGGGAACTGCGCAAGCATTATCATCAGAAACTGATGGCAGTGCTTGTTGGCGAAATCGCCAAGGATCTCACGGGCCATTCGGCCCAGGAGATAGAGAAAGCAGTGGCCGGCGCCTGATGCGCAAACGGGCCACCTAAAATACCCCGCATATCCTCACGCCTGCGCTGGTTGAAGTATCGCGCACGCTAACCTGAAAGATTCAATCATGACAAAACCCGCTATTGGCCGCAGCAACGCTATGCATCGCGGGGCTCGCGCATGCCGCCGACGGCGCCTTTTTGAAATCGCTCGTTGGCAGCTGGGTTGGCAAGGGCACGGTCAAAGTAGATGCTGATTCCCAGCCCATCAAGATCAACTGCAAATTTGCGTCCGACGCTACTCAGAGCTCGTTGTCACTTGATGGCAAATGTACAGGTTACGTGGTCTTCTCGCGAGCGATCGGCGCCGACGTCAAGGCCAATGGTAAGACCTATACGGGCACATACACTGGATCGAGCACCGGCCCTGCCGGCCTCAGTGGCAATCGTTCAGGCAACGCCTTGGTTCTTGGCATTCAATGGGCGAAAGAAGTCAATGGCGACCGGGCGGCTCAGTTGAGGCTAGAAAAGGTTGGAGCCAATGGCATGCGTCTGACGACAATTGATGAGGACCCTGCGACAGGCAAAAGCATTGTAATCAGCGATATTAACCTCAGCCGTCCCTAGTGTTTTTCATCGGTGAGGTTCTGACGTTAAGCTAGCGGCGGATGAATCTGAATCCATCCGCCCCGGGCGCCGAGTTTTATGTTAGCTCGTAGCAAAAATCGCAGATGAGATCCGCGACCCCGCTAGCGTCCGAATTGCAGCGAAGAAATGCCGCGCATTGGCATATCCGTGCCGCAAGGCGGCAGCGCGCGCTGTATCGCGCGCCGCCTAATGTCAGCAGCGGCTGTCATTAGACTTTGTGCCAGACGCGGCCGCTACAATTGGGACACTGCCTAATGACCTGGTCGGCAGAGATTTCAGTCACGGTCGCGCATAGAGCGCACGCCAGCCGGACTTTTTGAGGCGACGTGTTGCCAACATGTATCTTCCGGGGTTCGCTTACGTCCCAGGGAGGTTCGATGGAAAGCCCTGGCCGATTGGCGTCAGTTTCGAACTTGAACACTGAAATCGCGCCATTCGTTTCCAAGTATGCGCCGCGCACTTGTCCCAGATGCGCGACATCCTTCAATCGCAACTGCTCAAAAAGCTCGTCATGTCCAAGATTCAGGGCTTGAAGCACGCGGTGAGCGATAACTCCATCTCGCACAACCTCGACGCTTTTTCCCTCGATAACGTCTTCCAGTACCGGGTTTCGTGCCACAACATATGCCAGCCCTTTGTCGAGCAGCACGACCAAGGTTATCACAACGAGACCGTGGACCAGCGGCACATCGGGATAAAACATTGCATCCCCGACGGCAGAGCCCAGCGCAATCACCAAAAGGAATTCTACGAGCGACAGCTGTGCGATCGATCTACTTCCAATCCATCGGATCAGGATCAGCGTGTAGAGGTAAATTACGACTGTTCGGAAAGCTATTTCCAACAGGAACAGAGGCGGCTCATCGCCCAAAAGCATCCGCCCCACATCGAATGCAATGACGGGTTCGTTCATGCAATCCCCTCCAGGGACCCCTTGCGGATCGCAAAGACTGGATTCGCATCCAGGGGCAACATTGAAAAAATCGATACTGCAAATGCCGCGTCAGCAGCTTGCGTTCAACGCAACTCTCACGTTGACTAGCTAGCGAGGTATTCTAGTCCGAGCACCAAAATCACTCCAGCGGTCATTCCAACGAGCGTCCAGCCTTCGTCTCGACCGGATCGGCGCTGATGTGCGTTTCTCCCAAGCGATTCCCCTTGACTTTTTTTGTTGCTGGTAAGTGCGAGAAGCTGTCTCTCGATAGTTGGATCCATTCAAAACCGTGCCCCTCCCTTGTGAGGAAACCCAATCCGGGGAACGGAAAATGGTATGAAAGAAAGGGGATACGATCCGTTGCGAGCATGTCGAAATGCCGTTTGCGGGTCTCCACCATCTGGCCCTGGTCGGCATCAAACGCGAGTCGGATGTCCGGATTCCGCAGAAACATCACATGATGATGTGCCAGATCCCCCGAAAGCAGGAGGGTCTGTTTGCCCGACTGCAAGCGATACATCATGTGGCCGGGTGTGTGCCCAGGTGCAGCAACGGCTACGATCCCGGGCAGAACCTCTTGTCCATCTTGCAGCAGGTTTAACCGGTCGCCCACCGCGGCAAACCTGGCTCGACAGCCTTCCATTTGCGACCCTACGATCGGATGCCCGTCATTGGCTGTAGCGGTGAAGAAGCGATGGTCGATTTCGCTAATGTGCACAATGGCGTTTGGGAAACGAACCTGTCCATCGAGGTCGGTCAGTCCCCAAAGGTGATCGGAATGGCCATGCGTGATCAGCACGTCCGTTACGTCCTCGGGACGTACCCCGGCCCGCACCAGTTGCGACGGCAGACGTCCGCTTCCCATGCCGAAGCCCGGTGCGCCGCCGGTACCGGCGTCAACCAAGACGATCCTGTTATGTGTCCGCAGGATTGCGATATTCTGATCCATCGTAACGGAGGTGTCGCTCAGCAACGCTTCGCGCAGGGTGGAACGTATCGTCGTTTCGCCTTGACCCAAAAACAATCGCGCTGGATCACCAAGCGACAGTGACCCATCCGAGACGATGTCCACGCGATACTCACCTACAGTGAGTCCGGCCTTTCCATCGATCTCGAAGGGAAGCTCGTAATTTCCGGTGGCAGCGTTCATGGCGTGGTCCGTTCGGTTGGAAATCGGGCGCCAGCCGACAGGCGGCGCCCGAAGTGTGGGTTAGATTTTCCAGTTCAGCCCCTGAAGCCCTCTCTCGACGAACTGCATGGCCAGCATCTGACTGTAAGGGAAGGTTTCCGGATTGGGATTGCCGCCAATACTGCCAGTTTCAAGCCAGGCTCGCAGGCCGTCCTCGGAGACGCGGGGGGTACGGAAAGTGGACAACTGGGCGGCCCACACAGCAGGCCAGATCGCCTCATCAATTTTCGAAAAACGTGTCGCACGAAGTTTATCGCGAGCTGCGTCAGGATTCTCCTGGATCATCTTCAGTGCACGTAGATCGGCCCTGACAAAGGCGGCGAAATCGGCGGCGCGCGCCTCGACATCCTCTCCTCTCGCATGCAGTGCCTGACCCTGCAGTCGTGCGGCAGCCGGAATGTCGCCGACTGCCACTTCCAACAGAGGCACAGCGCCAAACTGTTGCGTCGTCTGCTCGGTGAAAGGGGCCAGCAGCGCACCGCCGTCGATTGCACCATTGGCGATGCCGGAGACAACGTTGACGATGCTGCCCATTGGCACGAGCTGGGCATCCACATCCGGATCGAGGCCCGCCTGCCGTAGCGACATCCGCACGATCAGGTCGGTCGCACTGCCAGGAGCAGTGATGCCAAGCTTCCCGCCTTTAAGCGCCGCAACTGCTGCCGTGCGATCTGCAAGGGGGCTGTTGGCTGTCACGCCTCTGGCCTCGGCGAAGGCCTTGCTCACACACAGGCTATAGGCGTCGGTTGCGGTATAGCTCTCCAGAATACGAATGTCCTGCCCGCGGCCTACGGCCGATAGAGCCTCGCCCGGGGTCGCGACCTGCAGGTCGCCCTCGCCGGCCACAAGCGCGGTCATCGCGACTGGCCCACCATTCAGAGGGATGCGCTCTATTGTCAGACCCTCATCAGTGTAAAAGCCCATGTCTTCGGCAAGATAGGTCACTGACCAAAGTACCAGCGTCGCGGGCGAGGCATGGATCACGCGCAGATGGCCATTCCCTGCCGATCGCGCAGGGCCCCCAAACAGAGGCATCAATGCGGCAGCCAGCCCCCCTGCTCCCACCGCGCCCAGAAGGTGGCGGCGCGAGATCGATGTCGACAATGGTTTCATGTTCTCCTCCCTTGTATCGGGCTATGCCCGCTCTTTTGGTTGTCACCCGTCCTTCGACCGGTACCCCTGCACCGGCCGGCGGCATTCCCTGTCAGGTTTGGATCTTACTGCCAGCGCAACAGGTGGCGCCCGATCACGACGACGACAGCGTCCAGCAGCAAGCCAAGCAGCGTCGTCACCACGAGCGCTGCGAACAGCCCTGCCGTGTCAAACTGACTTGCACTCACCGAAATCAGGTAGCCAAGGCCGCGGTTCGACGAGAACATTTCCGCGACCACCGCGCCGATCAGCGCGAATGGCGCGGATATGCGCAGCCCCGCAAAGACCCATGACAGTGCCGAAGGGACGAATACCTTTGCCACCGCATTCCAGCGAGATGCGCCCATGACCTTGATCACGTCGATCAGGTCGGCATCAACCGAGCGGACACCCGACAGCGTGTTCATGAATATCGGGAAGAAGACCAGGAGTGCCGTGAAGGCTACCTTCATCTCGAAGCCGATACCGAGCCACAGCACGAACAATGGTACCAAGGCCACCCTGGGCAACGAGTAGAGGCCGACCAGATAAGGGTCCAGCACCCGAGCCACGACAGGGTTCAACCCAAGAAGGATGCCGAGAGCCACGCCGAAGGCCGCGCCCAGGGCAAAGCCTGACAGGGCAACGGTAACCGTAGCGCCGAGTGCTGCGACCATCCGCCCATCAATGGTCATGGCCCACAGAGCCTGAACTATCTGCGAGGGGCTCGACACCCAGAAATCGGAGAACCACCACCCACTGCCTATTTCCCACAATCCCAGTATGCCGACGGCGAGGGCAAGCTGCAGCATCAGCACCAGTCGGTTCTCCCGCCGACGGGCCGCGATTGCCGGGTCTTCGAGCACACCCTCGACGGGGCGCAGCGCGGGGCTGTCCTTCTCGGCCAGTGTAGTCACTTCCTGTCCTCCCCTGCGGGCGCATCCTGCTTCAGGGCGGCCCAAAGCTCTTCGAAATAGACGCCGAACTCCGGTTGGAACCGGATGTGGAACACGTCTCGCGGGCGCGGCAGGCGAATGTCAGCGATCGCCGTGATCCGACCCGGGCGCCCCGACATGACGACCACCCGGTCGGCCAGCGAAATCGCCTCTGTGAGATCATGCGTAACGAAGATTAACGTCTTGCCCGACCCTTCCCAGGTCTTCAGCAATTCGGCCTGCAGCGCCAGCTTCAATTGGGCATCCAGCGCACCGAATGGCTCGTCCATCAGCAGTGTGTCGGGCTCGTAGACAAGCGAGCGCGCCATCTGTGCTCGCTTGCGCATCCCACCAGACAGTTCTTTCGGGTAGTGATGCTCGAAGCCTGCGAGACCAACCATCTGTATGTAACGAGCGACGCGGGCACGCTTTTCCGTCTCCGGCAGCAGGCGGTGTGCGCCCATCTCCAATGGCAGCCGGACGTTCTGTTCGACCGTACGCCAAGGCAAAAGGTTGTCTTTCTGCGTGACATACGCCACCTGCGTATTGGCTCCCATGACGGCCTGCCCCTTGTAGCGGATCGAGCCTGTTCCCGGCTTCATCAAGCCTGCAGCCATGTTCAGCAGGGTAGACTTGCCGCATCCCGATGGGCCGACGACGGCAAGGAGTTCACCCGTGCGTACGGTAAGGCTCATTCGCCCCAATGCCTGGATGGGTGTTGCGCCCTTGAAGAAGACCTTGGAGACGTCTTCGAATTGTACAATCGGGATCATCGTCCCTCCTCCCAATGCCTGCCAACTGCGCCACCTCTCCTCCGGTGGCGCGGCACATCTAGTTGTCCAAGCGGATCTGAACAGTTTTGACGGACTGGTATTCCTCCAATCCCTGGCGACCGAATTCCCGACCGATGCCGCTGTCCTTCACTCCACCATGCGGCATGTCGTCGATGCCCGCCGAATTATAGCAATTCACAAACATCTTGCCCGTCCTGACTTCACGCGCAACGCGCAGCGCGGTGTCGATCGAGCGGCTCCACACCCCGCCGGCCAGACCATAGTCGCTGTCATTGGCGAGCGCGACGGCCTCGGCCTCGTCTTCAAATGCGATGACCGACAGGACTGGACCAAAGATCTCCTCCTGTGCAATCCGCGCCTTGTTCGAGACGCCGGCAAAGATCGTCGGCGCGACGAACAGGCCGCTACCGGTCGGGCCACCATGGATGCGCGTGCCCTCGCTGTCGCCCAACTCAACATAGCCGGAGACCCGATCGAACTGCTCGTCGTTCACGAGCGGCCCCATCGTCGTGTCGTTTTGCAACGGATCGCCCAGTACCTGCCTGCCGGCGGCGGCGACCAGCGCTTCGAGGAAGCGGTCCTGGATCGATTTTTGTACAAGAAGTCGGCTGCCAGCCGAACACTGCTGGCCGCTGTTGAAGCAGAACGCACTGATGGCGGTCGCCACGGCGGCCTCGAATGGCGCATCGGCAAAGACGATGTTGGCCGACTTGCCACCCAGTTCGAGTGCGACATGCTTGTTGTTGCCCGCCGCCGCCCGCATTACCGCCCTTCCGGTCGCCGTCGACCCCGTAAAAGCGACCTTGTCCACCAGAGGAGACCCTGCAAGCGCCTGCCCGACGACTCCCCCACGCTCGATGTCCGAGGTGACCAGGTTGAATACGCCCTCGGGCAGCCCCGCCTCGGCCAACACCTCGGCCATCACAGCAACAGGTCCAGGGCACAGATGCGAAGGCTTGATCACGACAGTGCATCCCGCTGCCAATGCTGGCGCGATCTTGCATGCCGGATTGAGCATGGGGAAATTCCAAGGAGTGATGAAAGCACAGACGCCCACAGGTTCCGGCAGGATCAAGCCCATAGCGTGGGGCACGCGGCCGGCGATGGCGCTGCCTTCGTCCGAAAGCGCGAGACCAGCGTAGTATTCGAAGGTGCGAGCGGCGGCGGCGGCCTCACCTCGGGCCAAGATGATGGGCTTGCCTGATTCCAGCACCATACGAGAGACGAAGTCCTCGACGCGGCTACGGATCAAGTCTGCAGCACGGCGCAGCACGTCATGGCGCTGCCGGGCCGGGACCTTCGACCAGATTCCACGGTCGAATGCCTGGCGAGCGGCGTGGATAGCGGCCTCGGCATCTTCAGCAGTACCGTTGGCAAAAGCGGCAGCGATCGAGCCGTCAAAGGGATTGCGCCTTTCGAAGACCGAGCCTTCGGCGGCGGCCCGCGACTTGTTGCCGATGAACAGCTGGAATTGCGGATGGCCGGAATGAGGCCGGGCAGCGGCGATTTTCATGTTCTCTCCCAAGATTGGAGATCCTGACGGATCGGGTGTTGTGTCGCCGAGGATCGCTACTATAATGTCCGAACATTTGCAACTTGGAAAGAGAAAAATGTCAGTCCTGCCTTGCCTGTCCCTGTCATTGACCGACGACGACCATGTGCTGCGTCTCATGTCCGATCTGATCCAGTGGGACAAACCGGACTGCCAGTCGCGGGCAAGGGCGTTTTTCTTGCCGGAAGATCCTGGAAACGTAGTGCTGGAGGCCGTATTCGCGCCGCTTCGTGCAGTTTGCCGCCTAGTTGTCCGCCATGCGAACGAAGGCTTGGCCGACGCTCAGGTCCTGATTTCGCGGCGGGGCGAGGTCAACGCTGCAATGTTGGACAGATCGCCCAATGTCAGCCTTGTGCAAAGGTTGGGTGAAAGGCGAAAAGGTCTGGACATTCCAGCGTGCCATGCACGCGGAATAGAGGTCTCCCTTTTGCCGCGGCGCAGTCTGGACCACGTGGCGGATCACACGATGATGCTGATACTCGCTGCTGCGCGACGACTACCCGCGATGCAGGCAGGGTTACGGAACTTCCGTGAGGCAAGCGGTGCCCCAGGCTACGTCAGCTATAACTGGCCAGCCGTTGGCGGCATCCAGGCCTTGTCCGGACTGACGCTTGGCGTGGTGGGCTTGGGTGAAATCGGCCTGCGCGTTGCCCGTCGAGCCTCGGCCTTCGGCATGTCGGTGGTCTGGACTGCCCAAAACGGTGTTCGCGCCGAGACTGAGTCTTCCGGCTGGCGCTGGATGGCGTTGCCGGCCCTGCTCAGGGAGGCCGACATCGTCACACTTCACGTCCCGCCCGCGGGGTTGACCGGGCCGCTTATCGGCCAGCGCGAGCTCTCGACCATGAAGCCAGGTGCGATTCTGATCAACACGGCCCGAGGCGCGCTGGTCGATAGCCGCGCACTGGCCGATGCACTCCGTTCGGGCCGTTTGGCGGGAGCTGCTCTGGACGTCCACGCCGCGGAACCGATCGCCCCGGACGACCCCCTCCTGTCTCTGCCGGATGCCATTCTGACGCCGCATGTCGCCGGCGGATCGCGGCAGGTCGTGCTGCACGAGCTTTCTGCAATTTGCGACAATCTGGTGGATAGCCGAGCCGGCCTGCCACCCCGCCACGCGCGGGTGCTCGCATGATCAGGCCAGCTTTTGCTCACCTTCTGCAACCCTCTGACATGCTGATGTGGTCGCAAGGCGCAGCCGAGCCCATCGACCTGATCCGCGAAGCACTGGGGGCCCTACCTGATTTGGGCGGTCTGGCTGTCTTTCTGGCAGGCAGCTATGCGCGCCTGGTCGGCCCTGATGCCGACCCTCGCCTGCGCATCCATGGCTTGGGCGCGGTCGGTTCCAATCGCGACCTATGCGCCGCGGGGAGAATGCAGGTGCACCCCGTGAACCTCTCGCAGTTGCCGGACCTTCTGATCCGGGGTGCGATTCCTGTATCGGTCGTGCTTATGCAACTCGGCCCTGGGGGCGGCTCAGGCGTCGCTTCCCCTGGAGCCGTCCAGTCTTTTTCGCGCTATGCCCTTCCTCGCGCCCGGCTGGCCGTGGCAGAGGTAAATGCCGCCGCTCCCCGCACCCTCACCCGCCACCCTCCAGATCTGTCGCGCTTCGATCATCTCCTGTATTGTGATCGACCATTGATCGAAGTGCCACAGGCCACTCCGGGCGTGATAGACCACAGCATCGCAACACATGCCGCGGAGCTGATCCGCGACGGGGACACGCTGCAGATAGGAATTGGCACTGTGCCTTCTGCAATCCTGACTGCACTGTCGAGCCACCGCCATCTGGGCCTGCATTCGGGCGTCATAGGTGACGCCGTCCTGCCGCTGATCCGCGATGGCGTGATCGATAATTCGCGCAAATCGCGCGACACGGGGCTGACCGTGACCGGCGGGCTGGCCGGCAGCGCCGCGCTCTACCGTTTCGCTGACGGCAACCGCGACCTGCTGGTCGAGCCGGTGCACTATACCCATTCATTGGTCACGCTGGCAGGATTGGAGAACCTGGTCGCCGTGAATTCGGCTATCGAGGTGGATCTTACAGGCCAGGTGGGCTCGGAGATCGCCGGGACCCGCTATCTTGGTACCATCGGCGGACAAGTCGATTTCGTCCGCGGCGCCATGGCCGCTGAAGGAGGGCGGTCACTGATCTGCTTGCCAAGTCGCACGCCGAAGGGGCGAGCGCGGATCGTGCCGAAGCTGTCCTCGAGCGTGGTGACCGTGCCTCGGGCCGAGGCCGACTTCGTGGTCACCGAGTGGGGCAGCGCGGCCCTTCGCGGCCTGTCCGTACGTGGGCGCGCGCGCGGGATGGTGGCCATCGCCCATCCCGAAGACCGCGAGAATCTGGAACGTGCAGCGGCCGAGTTGCCGGGTTGATCAGAGGGGGCTCTCGTGCAGAAAGTCGACTTCCTGCCTGTATCGGTCAGGCCGCGCGCTTACGCTGGTATGCAGGATCGCTTCGCCTCCGGCATCGAAATAGGTCCTGTTCAGAATCAGGACGGGATCCCCTACCGTCATGCCCAGTTGACGCGCCACGATGGTTCCCGCCGCGGCTGCCGTAGCCACTTGGCGCACGCGAACCGAGCGGACCCGGCCGTACTTCTCGACCAG
Source organism: Aminobacter aminovorans (assembly GCF_900445235.1). Lineage (NCBI taxonomy): Bacteria > Pseudomonadati > Pseudomonadota > Alphaproteobacteria > Hyphomicrobiales > Phyllobacteriaceae > Aminobacter > Aminobacter aminovorans. Next base: position 261,958 of record NZ_UFSM01000002.1, on the reverse strand, counting down.
ATGAATCAGCGGTTCCGCGCCCAGGAGCTCCTGGGGGATTTTCTGGCTCAGATCAACGAGGGTGAAAACGTCGGCAAGCGCATACGGCACGCCTTGCGCCAGAAGAAGACGCATGATGTAGAACAGGCGCGCCTCGGGTCGCAGACCGAAGACGTCGGCGGCCTCCAGGTGTTCGGCCACCGGCACTGTTTGCGCGACCAAGGTCAGATAATCGTCGGGCGAAAACTCCCCGATCAGGTTGCCGAGCTTGCCCAATGCCCAGACCCCGCCGCGCGCACGGTCAGTGATGCGGGTACCCGATCCAGCACGGCGTTCGATCAGCCCCTCAACCACCAAATGCTGGAGGGCCGAGCGCATGGTGTGGCGGCTGCAGTTGAACTCATCCATCAGCTGGATCTCGGGAGGCAACTCCTCGCCGCCATAGAACCTCTGCGCTATGCGGCGACGCAGTTCGTCACTGATCTTGAGGTGCAAGGGAGGAAGTCTGGACAAGGCGATCTCGCTTCACGGGATCATTTGTTCTAACATTTCCGGCGCCGACTTCAATATCTTCCAGGCAATCGCCTTCAGTGCTGCCTACAAGCTGGATCAACTCAGGGCGACGACCACCTTGCCGAACTGCCCGCGCCCGGCGAAGTAACGTAGCGCTTCGAACACCTCATCGGGTCCAAAACGGCGATCAATCGGGGGCTTGAGCTGCAAGGCGGAAAGCGCGCGGTTCATGGCCAGGAAATCGGCACGGCTGCCCACACCGATACGCCGGTACGTCACACCCATCGCCGCCATGAGGATCGCCGGATCAACGGGTGGAGCCCCGACAGGTCGCCCGATCAGATTGATTTGAGCGCCCACTGTCGCTGTTCGAATGGATTGCTGCAGGGTGCCGGCCTCGCCGATTTCGATCACGTGGTCAGCCCCCTTCCCGCCGGTGAGACGGCGGATCTCGTCGCTCCACTCGGGGATCTGGCGGTAGTCGACCACGGCCTCGACGCCCATGCCAAGCAGACGTTCGGCCTTGGCTGGCGAACTGGTGGTGGCTATGACGCGTGCACCGGCAGCACGCGCAAACTGCAAGGCAAACAGCGACACACCGCCTGTTCCCTGCACCAGAACGATCTCGCCTGGCAGCACGGGGCGCGGACCAGTCAGCAATTGCCAGCCTGTCAGCGCCGCACAAGGCAATGTCGCGGCCTGCTCCCAATCCAGATGTTCCGGCGCGGGCACGACGGCTTCTTCGCGAAAGCGAACTATTTCCTGCAACACTCCCTCAACTGTCGAGCCAGGGATGGCCGTTCGCGCTTCGTCTGTGATTGGACCGGCCAGCCAACGCGGAAAAAAGGTCGAGACAACGCGATCCCCGGGACGGAACAAGGTCACGCCGGGCCCTGAGGCGATGACCTCGCCTGCCGCGTCCGACAGCGGCACAAGTCCGGTCCGCCCGCCAGGGAACGACCCGGCGATGACCTTCAGGTCGAGATAGTTCAGCGAGACCGCCTTGATCCGTACCGTGATCTCACCATGCCCAGGCTCTGGCGCCTCGACCTCGCTGACCGATAGCCCGTCGGGCCGCCCGCTTCCGTCCGTCCTGTAAGCTTTCATGCCGTCCTTCCAACACCAAATTGAATGCCACGAATGCTCGGTCATAAAAAAACACTTGTCAATCCAAATGTCCGAACATTATAGAAGAGCCATGAGGAGAACAGCAACATGAACGTCGACATCATCGGCTGGGGCCACACCCGCTTCGGCAAAAGCCGGTCCAGCCTTGAAGAACTGATTGTCGAAGCTGCAACAGCCGCGCTGGTCCATGCACAGCTGCCGGCGGAAGAAATCGACGAGATCGTGCTTGGGCATTTCAACGCAGGTTTCTCGACGCAGGACTTCACGGCAGCGCTTGTTCTCCAGGCAGACCCGGCATTGCGCTTTCGCCCGGCGACCCGGGTCGAGAACGCATGCGCCTCCGGTTCCGCGGCGGTTCATGCGGGCATTCGCGCCATTAAGTCGGGCGAGGCGCGCAAGGTACTGGTCGTCGGCGCCGAACGTATGAGCGACACACCTGGTCCGGAAGTCGGTCGTAACCTCCTGCGCGCAGCCTACCTGAAGGAAGAGGGCGAAACCGAGGGCGGTTTTGCGGGGCTATTCGGTCAGGTGGCCCTGGCATATTTCAAGCGTCACGGCGACAAATCCGACGCGCTGGCTGCAATTGCCGCCAAGAATCATCGCAACGGCGCAGGCAACCCGCTGGCCCACCTGCAAAAGGATCTGGGCCTCGAATTCTGCCGCACGACAAGTCCAGACAATCCCCTGGTTGCCGGCCCTCTACGTCGCACGGACTGCTCGCCCGTCTCCGACGGTGCGGCGGCGCTCGTCCTCAGCCTGGATACCGCGCATGACGGGCAGCGGGCCGTCAAGATTGCCGCCACCGCTCATGCGCAGGAATTCATGCCGGCCGCCCGCCGCGATCCGCTGCTCATGGAGGGCTGCCGCGAAGCCTGGGGCCGGGCTCTGAGCCGTGCGGACTGGCGGATCGATGACCTGTCGTTCGTCGAAACCCATGACTGCTTCACCATTGCGGAGCTGTTGCAATACGAAGCCATGGGCCTGGCCCCTTACGGGCGAGGCGCAGACGTGGTGGCCAGCGGGCTTACCGAGGCTGACGGACGACTTCCAATTAATCGATCCGGTGGACTTAAGGCCAAGGGGCATCCTATCGGCGCGACCGGCGTATCGATGCACGTGATGGCGGCAATGCAGCTCACCGGAGAAGCTCCATCAGCTATGCAGTTGCAGCGCGCCGACAGGGCCGGGATCTTCAACATGGGTGGGCTCGCGGTGGCGAACTACGTCAGCCTTCTGGAAGCCAGATAGGACGCGACCGATGAATCTTGCTAACTGGCTGCATCGATCAGCTCTGACCCGGCCCGACCACACAGCCCTACTGCACGGCAATCGGCAGGTGGAGACCTACCAGGGCTTTGCCGCTCGCGCCGCTCGCCTGGCCCGCTTGCTTGAGGACAGGGGGGTGGCGCCGGGCGACCGTGTCGCGATCTGGATGGGCAACCATCCCGACTATCTGATCGGCCTTTTTGCCGTCTGGTGGGCCGGCGGCATAGCCGTACCCGTGAACGCGAAGCTGCACCCCCATGAGGCGGCCTGGATCGTGCAGCATTCGGAAAGCCACATCGTGCTTTCCGACGCAGACCACAGCACTCTTCTGGCTGCAGTCGTATCAGTGGAGGTGCTGGACATCCGGCAAGCGGCCATCGCTGGCTCGTCACAAGCCAGGCCTTCGCCACAGCCGCGTGGTCAGGACGACCTCGCCTGGATATTCTACACCTCTGGTACGACGGGGACGCCCAAGGGCGCCATGCTCAGCCATGGAAACCTGGTCGCAATGTCGCTGGCCTATCTGGCCGACGTCGACGACGTTCAGCATGACGACTGCATGATCTATGCCGCGCCGTTGTCACACGGTGCGGGGCTCTACAGCCTTGTTCACGTGCTGCGCGGAGCCCGCCATTGCGTCCCCCTATCCGGCGGTTTTGACGGGGCGGAAGTGCTGGAATTGGCCTGCTCGCTGGATAGGGCATCATTGTTTGCAGCACCCACAATGGTACACCGGATGACCGAGGCAGTCCTCCAGGGTGCAGGCGACGGACAGGGCCTCAAAACAGTCATCTATGGCGGCGGCCCAATGTATCAGGCCGACCTCGCCAAGGCGATGCAGGTTCTGGGGCCACGCTTTACGCAGATATATGGGCAGGGCGAGACGCCGATGACCATTACCGTGCTGACGACATCCGATCATGGCAGCTTCAATGAGCCTGGCCCTCAGATTGCTACGGTCGGTCGTCCGCATTCAGTCGTGGATGTCCGCGTGACGTTGGACGGAGAGCTAGTGCCTCCAGGAACCCCAGGCGAAATCGAGGTGCGCGGGCCGACCGTCATGCAAGGCTACTGGAACGACGACGTCGCCGGCGCCGGGAGCCTGCGCAACGGCTGGCTGCTGACCGGCGACATCGGCGAAATGAACGCTGCGGGTTATCTGACGCTGACGGATCGATCGAAGGACGTGATCATTTCGGGGGGATCCAACATCTACCCACGCGAAGTCGAAGAGGTGCTGTTGACGCATCCGGACATCCGCGAAGCTTCGGTCATCGGCCTGCCGGACCCGGAATGGGGAGAAATCGTCGTGGCGATAATCGTTGCCGAAGGCGAAGTGCCAAATCTCGAAAAAGAACTGGACCGGCTCTGCTGCGACAGCATCGCCCGATTCAAGCGACCCAAGCGTTACGTTCGCCTGCCAGACCTGCCCAAGAACAATTACGGCAAGATCCTGAAGACCGAACTGCGGCGAATGGTGTCCTGAGTCCGAGTTCCCCGATTTCCACCGACACACATGACCGCATAAATGTCCGTACAAATAAGGAGCGCCTTCATGGAGTACACTGATATTTTGTTCGACGTGCGAGACCGCACCGCGACGATAACCGTCAATCGACCCGACCGCCTCAACGCTTTCACCCGTCGCACCTACTACGAACTGACCGATGCTATCCGCCGCGCCGGGTGGGACCGGGATGTGGGTGTGATCGTTCTAACCGGCGCTGGCACCCGGGCCTTCGGCATCGGCGGCGACAAGGACGAGAAGAAGGCTGATCGCGTCGACAACGGCATAGGCATCCTCGGCAACGGGATTGAAGAACTTCAAACCGCAATTCGCGATGTGCCCAAGCCCGTTATCGCCAAGGTCCGCGGCTATGCCGTGGGCTCGGGCAACGTGCTGGTTACCTTGTGCGATCTGGCCATCGCCGCCGAAAATGCGGAGTTTGGGCAAGTCGGACCGAAAATGGGATCTGTGGATCCGGGCTTCGGCACTGCCTTCCTGGCTCGCACCGTTGGTGAAAAACGAGCACGTGAGTTCTGGTACCTCTGCCGCCGATACAGCGCGCGGGAGGCGCTGGCCATGGGGTTGATCAACGCGGTCGTCGCCAACGACCAGCTGGACGGGGAGGTCGACAAGTGGTGCCGCGAGATCAACGATCGCAGCCCGACAGCAATTGCAATCGCCAAGCGGTCGTTCAATGCCGACAGCGAGAACATCCGAGGGATCGGGCAACTCGCCTTCTCCGCATTGGCCCTCTACTTCGGCACAGACGAGGCAAAGGAGGGCGGCAATGCGTTGCGCGAAAAGCGCAAGCCCGACTTCGCCGGCAACATGTATCGCGGCAGCTGAGCCTTGGGTTCAGCTTGTGACCAGGGATACCTCAAGATGACATCTGATCCTGCCCGCCCCTATCTGCCACTTGCAGGCCTGACGGTCCTGGAACTTTCCGGACGGCCCGAACTTGCAACCTGTGGCAGTCTCCTGGCCTCGCTCGGCGCGCAAGTCTACGTGGTCGAAGACGACCTCGCCTACCCGGGCCGCAGCCGGAGGGTTGCGGGGAAGATCCCGATCCGCTGCGAAGACGACCATATCCCGCGCATAGCTTCAGAATCCGACGTAATCCTCTCCTCCCCCGACGTCGAGCCTATGACGATCGCGGTACCCGAAACGGCCATTCTATGCGACATCACGGCCTACGGCGCGACTGGCCCCTTGGCCGGGCGCACTGACAGCGAGGCGCTCGTGCAGGCGGTGGCGGGGGTGGCTGACACGACTGGCCGGCCCGATGGAGCGCCATGCCTTTCCGGCGCGCCATTCGTCGGCATGGAAACCGCTGTCTATGCTGCCTCGGCAATCCTGGCCGCCATCCGTCACCGCGATACGAGCGGTCGCGGTCAGCGCATCGACATGGCGCTTTACGACGTGGCGGTTAATGCGCTTCTGACCTTCCTTCCGCTGGTCTTCACTGGCCGGCCCGCCAGTCGTGCCGGCAACCGGCATCCTACCCTCGCCCCATGGAACGCTTATCGCGGACAGGATGGCTGGGTGCTGATCTGCGCGCCGACAAACGACCAGTGGCAACGGCTGTGTGAGGTGATGAGACAGCCCGAGCTTGCCTTCAAGCCTGCCTTTGCCACCACTACCGCACGGTTCGAAAACAGCGCAAAGCTCGACCGCGTCATTGCAGAATGGACGGGACGCCATGATGTGGCCGGCATCGTGAATCTGGTCGGTGCAGCGGGTATCCCCTGCGGGCCGATCCACAGTCTGGAAAGCCTTTTGTCCGACCCCAACCTGCTGCATCGCGACACTCTGGTCCAGGCTGAGGATGGAGCACTGCTGGTCAGGAATCCTATTCGCGCAATCGGCCATGCCGCCCCTTCAGTTGGCAAGGTGCTTGCCCCGGGGGGCGCCACCTCCGCTGCATCCGTGCCGCCCATCGATCCCCGAACGCCTGCGCTGAGCGATATTCGTATCATCGAGATCGGGATGAACACGGTCGCCCCACTCGCCTGCCGTCAGTTGGGGGCACTCGGTGCTGAAGTGATCAAGGTGGAGCCGCCAACGGGCGATTCCAACCGCGCCAATACGCCACTGCGGGCCGGGGACGGACAGTCCTATGTCTTTGCGCTTTCGAATACCGACAAGCGCGGGATCGTGCTGGACCTGCGCCAGCCCGAGGATGCCGCTATCCTGTGGCGGCTGATCGACAGCGCCGACGTCGTGATCGAGAACCTCAAGCCGGGATCCCTGGCCAGGCTAGGCTTTGGCGCGAAGGCGATAAGGACACGCAAGCCGTCCATCGTGCATTGTTCGGTGAGCGGTTTCGGGCAGGACAGCGCCTGGCCCGGCCGCCCGGCTTTGGACACTGTGGTTCAGGCACTCTCCGGGGCCATGGCCGCCACGACCGTTGACGGCATGCCGACCAAGATAGGCATTTCGATCTCGGATCAATTGGGCGGGCAGTTTGGCCTCTTGGGCATCCTGGCCGCATTGCGACACCGAGACCGTACTGGGGAAGGTGTGGCGATGGACATCGCCATGCAGGACTGCACGGTCTGGGCGACGCAGGCTGCCTTCGACAGCGGCCCATCGACCACGCGCATCCTGCCTTGCAGAGACGGCTGGATTGCTGCGGAAAGCGTGATCGACGTCTCTGCCATGGGCCGAGACGAAGCATTGAAACTGTGCAGCAAACGCGGCATCCCTGCTGCGCCTGTCTTGACCGTATCGGAGGTCGAAGCCGCCTCACAAACTGCGGCGCGTGGCCTTCTAGTCGATGTTCCGACACATGACGGGAGCTCCTGGAAAGTGCTCGGCTCGCCATTGAAGCTTATGTCCACGCCGGCGCGGACGAAGCTGGCGATGCCACGCCTTGACTGGGTCGATCCGGGACTGCGGTCGGAACTCAACCTCGCACCTGTTCGGGCGGAGGTCTGAGATGCGCGACCACCATAGGCTTGCAGTTCTCTCCGACATTGCCGCCGTCGCCGGCATCGGCGAAACCGACTACGCCCGCGACGCCGAAGCGAGCCGCAACGGCGCAAGTTTCGACGCCTATCAGCTGGCCGCCAGCGCCTTCCACCGCGCACTCGACGACGCAGATCTTTCAAGGGGAGATATCGATGGACTGATTGCCGGCCCGCCACTGTCGTTGGAACGCACGGGCGAGGTCCTGGGCCTTGATGTTGGTTTTGCTGCCCAGGCCGATGCTGTCAACGCGGTGATGCAGGCAGTCCTGGCAATTCATGCGGGACTGGCAGAATGTATTGCACTCGTCTACGGCAATAACCAGCGCAGCGCTGCAACCGCCTATGGCGGCCCGCAGGCCATGGGGGGCGATCGCTTTCTGGCCTATGTGCAATACGCGCCTTGGGGGCTGACATCTCAGGGCTCGCTCTACGCTATGATGGCCAGCCGATACATGGCGGAGACCGGCTTCACCGCAGAGGATCTGGGGGCGGTCGTCGCCGGCATCCGAGATTTCGCGGCGCTGAATCCCGGTGCGATCCGGCGGCGCCCGCTAACGGTTGCAGAGTATCTGGAGAGCCCTCATGTTTGCGAGCCGCTTCGCCGCGATGACTATTGCCTGATAAACGACGGGGGCGTGGCGCTGATCGTCACTACTGCCGATCGCGCACGCCGGCTGGCGCGGCCGGTCGTCACCGTGGCCGGCTTCGGTCGCTACGATCTGAACCGCGATGCAACGAGCCTGCGCCCCAGGCTGATCGACCGATACCATACCGCCCACCGCGAAGCTGCTGCTGCCGTAGCAGAAATGTCGGCTACCGGCCCCGAGGATGTGGGCTCAGTTCAAATCTATGACAGCTTTTCGATCCATGTCCCCGTCGCCTTGGAGGGTTTCGGGTTCTGCCGACCTGGCGAGGCGGCCGGCCTGGTCCGCGCGGGCCGGCTGCGTCCGGGAGGCGCGCTGCCGGTCAACAGCGGCGGCGGCATGCTGGGGGAAAGCTACATGCAGGGATGGAACCACCAGGTCGAAGCCGTGCGCCAGTTACGCGGCATGGCGGGCGGGCGGCAGATATCGAGGCTACGTCATGTGCAGTATCTGTCGGATGTCGCAGGCAAGGCTGCAACCCTGCTTTACCGGAGGGGTGCATGACGATTGTACGCCCCTCGCCTCGCAAAGACCCGCTGGAGTGCGCTTACTGGGATTATGCCGCCAAGGGTGAACTGCGCCTGCAATGCTGTATGGCCTGCAACCGCTTCCGCTATCCACCGGCACCCGCCTGCGCCGACTGCGGAAGCGCCAAGGCCGAATGGCGCCTCCTGTCCGGGCGCGGGCGGATCGTCACTTGGACGGTCTTTCATCGCAGCTACTTTCCCGCCCTGCCCGCCCCCTATGCGGTTGTAAGTGTCGCAACTGAAGAGGGGCCACTTCTGGTGGGCAACCTCATAGGCACGAGTGAACCACCGGAAATTGGAGCCTCGGTCCTGGCAGAATTCGAGAACGCCCAATTCGACGACGGCAAGATTGGTCGCATCTGCCAGTGGCGACCAGCTGACGACAACACCCTTTCAACCCACGGAGAACGCAAGTGAACCAAATCCTTCCCCTATCCACCCTGCCCTACGGCCGAAACTTCGACGTCACCGGCAGGGTGGCGATCGTCACCGGCGCGGGTCAAGGAATCGGTCGCGAATATGCTCGTCAGTTCGCCGCCGCGGGCGCCCACGCCGTAATCGCCGAGGCCAACATCGACCGCGCTCGCGCAGTCCAGAAGGAGATTGTCGCCGCTGGTGGCTCAGCCCTTGCAATCCACACCGATGTCGGTGATGCCGCATCGGTCGACGAGATGGTCAAAGAGGCCACCCGCACTTTTGGGCGCGTGGACGTCCTCGTGAACAACGCCGGCATATTTACCAGCCTGAAAATGAAACCTTTCGAGGAGATTCCGCTGGACGAGTGGGAGCGCGTGATGCGCGTGAACATCACAGGCTGTTATCTGACCGCGCGAGCTGTCTCCCCCTACATGCGCGAAAGGAACTGGGGCCGGATCATTAACATCACTTCGGGCTCTGTTCCGTTGGGTGTCCGAAACTACCTCCACTACGTCACCTCCAAATCAGCGCTGATCGGCATGACCAATGCGATGGCCCGCGAATTGGGTGCCCACGGAATCACGGTGAATGCGGTGCAACCGGGTGGCACTTTCACTGAAGTTCCGCGCGAGACGTTGACTGAAGAAGGCAAAGCCCGCCTGATCGCAGCCCAGTGCATCCCGCGCGAGGAGGTGCCGATGGACCTGGTCGGTCTCGTGCTCTTCCTTTCAAGCGAGGCGGCGACATTTATCACGGGTCAGACGATCGCTGTGGACGGTGGACTGACGCATTGGTAGCCACTTAGCTCAAAAAGACTTTGCCGGTGATCGTACGACCAACAGGGTGGGTGTCATACTGCGAGTGACATCCGCCCGCGAAGCTCGCTCAGCTGGTTGGCGAAAATCCAAGTCTTGAGACCATTCACCCCGCCCGCTTGACGGGTGCCCTTTGATCCAGAAGTTCCGGGAGGTGCCGGGGCTTGGCATCGGCGGCGGGCCCGCGATTGGCGTACGTCACCGAAGATATCTGTCCTGGGGCCGACAGGAGACCGACAGCTTGGGCGCTCAGATGTCAGATAATGGGCCTTTCCGATGAGGTTCACACGAACATCATGATCACCGCATAGCCCACAGTCACCAGCACCAGGCCAGCGACCAGCATTGGCAAGAGAGTACTGCCAGAATCTTGATCGTTCATAATTTCATTTCCTGCTGCTAGGTGAACGGACTTAGATAGTCGCTGCGGATGAGATTGGTGGTGTCAGTTTGCCACCGCCGAAGCTTGTCCCAATTCGAAGGACTCCTCACTGACGATGCGGTTGTCAGCATCGACGACGGCACGCCAGACCGAGTTTCGATTGCGCACGGTCAGGCGCTTTCGGCCCTTGTCGCCGTCGATACCGAATTCCACCCTGCTGGTTACGAGGCCGAGGCGCATTTGTCGTTGAAGTTCGTTCTCTTCAATGGAAAGCCGCTGCGCCAGGAACCTTGGCTCCAGGACATAGTCTCCGCTCTGGTCAGGCTCGAGCTTCATCCGTTTTCCTTCATCGCGGCGACGCTGTGCGACATAAACATATATTGACGATATATGTTTTAATCTGCATCGTGAAGCCTGAACAGACGTCAAAAACGAACGACAAAGGGCCGCACCAGGCTCGCTGACGGCGGGAGCCCGGCATGAGCGAAGACACAAAACGTAAGACAACGATCGTCATCGACGGTCGCGTGCTGCCCGGACAGCTGGATGAGCAGATGATCCGCGACGTGGTTCATGGCTTCTACGCCGAGATCCGGAGCGACGCCCTGCTCGCACCGCTGTTCAACAAGGCGATTGCGCTGCATGACTGGCCACCACATCTGACGAAAATGTGCGACTTCTGGTCATCCTTGATGCTTCGCACCGGCCGTTACGACGGCCGCCCACTACCACCACACCTGACCCTTCCTGGCCTGGGCGAACAGCATTTCCGGCGATGGCTTAGTCTGTTTCGCGCAACCGTCAACAATCTCTGTCCGCCGGAGATCGCGGCCCTGTTCATGGAACGGGCTTTGCGTATCGCGCATTCCTTCCGCCTTGCGTTGGCCCACAATCGCGGTGAAAGCACCTTGACCGTAGAGCCGATCACGGCCGAAAGCCTGTAAGCTGCCGGACATCCGGCAAGCAGGCATGCGGTGAGATTGGATCGAAATGCGACTGACGAATTTTTCCGACTACACGCTCAGAATGCTCATGTTCGCGGCGTCGGCGGGGGATCAGCTGTTCACCATCGAAGAGACAGCGCGCGCCTTCGGTGTGTCGAAAACGCATCTCAACAAGGTGGCCAACACGCTGACCCGCGCTGGCTATCTTGTCGCGGTTCGCGGCAGGTCTGGTGGGTTGAAACTCGGTCGCCGGCCAGAAGACATCCGGATCGGCGACGTCATCCGGTTGACAGAGCCGGATTTCGCACTGGTTGAGTGCTTCGCTACCGGGAACCAGTGCACAATCACACGGTGCTGCAAACTTTCCACCATGCTGCACGACGCGCTGTCGTCGTTCCAGAGCACCCTTGATCGGTACACGCTCGCCGACATCGCGCTGATGCCCACCGATTTCCTGGGTGACAAATCCCGCGCCTAGCGACGTGCCGACATGGGCAGTGCCAGTGATGGCGGAGCCCCGTGTTGGCCGTTGCGACCGGCGGCGGTACGTCCGATTTCGTTCGCTGCACGCCGAGCACGAGACCGACGGCGACCTGCCCTACCCTCACTGCATTTAGCCCGGGGAGGACCCGTGACCGGGCGGTGTCTACGTGAGGATCAGCCCTGCAGGAGGCCATTTGTCCCTAGACTTTCGGGCGCCTCCCGGCTGGTCGCGCTGCACGAAGCCGGGCGGCTCGCCTTCTTCGGATCGCTGGCGCACTTGGCCGAGCAGCGAGCATTCGTGCGGCACCTGTCGTCGGTCCGGAAGAAGCCCTGGGTGGTCTACGCCAGGGCGCCTTTCGCCGGGCCGGAAGCGGTGCTGGCCTACCTGTCGCGCTATACCCACCGAGTGGCGATCTCAAACCGCCGGCTGATCGCCTTCGACGAGGCCAACGTCACCTTCCGCTACAAGGACTATCGCCGTGATAGCGCCGAGCGGCAGCAGGTGATGACGCTCGCCATCGACGAGTTCAGCCACCTATCCCGATGGGAGCGTGGCCTATTGCGAAAACAAGCAAGAAGGTCACCAGTCGTTCAGGATGTGCGCGCCCGCCGAGACCCTGTCGCAACATAGGCGAGCGTTAGGATCTAGATCTCTTCCTCACCAAAGCTGTCGGAGAGTCCGCAAACGAGGCCGAGGAAGAGCGTCGGCTTGCCGCGTGAGGCGGCTTCATTGGAGTTTCGGCCAGCTCGCCAGCCTGGTCGGCGCGTCGGCGGCCTATCTGCGCCAGCTTCCTGCCGCGCTGGCCGGCATCAATCTGCAATGATCGCGCAGGGCCAGAGCGAACCGGAAAACTCGCTCTATCCGGAATGGCAACTGAGCATCAATGATCCGTGGGCTTCACGAGCGAGCGAACGCCAGCAAGGGGGCGTAGTCGCCTGCGTCGGCGGCTTTGAGCGCCGCGATATACTCCTTTCGGGTTGCGGACGGATCGACGAGATTGATTTGGCCCCAGGTGAACTGCGGCTGACCGAGTTCGATCGCAAGCAGGTCGCCGATCATGCGCGAGAAGCGGCCATTCCCGTTGGGATAGGGATGGATCGCAACGACTCGGTTGCTGAAACGGATCGCGATTTCATCCGCCGGAAACGTCGAGTGCTCGACCCAATATTTCGCGTCGTCGATCGCCCGATAATATTCGACCGGAATACGATAGGCATCGATGCCGATATTGTGCGCCGTCGTGCGATACGTGCCGGCCCACTTCCACACATCGCCATACATCTGCTTGTGCAGCTCGTTCAGGAAGCCTTGGTCGAGCACCTTGCGCTTTCGCCGCCCGACCCAGCGAACGGCGTCGGCGATGTTGGCAAGCTCCGCCTCGTTCAACTCGTCGCGCGTCGTGATGTAGGAAGGAATGAGCTGTTCCCGCTCCTCGGGTTCGAGCGGCGTGTTCCCGTCGTCGTCACCCTCAAAAAGCGGATCGCTCATTCCTTGTCCCACAGCTTCCGCGAAAAGTACGCGAGGTAGTCCGCCACGATGCGGCGCTTTTGCCCTTCAAGGTCCTCCACGTTCACCGCCTGGTTTTCGAGACGCATCGTGTGATTGAGATGCGCAAGTTCGTTCCTCACTTTGCGCTCGGCCTGATCGTAGAGAATGTCGTCGAGGGGCTTGGTCGGGACAAAAGCATAGACGAACTGACAGTCGAGCGCTTCGGCTGTCGAGCGTAAGGTTTTTAGGGTGATCGCGCCCGTGGCTTCCGCTTTCTCGATAGCCGTCACCCGGGAGGGGGCCACGCCCATGCGCTCGGCGAGCTGGCGTGTTGTCATGCCCAGGGCCTCCCGAATGGCTTTGGTCCAGCCACGCGATGGCGCCACAATGCGCTCGGCTCTCAAGGGAGAAAGCCGCTTATCAAGGTTCTTTCTGGCGAGCCTGGATTGCTTTTCGCTCATATATAGGTGTCCTATTCGGACGCAAGATAACATACATATGTGAGCAGAGCAATTTATCCCGCTCACTCATGTATGAGCAGTTTGCCAAATCAGGCTCATACATATATGAGCAACGTACGGCTAATGGCGCGGAGCGCGATGCCTGCAATCGCCCACCGAGTGACTGGGGCCGACGGCAGATCCCTCAACGAGCTGTCGAAGGGATGCTCAGCCCACCAAGGACGATCCCTGCGGCACCGACAGCGGCGCGACCGCCGAGACGAACTGTGACTTTAGATCCGCGCCCTGACGCGGCGCGTCGACTTCGCTGACGACAAGGTTCGCATCACTGGGACGAAATCGGAATTTCTGCGAACGCTCGTAGCCGCTTCCAAGGGGGAAACGGCGCGTGCGGCGTTCATAGTTTTGAGAGAAGTGGCGCGCCGGACGAGATGAAACTGAGAACTGCTATACTCTTGTAATTGCGTTGAATTCGGATCGAAGCGGCGCAGTCGGGCGGCTATGATTGATCAGCCTTGCTCGCTTTGGGCGTGCAAAGGCAAAAATAAGCGGACTTTATGTCGAGGTAGAAGCGGCATTCGCACAAAATGTCACGGCCGATAAGGACACCGTAAGGAGCAAGGTGCTCCAGAAGTGAAAACTCGCGCTCAAAGGCGACCTCCGGCATCCATGAAGCGTTTGCCCGAACGGTGCTCTCGCCGGTCACGTTGCCGTATACATGCGCTATGTTGCGCAAGCCCTGAACGCCACCGGCCAGCTTGGCGAACATATCGGGCGACACGCAGGAAGCTTCCGCGCCTGTGTCTATGATGGCTCCGCAAACATGTTCCGCCAGCCGCGTCCCGTCTGGTGATAGCTGACATGCACACGCCGATGTTCGGCCCCTGCTGTATCAGGGCGCGGGGGTCGCGGGGGATCAGCTGTTCACCATCGAAGAGACAGCGCGCGCCTTCGGTGTGTCGAAAACGCATCTCAACAAGGTGGCCAACACGCTGACCCGCGCTGGCTATCTTGTCGCGGTTCGCGGCAGGTCTGGTGGGTTGAAACTCGGTCGCCGGCCAGAAGACATCCGGATCGGCGACGTCATCCGGTTGACAGAGCCGGATTTCGCACTGGTTGAGTGCTTCGCTACCGGGAACCAGTGCACAATCACACGGTGCTGCAAACTTTCCACCATGCTGCACGACGCGCTGTCGTCGTTCCAGAGCACCCTTGATCGGTACACGCTCGCCGACATCGCGCTGAAGCCCACCGATTTCCTGGGTGACAAATCCCGCGCCTAGCGACGTGCTGACATGGGCAGTGCCAGTGATGGCGGAGCCCCGTGTTGGCCGTTGCGACCGGCGGCGGTACGCCCGATTTCGTTCGCTGCACGCCGAGCACGTGACCGACGGCGACCTGCCCTACCCTCACTGCATTTGGCCCGGGGAGGACCCGTGACCGGGCGGTGTCCACGTGAGGCTCAGCCCTGCAGGAGGCCATTTGTCCCTAGACTTTCGGGCGCCTCCCGCCTATTCGCACAGTTCGTTCAGGGGGCGGGGGACCACTGAGGGAGGCAAATGAGGAAAGCCGTAATCAATTCGCCTACTCGTGCGAGCACTCACCCCTTCTATTCCTCTGACTGTCGCCTCGCATTAGAGCCGTCGATCCAAGGCTTGATGGACCTGGCCATAAAGGCAGGTTGGACCCCGAACGAAGTCTCCTACACCATCATGATGCTGGGCGTTGAACAGTTCGAGCTTTGTTCCGCCGATGAGCAACATCGACTGGACGCCCACTAACGTCACGCGTCACCAAGTTGTTTTGAGATGCCCATAAATGGTCATTCCAAGCAAATAGACCGAGCGCACTTCTTTCCCCGGCAGGCTGCTCGCGCCAATAGGCCGGCCGTGCGAGCAGAGCCAGGCTCGAGCCTCGGCACCTGGACGGCTTGCTGGTGATCGCCATATCTGTTTTGCTGTCATTTGATCTCGGGGGAACCATGAAATGGCACCAGGCAAGATTGTCTGCCCGATTTGTAGAAATGGGGCCAAGAAGGGGCCCGCTACGACCGGTGAGTATTTGGCTGTCGACTGCACTTCGTGTGGTCGCTTTCATGCTTCCGGATCCTTTCGAGAATCCGCCAAAGCCCAATCAATAGCAGCTCGAAGGCACGCGCTTGAGCTGGCAAGGTTGAGAGCGCCATACGGGGCGATGCCTCACGTAACCACTTACGACATCCCATAGCAGGCGCAGTTTGCAGACCCCTCGCCGGTTTGAGCGCTCAACTGGCGTTGTGGGAGCCGTTTGGGCTACCAAGGGGCCGTGACCGGACTGGCGGCTTGCGGTCGACAGACCGCGAAAGCAGACATCCCGGCGCCAAGTGCACGGATACCGGACATGGCGAACCAGCCACGAGGTTGAAACAGGGAGCGCCACACAATCGGACTGGGAACGGGCATCCTCGCCGCAGCATGCTGCCGTCAACACCGGGAAGTCATGCTGCCCATCATGCCTGCGGTCGTTGGCACTTTGCGCCCGCTGATGATTTCCTACTCTCTGCAGGATGTTGCCGCGGGCGCAGTTGTCGCTTTCGCGGGGGTGAACTTAGGACGCACATCAGATTGATCCAAATCCGCCCTGCTGCCGGTCTAGCTCTGCACCCGCTCCAGCGGTCACCCCGCCCAGGGCGACCGTTCGACGAACGACCGGCTTCGAATCTTGCCGCGCGCAGCCTCAGGCTGCGGACTTCGGCGCGAAGCGCTCCCGGCCGTGGATTGCGACGATCGCCAGCGCGACAAGCGCCCACAGTGCGACGGCGATCCACTGGTGCTGCACTTGGTCGGCACCCTCGTAGACCCGACCAAGGTAGCGCACGCTATTTTGGTGCGAGGCGTGCATCAGGATCGCCAACAGCGCGCTGCCGGTGTTCTGCCAGAGCCAGGTGAATACCACTGCGGCGAGTACCGCGTGGATCGAACCGTAGACTGTCAGGTCACCCACCAGCCCGAGCGGCAGGTGCCACGCTGCCCAGAGCACGCCCAACATTAGGCTCGCCGCCAGTGCCCCCTGCCGCTCGAGCATTTTTGGGAGCGCATAACCGCGCCAGCCCGGCTCCTCACCGAGCGGGCCGCTGAACACCAGGAAAATCGCTACCCAGGCGACGATCTCGCCGAACGGTGGGACCAAGCTCCAATTGGGCGGCGCCGCACCGAACATGGGGATTACGAGCACTGCCGCAAGCTGCAATGCAAGCGGCAGCCCGATCGCTACCAAGTACCAGACGGGTGCCACCCGCCAACGCCCGATCGCGGCCAGGATCCGCCTCACCCCCACCCAGCCTTCAGTCAGCGCCGCGATGGCGAAGCCGGCGAGCGCTGGGCCGAAAGTGAACCAAGGTATGCCCTCGCCACCGGTCGCCATCCACGGCAGGAACAACAGCCATGTCAGCGCGAAGGCGAGCGCGAAAAAGCTGACGAGCGGGCGCCTCGAAATCTGCGTCACCATACCGTTGACCCCTGTTGCGCATGACCAAGAAAGCTAAGCTCCTCCGGCGGCGCGCCACCCCTCGGCGAAATAGACTATCACTTTGCCTGGGCGCGAACCACGTAGTCAGCCTGCCTTCCGCTTGGCCCCACAACAGGTGAATTGCAGGCTCTCTGGCTGATCCTGCCACATGCAGTCTGTCCGAGCGCGCCGGGGGGGGGCCGCTCGACGACCGCTTCTGGCTCGACAGTGACTTCTAGCGGTCGCGGCAATGTCCGCCTTATGGAAGTGGCAAAGCTGGCCTCTATGGGCAGCGATGGAGGCGCATTTGCTGCCGATCACGTGAGGCGATGCGTAAGTCGGCCTCAGCTCAGCAGCAGCTTTCTGCCTGCAAGGTTTGGCCGTTCGTGTCGATGACGAGGTCCGCTGGCGTCGCACCGAGTCCGTTAGCACGTGCCATAGCGTGATTACAGTCGGATTGAGCTAACTGATTATTTTTCGCTGATATGATCTGATACACCTATGGGTTCCGCAACCTTGCAACCGCAGCCGCCAACAGGTTGTATCTGAAACGTCCTCAGATAGATGCTCATCATCGCCGCAATAACGAGGAACGATAGGCCTGCGGTATGTGGACATGAGCACCGCCTGCTGGGCAGCACAGCAACGTTGCTGGCTCGTTGCTGCCCAGTCGCTCTGCTTTCCATGGGCAGCTGCCCGGCGCTGCTTCTGTGCGGCGCCTCAGGGCGCCCGTGATAAATGAACGCGCTGGAGCCGTCTCGATACACACGCCAGGATGACTGCATTGGTGACGGCGTATCGTGCCTCTGTCGAAGATTGCCGCGTTCAGGCCGCGGCTTTGAACGATCGAACGCGCGCCGCGTCGGTGGTGTCGTCGATACGCGCGGCAGAGACAGCCGCCGGTGGTAGCTGGGCCGAAGCGGCACGGCTCAGGCCCGACAGGTTCATCTGAATGCGCCGCCTGGCAATCGGGTTGAGGTTCACAAGCGACAGCATCATATTGCGAATTAAGCGTCTGATTGGGCCGCGCGTGGTCGCCATGCCCGTCATTGTTCCAGCGATGCTCAGCACCTTCTCCGCTGCAGGCCGGCGCAGTCTTTCGTATAGGTCGAGGGCTGCCTCTTCCCGGATGCCGTTTATCACATCGCCGAGCAGTTCTCCGAGTACCACCGCATCCACCAAGCCAGTGTTCATGCCTTGGCCACCGGCGGGGCTGTGAACATGGGCAGCGTCGCCCATGAGGAATAAGCGATCCTTTCGATAGGAGCTGGCGAGACGATGGTGCAGCCGGAAACGCGAACTCCAGCTCAGTGCGGTGACCTTGGCGCGCTCACGTTCTGGACCGCGGCTTTCGAGTAGGCGCTGGATATCAGCGATCTGCGGCTGCTCCGGCGCATCATCCATGGTAGCCACGACGCGGAACGTCCCGTCCGGCAAGGGTGCGACAACCACCATTCCCGCTGGCGAAAAGAAAAGTGAGACCTCCTTCTCGGTCAGCGGCCACTCCAAACTTACATCGGCCAGCACAAAGGAACCCTCATAGGTAGCGCCTTCGAAATCGAAGCCGGTCGCCTGCCGCACAACGCTGTGTGCGCCATCGCCGCCAACCACGTAGCGGGCTGATATCCTGTGCTCGACGCCATTCTTGCTGAGCGTCACAATTGCCTGGTCGCGATCCTGAAGCACGCCGGTGGCGGTGAAGCCTCGATGCACAAATCCGCCGAGCGCCGCGATGCGCTCTGCGAGCACCTGCTCGGTTAAGTTCTGAGGCAGCATCAAGAGGTAGGGATGGTTGGTCGGCAGCTTGCCGAAGCGTAGGTTCAATAGTGCGCGGTCACGATCCCTGACCGCGAACCGGTCAACTTTCACCCCAAGCTCAACCATCCGATCGGTCACGCCCAAGCGGGTTAGCGCCTCAAGAGTGTGTGCATGGATGACACCAGCACGCGATGTGTTTTGACCCTGATCGAGCTTGTCGACCAGCAGATGATCGACGCCGGCCTGATGCAGGGCGATCGAGAGCGCCATGCCTGTGGGGCCGGCACCAATGATGATGATGTCCGTATGATCGGGGAGCATTTCAATTCCTCCTTGGATATCATTTTTATCAACGATTGTTGACTTATGACGAATGCCATTGAATTTGTCAACAGCTGTTGGCATATAGATGACATGGGCAACAAACCGACCGCGAAACCAACCAAGTCCGAACGAACGCGGGCCGCAATCCTCGAGGCAGCCCGCGAACTTTTTATGGAGTTCGGCTATCAGGCCGCGACGGTGCGCGATGTGGCGCACCGGGCTTCGATCGATCCGGCGATGGTGATCCGCTACTTTGGCAGCAAGGAGGAGCTCTTTGCCCGCGCTGCCTCGATCAGGCTGAATGTCCCCCAGCTACAGGTGGTCGACAGTCAAGCTATCGGTGAGACGTTGGTCCGCCATTTCCTGAACCTATGGGAGGGGCCGGAGAGCAGTTGCGGCATGACGGTGTTGTTGCGATCGGCGGCCTCGAACGAGTTTGCAGCCGAAAAAATGCGGGAAGTGTTCGCCGCGCAAGTTCGCCCGGTTGTGGCATCCGTCGGGGATCCCGCGACAGCAGCCAGGCGTGCCGGTCTGGTCTCCAGCCAATTGCTCGGATTGGCAATGTGCCGTTACATCCTTAGGCTGCCTCCTGTGGTTGACCTGTCCCAGGCGGAAATTGTGCGCGCGATTGGTCCGACGCTACAAAGCTATGTCATGGCGACCGATGAAGATGCGATGAGCAAGATTTGACGCATCCTCCAAGACCCAGATGGAAGCCCGTGATAACAATGCCAACCATGGGGTTCTGCGCAGAATGGGGGTGTCTGGTTCAGACCCAATCGCTCCCCCTTGCGTCGCGGCCGGCAATGGCTCCTTTCAGGCGCCGGCGAAGCCCCAACAGCCTAGATGAGGGCGTATTGTTGGCAGGCAGTTTTGGGGCCGTTTCCAGACCGTCCGCTTATGGGCGTCGAGGATCGCATAGCTGCCGTTAAGCGCGGGCTGATCTCAACGACGGCTTCCGACCCCCTTCCAGTCGGTCAGGTCAGGCTATCTGTTGCCCAGAAGCCGACATCCAGCTGGCGGATAGAGGGACGACCCCTCCAATGACGATGGCGCATCCCGCGAGCCGCCACGGACGAACGGTCTTGAAGCGACGGCATAACAGCCGCTGCTGTCAGACGAAATAACCAGTCCGTCCATAGCACGGAAGGCCGTTGTCCTGCTTGTGCGGGTTCAAAGCCGTGGTCATCGTCGATCGCTTGAAGCGCTTCTGGCAATAGGGACATTCCACCGCATAGGAAGGCCCGCCGAAAGCGCGGAACGGAGTAGATTGTCGTGTCCTGCGCTTGCGTAGCCGCGGTGTACTTGTCGAAAACGGCTTGCCGAAATATTCGTTCTGCGCGGTCTCGCCTGCCTTTGAAAGCTCGATAGGGTATCGCGGTTCGAAGGTCTTTTCGGTCAGCTCCAGTCTGTCAATCTTGTGATGGAAGAGGGATCGCCAGCCCGGCGGCGTCTTTTCGCCACCCGTCAAATCCCAAACGTAGAAGTATTCAGACGCGGGACCACCTTTGGGACGCTTGTAGGAAAGCGCGTAGGGTTCGACCTCACGCGCGCGGCCATCATAGACCAGGCCCATGATGCGCTTTCCGCTCCCGGCCTCCATGATCAGGTTGCGCAGCTCGGCGGGGTAGAATGCCTCGTGGTCCCACAACCCGCCGCCCGCCGTCCCGAAAATCTCTTCGATGGCAGCCTTGAATCCTTCAGCCGCTTTGTCGAACTCCATTCGTCCACCAACCGGCGCGACATACTTGTTCCATGCGCCCTTGAAGAAGGCCATCGGCAGGCCAAGGAGAATTCCTTTGGCAGCACCAGGACTCGGCTCGAAAATCGTCTTCTGAAGGAAAGTCCGCAGCACCTGCGATCGGCTTATCTCGATCGAACGATCGAAGAACGTTGCGTAGACGAGGTCGTACAGGTCGAACGAGTGTCGACGCTGGATAAGGCATTTCAGTTTGTTGGCGATGAGCTCTTCGAGCGCCACGCAGCGCAGGTCGATGGCGCAGTCCGCTTTGTCGGAATAGGGATGGATGAGACCGCGGGTCACCGTCGGTAGATAGACCCGGTCATACTCGGTCATGTCCAGACGCACCGAGATCGTTATCTCGCTCGGCTCGTTATAGAAGTCCTTGAAGTAGACTCGGCCCTTGAAGGATTGCCGTTCGGCATCGAGCATCCGGTCCGGCTTGAAGCTTGTTCTTTCCAAATCGAAGGTGACGCCGCTGAGTTCCTGCGCCGCTGCACAGGCCGCGTTAATCTCGCGCTGAAATCGCTCCGGGTTGATCGCGGTAAGGACGGAAAAGTCGAGGTCACCAGAAAAGCGTATGGCGGGATAATAGGCTTTCCTCATGCAGTTCCCGCCCTTGAAGATCAGGAGCGGGCCTAAATAGGCGTTTTCGTAAAAGCATTTTAGCAGCCAACCGAAAACGTAGTCACGCTCCACGTTGGCGACGTGGACACCCATCTCCGTTGCTCTGGCATCGATCTCGTCGTCGTCAATCATCGGCGAGCGGTCCCTTGCGGCGCAAGTATATGCAATGGCCACACTGCGGGCATTTGTACGCACGCCACTATTTCCGAGTGGGTCGGCATCGCCGGGGGCGTTAAGCGTGGCAGGTGTGGGATGGACTGATTTCTCATTGCATTTGACCGTTGTGCCATTAGCATTTCTCGCTAGCGGGGAGAGAATTCATGGCGATGCTGGAAATGATACCGGAACCGGAGCCACAACTCTACATTGACATAGGAAATGAGCGACCTATCGGCGCCGAAGAGCTTGGGTCGGTTTGTACGTGAGCTTGGCGCTGATTATCGCCGGACAACTGGTTCTACCCTCGTACTCTCCCGACTGGAACTTGGCTCGACACTCCTGGAATTCGTTGACCAGGTGGTTGCTGTCATCGCTGCGCCGCTGGTGATCATCGAAGCGGCTGAGCGCATGGGCCAGTTCTATAAATATCTGAAAGAGCAGCTAAAGGGTCCGGAGGTCACACAGGCAGCGCTGACTCCGCCGATGGACGCTTCGCCCGCGAGACTGCTGGAGATCGCTGCGAACAGCGGCGCGAACCTCAAGATCAGTAGGGGCAAGGGCAAAACCAAAGAGGTCATCGAGCTTACCCATACCGAGGTCTCGATGCGAAATGCGAACGCGAAGGCCAGAAAGAAGAACAAGTCCAAGGCCACCGCTGCACTATCTAAGCCGGCAGCGCCGTTTCAGATCGGTCATCTGTCGGAACGGCTGCGTACACAGGTCGCCGCTGCGCCCGAGCAGGTGGAGAGTCTTGTCGAGCTTTTTGTAGATTTCCTGAAGTCGAACGGAGGCGAGTACCAATTGCCCGCGTTAGCTCAAGACTTGGAGTCGCACAGCCTTTACCACATAGCCGCAGTGGTTCGTCGGCACATTAAGCCTGGACCGACGCAGCGGGTGACGACGTAAGAAACTGAATGGCGCATCGCCTCCCGCGGGCCGAACAGAAAATGCCGGGCAGAGAAGGACTTACCACTTCCCTTAGATCGGCGTGCGCCCGGAGCGCTTCCATCAAAACGGCGATGGCCTCAGCAACCAAGTGGTTGTTTCGGTCAGAGTCTTTGTCGCCTGACTTGCCGCCATGCACAAGATTGTTTCGGACGCGGCGCACAGAACCGAAAAGCGACTGAATGTCAGTCGGCGGTGCGGTTGCTTCCCAGTCAAGCGAGCTTCCATTCAGGATCTGCCTGGTGGGCGGCTTGCTAAGGATGGTTGGGGCAATGTTGTTTTCTCGAACGTGCTTCAAGAAATCGGACGTCAGTTCTTTGTTCGCGAACTCGTCCCATTTGGCTTCGACGGCTCCGCCAGCCCCCATCTTCCCATAGCTGATCTCCTTCAGCGCGTACTCGAACCGCGTTACCACGAGCACCAATTCCTCGCCGCGCGCGGGCACCCTGTTCGCCGCAGCCATGTCGATGGTTGGCGCTCCGCCTATTCCAGATTTCTCTGTCACTATTGCCCCTCAGCGACGGTTGCCCGTTATCGCTCCCAAATCAACTTATAGACTGTGGGGATACCGCCGCGACGGAGCGGAACCGTGGTGAGATGAACTCGATTGTCAGCGATGTGAAAGTGGCGAATTTGTTTAGATCCTATTTCATTTGGGTATGCGGAAACCTCGATCCGATGCACGATCGTACCGCCCACCAGCTCATAGGTTCCGGCATAGGCGATTATACTCGAATATGCCCCAGCTCGCTCCTCTACTGACGAGTCCAATCGGTCCCCGCTGAGTGTAGGGCGCTGGCCGTAGGCTATAATCACAGACATGCGCCCATCCGGAAGGTAGTGTATGAAGCCGACCGGGAAATGACCATAGGGATGTGCGTCATGGAGCTGATCGTCTCTCCAAGAGGAGACGGAGAGAAGGCGCCAGGTGCCAAGCAAATCCTCGAGCGTCGCTGTCGATGTGGCACACTGATCCATTCACTGATCCCCCAATGCCCGAAGAAGGGCACCATACTCGACAAGAAAAGTCTCGACCGTCGCTATCAGGAAGTTGAATTCCTCTGACGTCATAGGGAGGGAGAGGTTTATCATTCCTCGTCGGGCCACGTAGCAACCGCGACTGAGGAGGAACAGGTGAAAGAGTTGCTTCGCCAAGGCGTTGCTTTGCTCCACGTCGGCGACGCTGCGAATTGGCCTAGACGTGAAGTGCACATTGTTCAACGAACCGCAACCGACAAACTGCATCGGCACCCGATGGCGTTGTGTCAGTTCGTTGAGCCAGCCTCGCAGATTATCGCCTGCCTTGTTGAGGCGAGAGGCCCGGTCGACGGTATAGACCTTTCCCATCGCGGCCGCACCTGCAGCCATGGTCAGCGCATTGTTGTTGAAAGTGCCGGCATGCGACAGCGACCCCGCTTTGAATGGATTGTAGAGCTCCATGATGTCCTGGCGTCCACCGAAAGCACCGAACGGGAGGCCTCCAGCGCAATACTTGCCGATTGTCGTCATGTCAGGAATGACGCCCAGCGCCTCTTGCAGGCCGCCGGCAGACAAGCGTGAGGACATCACCTCATCGAATATCAGCAGGACGTTGCTTTCCGTGCAGGCGGTTCTCAATGCTCGCAAGAACTCGGGATCGCCCGAGATGCAGCCGGCAGATCCCTGAAAGGGCTCGACAAGAACTGCGGCCAGTTCATGCTTGTGCAGGTCGATCAGTTTGCAGGCGGCGCTGGCTTCATTGTACTCGGTGATAATGACGGGAAACGGCGCATTCTGCGAAACATCGCGAGTCTTGTAGATGAGCACGCCGCCGTGATAGCCGCCCCTGAACACCAATATTTTATTGCGCTTTGAAAAGATTCGGGCGGTCGCGATCGCCATGAGGTTCGCTTCGGTGCCGGAGTTGCAGAAGCGAAGCCGTTCAATCGATGGGAATCGCCGGCAAAGGATTTCGGCAAACTTTCGCTCATTGGCGATGTGCCCCCCGTGAACCCATCCGCCCTCAAGCGCCTCGAGCAGCGCCGCCTTGATCGTCGGATCCGAATGTCCGAACAGACCCGCCGAATATTCGCCGAGAAAATCAATGTATTCGTGCCCATCAATATCCCGGATGCGGCAGCCCTCACTCTTCTCCACTACGAATGGGAAGGGGGGAAAGAACAATACCGTCCTGCTGTTTCCGCCCGGCAGAGAATTGCTGGCGTGATGAATATGACTCTTACTCAGCGGACGTCGGGCCGCATAGGCATTTTCGAGAGCGGTGATCGCCGCTTTCATGTCGTGTGTGGTGCTGACTTCCATCGGGATGCCTCTTAACATTCGGGGTACGGAAAGAAGATCTTTGGTCTCCGGTCTCGCCAGGATGTCGCAGCCTCGAAAGCGCGTCCGATACGAAGCACGACTGGGTCGTCGAAGGGTTTTCCTGCGATTTGTATGGCCAGCGGTAGCCCCGCTTCGGAAAAGCCGCAGCAGAGCGACAGGGCGGGCATACCCGCGACGCTGAAAGGCGCCGAGAAGAGAGGCTTGTCGTAGGAGGCATACGGACTAACGGAGCTTATGCTCGGCGCCTCGGACCCCGTGATGGCGGTTACGACGGCGTCAAAGCCTTGAAGCGAATCGAGGAGTCGACGCTTGAGCAGTCGACGTTTCCTCTGCGCCTCAATGTAATCCGCCGCCGTGAAGACCGCTCCGAGTGCCATACGTTCAAGGAAAATGCTTCCGAGCTTTTCGGGAGACCCGACGAGCGACGTCCGATGCGCGGCAAAACCCTCCATCAGCATGATGGCGAGCATGCACGAAGAATAGTCGGAGAGCGGGTCGAGCCTGACTTCGCGAATGCTGGCGCCAAGCCCCGCAATGATCGAAATCGCGTCGTTCATCGCATGAGCGACATTCGATGCGACGGGCGTGTCCTCATCGAAATGGTGCCTGACGACACCGATCTTCAGCCCCTTCAGATCGCGGCAGTCCGTCGACGTATAGTTGAGTGCATCGACCTGAACGGAACCATGGTCGCCGGAATCATATCCGGCAATGCATTGCATGATTATGGCGCAGTCCTCGACGGTCCAGGCCATTGGCCCAACCGTGTCGAGTGTTTCGGCGAGCGGGACGATGCCGCGGCGCGAGACGAGGCCAAAGGTTGGCTTGAAGCCCGCTATTCCGCAATAGGCCGCCGGAAAGCGTATCGATCCGGCGGTGTCTGTGCCCAGACCCGCAAGGATCATGCCGGTAGCAGTCGCGACGGCGGAGCCACTGCTCGATCCCCCTGTGAAATGCTCGGGATTCCAGGGATTCCGGGCCGGCGGCCAAGGGAGATCGAAGGACGGGCCGCCCAGGGCGAATTCATGCGTCGTGACCTTGCCGAGGATAATTGCCCCGCAAGATCTGAGCTTGCTGGTAACAGCCGCGTCCTGTCGTGCGATGTTGTCCTTAAGCAGGAGCGAGCATGCCGTGGTCGCGACCGACTCGACGTCGATAATGTCCTTCAGACCAAGCGGAATGCCGTGTAGCGCCCCTCGATAGCGGCCTGACAGAATTTCGGCTTCGGCCTGGGCCGCCTCCCAAAGTGCCTGCTCCTCCATGAGCAGCACGAAAGCGTTCACACATGCATCGGATTGCCTAGCTCGCTCTATGCACAGGCGCGTCAGCTCGACGGGGGAAAGCTCTCTGCTCGCAATCAGCCGCGAGGCCTCTGAGATGGTCAACGCTGTGAAACTCACTCGTGCGATCCTTCGAACGAAGAGTCGGCAACCTGCTCCTCCCAGATCGACGCCCGCATCATCTGGATATAGCGCGTGTCACGATGGATCCGGCTTCTGCGATCACCCTCGAAATTGAGGCCCGCCGTCTTCATGAATGCATCGAAGACCTCCTCCGAAACCGGGGCGAAAGAGCCTGCGTTCGCGCCGGACGTCTCCCCCTCCCTTGCACTTGCGAGCCCGATAGGCCGCTCCCGATCCTGCATGTCTCTTCCTCCAGAATTGCCTCAAGGCTTCGCGAGCCGGAACCGCTAGTCGCAATCCGTAAGCGGCGTCCTATTGCCGGGTTTCTGCAGCAGGTTGACAACCCATATCATCAGAGCCGAAACGGCGCTCAGCAGAATGGCAAGCGCCACGATAGACGGGGTAAGCTGGTCTCGCAGGTCGCTGTAGAGCTGCCTGGGGATGGTGATCTGCCCCGGCCCCGTAAGAAACAGCGCAATGATCAATTCGTCGAAGCTCGTGACGAAGGCAAAGACCGCGCCGGCGAGAACGCCCGGTGAAATTAGGGGAAGCGTGATCTTGAGGAACGCTGTAACGGGCGCCGCCCCCAGGCTGGCGCCGGCACGAACGAGATTGAGGTCGAAGCCCTTGAGCGTCGCCGATACGGTCAGGAACACCATCGGCACCGCGATAACGGTATGCGCGATCACTACGGCCAGCAGGCTTCCGATCAGGCCTATCCGGGCCAGGGCGAAGTAGCTTGCCAATGCCACGATGACGACTGGCACGAGCGCTGGCGTGACAATGATACCGACCAGCAAGGGCTTGAGGCGGAACTCCACCGTGTTCAGCCCATAGGCGGCCAATGTTCCCAGGGTCGTGGCGATCATCGTCACCGAGACGGCGACAATGATGCTGTTCTTCAGAGCCAGCATCCAGGGATAGCTCGCCATCAGCGAGGCGAACCATTTCAGCGAAAAGCCGGTCGTGGGGTAGCCGAGAAAATTGCTCTCGCTGAAAGCTATGGGGAACACGACGAGCAGAGGCAGGACGAGGAAAAGCACGCCCAACCATCCGAGCAGCTTGAACAGCAGGCCTCCAAGTTGCGCGCCAGGACCGTCGATTCCATTGTTGATCCGCATCATCAGCCCCTACCGAGATTGAGTGACTTGCGGCGCAGAAGTGGCGCAGCGGCGAGAAACACGATGCCGATGCAGACCAAGAGCAGAATCGCGAGTGCGCTCGCCATGCCCCAGTTGCCGCGTCCGATAGCGAAATCCGCGATCAGCGCGCTGATCATCTGGTCCTTGTTGCCGCCGACCAGCGCCGGCGTGATGTAGAACCCGTTCGCCAGCACGAAGACCATCACCCAGCCGGCAACTACGCCCGGCATGGTGAGTGGCAGATACACGCTGAGAAATGTCCGAAAGGGTGTCGCGCCGAGCGATGCGGCAGCGCGCAGAAGAGACCTGTCCACGCCTTTCATCACCCCATAGAGCGGCAGGGCAAAAAACGGCAGAAGCACATGCGTCATGGCGACGATCACGCCTGTCCGATTGAAGATCAACTGCGCGGGATCGTGAAGCACACCGGACATGAGCAGCAAGCTGTTGGCGATGCCCTCCTTCTGCAGGAGAACGACCCAGGCCGCCGTCCGAACCAGCAGCGATGTCCAGAAGGACAGAAGCACAACCGAGACCAGTAGCTTCTGCACTCCCGACGACGCCTCGGCCATCAAGCGGGCCATCGGAAAGCCGATGAGTGTGCAAGCCAATGAGACGGTCAGGCTGATCGACAGCGTTCGTGCCAGGTAATCAAGGTAAACCCGCCGCTCTTTCGGCACGGATTGTACTGAGCCCTCCGCGGTCTTCTCGAGATCCAGAACCGATAGGACGTTACGAATGGTGAAGCGCGCCGATTCCCGGTTCAGGACGACCCAGAAACGCAGGTCGCCCCACCGCTTGTCAATGGCGAGCAGTGCCATGCGCGGATCAGCAGGCACGGCTTCCATCTTCCTGGCCGAAGACAGCAGGAGGCTTCGAAATCCACCCAGTTCGGAATTCAGCCGTGTCGCCAGTCGCGGCAGGTCGTTTCGTGACTTTGCATCCAGGATGTCGTTTGCCAAGGCGGCGAAAGCGGAGACATCCGGAAGGCTGGTTCCATCCCAGGCCGCGAGGGCCTGGGACGTGTTGCGCAGCGACGCGCTGACGTCGCCATTATCGACGGCCCGCCACAGCATCGAGGCCAGCGGCACCACGAAGGCAAGCAGCAGGAAGACCAGAAGAGGCCCTGCGACGGTCAGCGCACGCGCGATCTTTCGGCGCTGCCCCGCTCGCAGCCGGGCAGACAGAGCCTTCCCCGATGCCGATTCAAGTCTGTCGTCGCCCCGGTCGGCGATAAATTGAGAGACAGTCATCTCGGTCGATTTCGCGTGCACTTGAATTCTCACCAATGGTCTGGTCCACCGACGGTCGGACACCGGTCAATTCGCGCTCGACCAAGCATTCCAACGTTCGGTGAGTTCCTCGTCGTGATCAAGCCAAAAGGCCATTGCCTCGTCGCTGCCGGCGAAGAGACCGCCTGCCATCTTGTCGCCGAGAGGCAGATTGGCCTGGCCGTCCGCAGGAATGAAGTCGGTCGCCTTCTGGTTGGGCACGCCATATCCAACGCGTTCTGCCAGCGCCGCTTCCCGCTTCGGGTCGATGTAGAAATTCAGGAACTTGTAGCCGGCATCCTGGTGTTCAGAATTTGCGAGGACGACCCACTGGTCCATGTCGTAGGTGAACCGGTTCCACACGGCGCCGATGGGCTGACCGTTCTTCACCGCGCCGTCCACGCGGCCGTTATAGGCGATCGCCATCACGACGTCGCCAGAGGTCAGCCATTGGATCGGCTGCGCGCCAGATTCCCAGAACTGCAGCGTCGGCTTGATCTGGTCGAGCTTGGCAAAGGCGCGATCGACACCGGCCGGATCCGACAGAACCTCATAGACATTGGTCGGCTCAACGCCGTCGGCAAGGAGGGCGAGTTCTAGATTGTACTTCGGGCCTTTTCTCATACCGCGCTTACCGGGCCATTTGGCGGCGTCCCAGAAGTCCGCCAGCCCGGTGGGCTTTTCGCTTATCTTGTCATTGTTGAAGGCGAGAACATGTCCGGCGATCACCGCGCCTAGACCACAAGTACTGGCCGCGCCCTTCACGAGATCGCCACGTTGCGCGATCTTGTTCCAATCCAACTTGAGAAACGTGCCGTCCTCGCAGCCCTTAAAAAGCTCGGTCGTCTCGACCTGAACAACGTCCCAGTTGTAGACACCTGTCGACTTCATCGCCTCGAACTGGGCCCAGCCACCGAGATAGGTATCTTCGAGGAACGTCACGCCCTCGGCCTTGCCGAAGGGCGTGAAGAAGATCTCCCTCAAGCCATCCTGGTAGGCGCCGCCCCACGAGGCGATTGTGAAATCGCGCGCGGCCGCCCCTATGGGAGCCGCGAGACCGGCGCTTGCAACGACTGCAGCAAGCATGATTGTTCTCAAGTTCATTCTCATTCCCCTCTCATGTTTGTATTTGGTTTGGCGTCACACTCAGTGCATTGGATCCAATGCCCGGCAGTGCTCGGCTTTCCAGCCCACCAAAATCTCAAGCTCCGGTCGAAGCGACGAATCGACATTGCCGATCGGCAGCTTAGCGAAGAAGTCGTGGTTTCCGCACACGCTCATCCGAACCCGGACGTGATCGCCGAGATAGATCAGCTCTCGAACCGTGGCCGGAACAACATTTCTCACCGATGAGCCGGGATTGATCGATATGCGTTCGGGTCGTATCGACAGGGTGGTCTTGCTTCCGGCCGCAAGCGGGGTGTCGGCCGACGCTGTGAGGCGGGTTCCGTTGCCGAGAAGAACGACGAAGTCGCCGTCGACACCATGATCTACCACGCCGTCCAGCCGGTTGTTCTCGCCGATGAAGTTTGCGACGAACGATGTTCCGGGCCGCTCGTAGATGTCTTCCGGAACCGCGATCTGCTGTATCTTTCCTTCGTGGAAAACCGCGACGCGGCTAGACATGGTCAAGGCTTCGCCCTGGTCATGGGTGACATAGACAATCGTGATGCCGAGCCTCTGATGCAGCCGCTTTATCTCGATCTGCATGTGTTCGCGCAGTTGCTTGTCGAGGGCGCCGAGCGGCTCGTCCATGAGGACGACTTCGGGCTCGAACACGAGCGCCCTGGCGAGCGCAACGCGCTGCTGCTGGCCACCGGACAACTGTCGGGGATAGCGAGCCCCGATATTCGGCAGATTGACCATTTCCAGCGCCCGCCTGACCTGGATGGCGACATCCGACTTGCCGACCCTCCTCTGCTGCAAGGGAAAGGCAATGTTCTGCGCGACCGACAGATGCGGGAAGAGCGCGTAGTTCTGAAACACGACGCCCATGCCTCGCCTGTACGGCGGAACATCCAGCAGCGAGCGACCATGCATGCGAATGTCACCGGACGTCGGCCCCTCAAATCCCGCCAGCATCATCAAGGTGGTGGTCTTGCCGGATCCCGACGGCCCCAGGAGGGAGAGAAAGCTGCCGCGCTCGATGCAGAGATCGAGGCTGTCCACGACCTTCGTGTGTCCGTCATAGGTCTTCTCGACCCCGTGAAACTGGATGATCTCTTCCGCTAACGATGCCATTTGGCGGCCTTTATTTTTGATAGTTCCCCTAGACGAACGCCCACATCCGAGCCTCCGACGACTGCAATCTGGCAGAAGCGGTAGTTGTCGTCAACGCAAAATGACGACTGACTCATTCGTCATTTTATGTTGACAGCGATTGCTTCAAATCTTAGTCCTTGCCCCAGCAGACCAGCAGAAGGGACTTGGGGAGGGATCATGCCTTACAGCAATTACAGGGAATTGATCGTGGATGTGGATGATCGCATCGCCACGGTCACCATGAACAGGCCCGAGAAGCTCAACGCCGTGAGCAAGGCCATGCACGGCGAACTCGCGACCATCTTCCAGGATCTGAATTCAGACGCCGCCGTGGATGTGATCATCCTTACCGGCGCCGGACGGGCATTCTCGGCGGGCGGCGATGTCGCATGGTTTCAGGAGATGATCGACGACCCTGACGAGTTTGACAGAACCGCCAAGGAGGGCAAGCAGATCATCTTTTCTCTTCTGGACTGCGAGAAGCCGGTCATTGCCAAGATCAACGGCCATGCGATGGGCCTGGGCGCCACGCTCGCGCTATTTTGCGACGTCATTTTCGCGGCGAATACGGCCAAGATCGGCGACCCGCATGTCAGCGTCGGTTTCGTGGCGGGCGACGGCGGCGCCGTGATCTGGCCGCAGCTCATCGGATATGCGCGCGCCAAGGAATATCTGATGACCGGCGATCCGTTGAAGGCGCCGGAGGCCGCGCGCATCGGCCTCATCAATCACGCCGTGGCCGATGACGAACTCGAAGAGCATGTCGCCCGGTTTGCCCGCCGGCTATGCTCGGGCGCGACGAAGGCCATCCGCTGGACCAAGGTTTGCGCGAACATCGGCTTGAAACAGCTCGCCCATTCAATGATGGACGCGTGTCTTTCCTACGAAGCCCTGTCCAATCGAACCGTCGATCACCAGGAGGCCGTCAACGCGTTCCGGCAAGGCCGCGAACCTCACTTTGTCGGGCACTGAGCGCAGCACACGAGGAAGCAATATGGACTTTAGCGAACCCGAACACCTGAGAATGCTGCGCGATTCGCTACGAAAATTCGTGGCGCAGAAAATGCCGCGGGCCGAGGCGGCCAGATGGGACAAGGAAAACTTCTTCCCGGTAGACGCTTTCGAAAGCCTCGCCGAACTCGGCGTCATAGGGCTGACCGTCCCCGAGGAACACGGCGGAATCGGCCGTGACATTCTCTCCACCATGGTCGTCATTGAGGAACTCTCAAAGCGAAGCCTCGCGGTCGCGGTGCCCTATATCATGGCGGCCTGCTATGCTGGAATGAATATAGTCGAATGCGGGTCGGATACGCAGAAGCAGACGCTGCTGCCCAAGGTCGCTGCGGGCAAGCTTCTGTTCGCCTACGGCTGGACCGAACCGGACATCGGCGCGGACTTGGCGAGCGTCAAGTCGACAGCCGTCAGGGATGGCGATGAGCTGGTGATCAATGGCGAGAAGCGTTTCTGCTCCGGCGCCGCATTCTGTGATTTCATCTATGCGCTGGTTCGAACCGGCGCGCCCGAAAACCGATACGACAATCTGTCCCTGGTTCTGATTCCTTCCGCAGCACCAGGTGTGAGTATCCGCTCGATCGATGCTCTCGGGATGAAGGGGGCAGCAACCACCGATGTCGGTCTCCTGAATGTCAGGGTGCCGGTGAAGAACGTCGTCGGCGAGGAGGCCGGGTGGAACAGGGGATGGTCGATGATCACCGGATCCGGCCTCGATGTCGAGAAGCTTGAAGTGGCGGCGATGAGTCTGGGGATAGCGACGGCTGCATTCGAGGATGCTTGGAACTACAGCAGCGAGCGTCAGCAGTTCGGGAAAAGCATCGCCACGTATCAGTCCATCCGGCACAAGCTCGCGGACATGCAGACTCAGCTGCATGGCGCTCGGCTGATGCTGTACCATGCGGCTTGGCTGGCCGACAAAGGCGAGAGATGCGGGGTGGAAACGTCGATGACAAAGCTATTCGTTACCGAGACCGCCAAGTCCGTCGCATTGGAATGCCAGACGATTCTGGGAGCATACGGCTATGTCAAGGAATTTGACATGGAGCGCTATGTCCGCGATGCCCTGCTGATGCCAATCATCGGAGGATCGTCGGCAATTCAGCGCAACAACATCGTCAATTGGTCAGGTTTGGCCAAGGCCTGAGCAAAGCAATTGGGAGGAGAGCAGATGCCCAGTCCTCAGATTCTCGACGGAGGGCCACTGAAGGCGCCGCCAAGGACCAGCCGCTATGCCGAATGGCGCGACCAAACCGTCGTCGATATTCTGAAAGGCGAACTGCTGGCCGACCGGGACCGCGCATTGCTGATCGACGCGGATTTCGAACTAACGGTGGGTGAGCTTCATTCGCAAAGCGAGCGGCTTGCGAAATGGATGGCTGGCCGCGGCGTAGGGGTCGGCGATGTCGTCAGCTATCAGTTGCCGAACTGGTGGGAAGTTCTCGTAATCGACACGGCCATCGCCATGATTGGCGCCGTGGCTAACCCGATCCTTATGATCTACCGGGATGCCGAAGTCGAGTTCATTCTGCGTGACGCGTGTTCCAAGCTCATCTTCATAGCGGAATCATTCCGCAGTGCGCGCAATCTCGAAATGATGATGCGCCTTAGGCCACGAGTTCCAGGCCTCTTGGACGTCGTTTTGGTGCGCGGCGCAGGCGAACTTGAATATTCTGCCATCGTGGCCTCGCAGACTGGCCCTTTCCATGCCGTCTCCCTGTCGGCTGACGCGCCCCGGCTGCTGATGTACACGTCGGGCACGACGGGCCGGGCGAAAGGCGTGATTCACAGCCACAACACGCTGGACTCCGAAATCAACACGGCCGCTAGGATCTGGGGATTGGGCCGTGGCTCCATCATGCTGATGCCGTCGCCGCTAGCCCACATCACAGGCTACCTCTATGGAATGGGCTTCCCCACGATCGTCGGCATGACGACGATTCTCATGGAGACATGGGATGCCACCAGGGCAGCGGACCTGATCGAGCGCCATAGTGTGAACGCCATGGTGGCGGCGACCCCATTCCTGAAAGAACTGACTGACGAGGCCCAGGTCGCGCGCCGTCGCCTTCCGTCGCTGCGCATCTTCGCCTGCGGTGGAGCGCCCGTCCCGCCTGAGTTGGTGCGCCGGGCGACGGCTGCTTTGGAAAACTGCAATGTGTTCAGGGTCTATGGTAGCACGGAGGCCCCGACGATCACGCTCGGGGCAGCTGTCCGCGGATCCGACGTTGCCGCGGAAACCGACGGCTATGTCGTCGGTCATGATGTGAAGGTCGTGGACGAGGCCGGCCAGCCGCAGGGACCGGAGATCGAAGGCGAAATTCTCACGCGGGGCCCAGAATTAATGATCGGCTATCGCCGTACCGAAGACGATGCCGACGCGTTCGACGCCGAGGGATATTTTCGGACGGGGGATCTCGGCATCCTAAGGGCGGATGGCGCGCTGGTCATCACGGGCCGGCGCAAGGATCTCATCATCCGAGGCGGCGAGAACATCAGCGCCAAAGAATTGGAGGATGCTCTCTATGAGCACGGGGCGATTGCGGAAGTTGCAATCGTGTCGATGCCCCATGACCGATTGGGCGAAGGTGTCTGTTGCTTCGCCGTCCTTGCAAGCGGCCATTCAATATCTCTGGCTGACATGGTGGCCTATCTTGATCGTAGAGGTTTTGCGCGGCAGAAGTTCCCCGAGAGATTGGAGATCGTTGCCGCATTGCCGCGAACGGCGTCAGGGAAGGTTCAGAAGTTCGTCCTGAGAAGTCAGATTGCCGACGCCATCCAACGCGAGCGTCTGGCGACTGGGGCAATTGGAACCACATAAAGACAGAAACGGAATAAGTGATGTCCAAGGCCAGCACAGTGACCCCCAGCCGACGCAAGGAGCGCAAGACCCTTGCCGAGAAGGCCGACGAGAAGCGCCGCGGCCTGCTGCGCGCGGCAGCGCAGCTGGTGGGAGAATTCGGTTACGCGGGCACGAGTATCTCGCGCATCGCTGAACGTGCCGGTTTCGCTCAGGGAACCTTCTATCTCTATTTCGAGGATCGTCAGGACCTTTTCGATCAGCTGCTTCCGACTGTTGGCGCAGGGATGCTAGACTATGTCACCAAAGCGGTCCGGGGCTCGAAGGACATATTCGAGGTGGAAGAGAGGGGGTTCAGGGCCTTTTTTTCCTATCTGGTCGAGAACCCGGAATTCTTCAGAATCCTGCATGAGGCGGACGTCGCGGCGCCGAAAGCCTTCGAGATTCACTTCGATCTGTTGGCACGCCGATATCTCTCCGCTATGAAGCGCGCCCTGGAACGGGGCCAAATCAAGGACTACACCCTGCCGGAGCTGGAGGTGGTGGTCTATATGCTGTTCGCCGCGCGCGACTACATCTACCTCAAATTCATGCGCGGCGCGACCGCCCCTCAGCCGCTCCCGGATTGGGTGGTATCGACATATCTGCGGTTCATTCGCTACGGCCTGGCCGGCGAGCCGAAGTCGTGAACCGGGCTTGTCGCAAAGGTAGGTTTGAGCCGCGCATCTTCCTGAACGGGGCGCATTTCACGCTTTGTTAACCTTCTGAAGTCCGAGGAGGCGCGCGAACAGATCGTTCTGATCGTTGATGGTCCACTCGAGGGAAAAGCCAAAGCCCATCTTCAACCAGAGCATGGCTTCGGAACCGGCGACCGTTCGCCGCGCTGTGTTGGAGGATTTGCTACCGATCTACGGCGGGGCGCGTGGCCTGATGCAAATCAGGCCCAACACCTGGGATGAACGCGCGCTCGATGGCCGCTCGGACAGGAACCGTTCGATCCGCGCGACAACATCCTGGCGGGCACCGCCTATCTGCGCGAGCTGCACGATCGCATTGGGTCGCCGGGTTTCCTCGCCGCACATAATGCGGCCCCGGCGCGCTACGAAGCCTATCTCGCAGGCCACCCCCTGCCGGCCGAAACCCTTATTTTGTCGCAACACTTTCCCCTCTGATCGACGGCGGTTTACTCACCAAGCGGGCGTCTACGCCTGTGACTCCTGTTATCGCGGAAACGTTGCCGTGGCGCTGCTCGCCGCATTTCGTCCAGGCCCCCGCTCGCACTGAGCCGACGCAGCCCGAGCGCGAGAATAGTGCAGCTGCGGAGCGCTCCGTTGTGCCCGATGCCTTTGCCATTGCGCCGCGCTCGAATGGCCTCTTCACCGCGCGTACTGCCACGGGAGCCTCGCAATGGCATCCGCTTTCAGGAATTGGCATAAGCCCGACGAATGACCGATATTAGGCGCGAAGCGGTCGTCCAACGGCGGCAGAGCTCGTACCTTTTTGGAACCCCCGGGTTTCGTTGGGGGCAAAAGTCCGCTACCGGAGCGCGGTAGCCGGGTACTCTCCAGAGGTATTGTGATGACTGAAGTATTGCTAAAGCCCAATAGTCAGCTGATTGAGCTCACTGCCGATATTGTGGCCGCCTATGTTTCGAACAATCCCGTCCCGGCCGGAGAACTGCCTGGCTTGATTGCGCAGATCCATTCCAGCATCAGTACGCTCGGCACTCCGGCGACGACGGTGGAAGAGCGGCTAACACCCCGGATGCCTATCAAGAAGACTGTCACGGACGGTTACCTCATCAGCCTGGAAGACGGCAAAAAGTATCAAACCCTGAAGCGGCATCTTGGTAATTTGGGGCTCACCCCTGAACAATACCGTTCCAAGTGGTCCCTGCCCTCCGACTACCCCATGGTGGCTCCCGGATATTCGGCAAGGCGCTCGGAGCTGGCGAAGCAGCTTGGCCTCGGTCGAAAGCCCGCCGATAAGAAGCCTGTGAAAAAAGCTGGAAGGAAGAGCAAGGCGTAGTCAGACCGCCAAGATACCACTCTGGTTCCAGCGGCGGTACCAGCAGGAAATTTCCGTTCGAGATTTTTGGTTCGAGTACAGGTCTACGAGAAGCGGCCGGCGCAGGCGCCCGATTAAGATTATCAGCGCTGAATGCCCAGACATTTGCTAGTTGCGGCAGCTCTGCGCCAGACACGCTAGCGTTGGTTGACGTTGCGTTAGCTGTGTCTAATTTGCGCTCAGGCTCCTGCCGCCTCCCCAAGGCAATACATGAGCTTAGCGCCAGCTGCGGCTCACCCCCACCCGCCCAGCTGCAGTTGGCGCGCCCTCCGGACGAGGTGAGCCGCTTGGTAAGTCCCATCCGAGTCTAACCAACGATACTCGCGGCTTGCTGTCGCTTGGCCAGTGGGACGCTGCTTAGTGTCCGTCAAATTTTCGCACGCCGGACAAGGCGCACACCTGCTCCACCGCCGTTTTCGGGGATGAATGTGATACCGGCGTTCACCAGCGCATTGATTATCTTTGCAATGGTGTCAGGGCGACCACCAAAAATGCCATCCTCAGCTTCCAAACGAGCAATAGTCGGCTCGGAAACCGCAGAATGATTGGCAAGATCTGTCTGAGACCAGCCGAGGAGCGCCCTCGCCGCCTTCACCTGTCGAGTAGTGATTGATAGATTTTCTATTGACATTCAAATGGGCTTGTTGATATTTTTTCTATTAATTCTCTGAGGCCGACTCGATGCAGAGCCGGCTACTCAGAGCGGCTGACCGTGATGCGCGAACATCTTGGCCAGCCTGACCAAACCCAAGCTGGTTGGAGCTCGGATCATGGCTGATTCCGACAATACCACAGCTTTGCCTTTCGTCACCCAAGGGGGACGAAGGAAGAGCTGTGCTGTGGATGACGATACGAGAGGTGGCGCCACGATGACTGGCGCTACGCCCATTGAGCGCTTCGCCGCGCGTTTGCTTGTGCCCATCGACCCATGCGTGGTCCTTCTCCAAGAATGGGAACAGGCACATCACATGGCCGTGGTTTTGTGCCGGCTGCAGCAGCGTCTGGAGATAAGGATCAGGAACGCCCTGAGGGCTTCTGAACCAAGCGGTGGAGCTGAGAACGACCAGCAGAACGCACCGCAGCCAGCGGATAACCAGACACGTTGGAACGAGCTCGACCACGAGGTCGGATACTCACGAGCCCGTGCTGCCGAGGCACAGGCCGTTGAGGCTGAAGAAGAGATCCTCGACGCTGTTGCCGCCACTGCCGCCCAATCACTGGCCGGGGTGATCGCCAAACTGAAGATCATCGTCGGCGGTGGCGAGAACATGGGCGACACATCGGCATTTCCCTGGCCGCAAATTCAGTCGGTCCTGGCGGATCTCCAGGCATTGGGCGAAAGCGGCGCAGACGCGCTGCCGGCGGATAGCCGGCGCCAGCCCGCCGGGGATCGCGGCCGGGACGGCGAGACTAACCGCCTTCGCGCATCCATGCCGGACGGCACCATAGCCCGCGAAAGCCAGCCACGGCGAAGCTGAACACTGCAGGGTTGCGGGAGGCGGGATTGCGATGCCACGCGCGGCCACGCATCAGGCGTGCCCTGGAGCCGCGGCTGGGCAGGCACCTTTTACAACAATGGGAGAGAGAGAATGACCTTCAGAAGTTCTGTGAGCCTGCGGCTTGCATTCATGTGGGGCGGTTTGCTTGCGCTGATCGTTGCCTTGCCGGGTGGTCCGGCCTTAGCCGAGACGACTAAGGAGCGTGTGCTGCGCGAGGGCAAGATCGTCATCGGCATTCACAACCGGACACCATGGGGCTTTCGCGATGAAGCCACCGGCGAGGCCAAGGGATGGCACCCGGACCTGTTGCGGGCAGCCTTCTCTGAACTTGGCGTCAAGGAGCTCGACATCAGGGTCACCGAGTTCGGCGCCCTGATCCCGGGGCTGCTGGCGGGCCGCTTCGATGCGGTGGCGTCGGGTCTGTCCATCACGCCGGAGCGCTGCCGGCAGGTTGCCTTCGGCGCACCCGATCTCAAGGTCCACGACGCAGCCATCGTGCTCACTGGTAATCCAAAACAGATCCATGGCTTTGACGATATCGTCAGCCAGAAGATCATCATGGGTGCCGGCCGCGGCAGCGTGTCGGTCAGGAATGCGACCGTAGCCGGCGTGCCGGAAAGCAACATGCTGCTGTTCCCCGACATCGAGGCCAACATCTCGGCCCTGCGCGCCGGCCGCATCGATGTGACGGTGCTGTCATCGCCAACCGTGATCGGGCTGCTGGCCAGCGGCAAGCTGAAGGGCCTGGAGAGTGCCAGCCCCTTCGTCACGACAGACGAGCAGGCCACCTATGCCGCTGTCGCCTTCCGCAGCGAAGACGGGGATTTGCGGGCACTGTGGGATGAAAGGCTTCTGGCACTGACAAAGGACGGCACGGTTGGCAAGGTCATGGCCAGATATGGCTTTGGCGAGACCGAGGTCGTGCCTGATACCGTCACCGTCGAGAAGCTCTGCGGCACGGCTGGTGCCGGCAAATGACCATGCTCGAGATCTGGCTCGGCATCCTGCAGGGCTTTCGCGTCACCGCTTTGGTGACGCTCTATGGCCTGGTCTTTGCCATCCCCTTCGGCCTCATCTTTGGAGTTGCCCAATACATGACCACGGGCCCGGCACGGTTCGTGGTGACGTCGGTCATCGAGTTCTGGCGCAGCTCCGCCGTCATCATCCTGCTCTTCGTGTTCTATTACGCCTTGCCCCTGGCCGGACTGGCGCTGTCGGCAATGACGGTCAGTGCCATGGTGCTGGGGCTCAACATTGGCGGTTATGCCAGCCAGGCGGTGAGAGCCGGCCTGCAGGCATTGGACCGTGGCCAGAAAGAAGCTGGCCAGGCACTGGGGCTATCGCGGTCCACCATCCTGTTGCGCATCGAACTGCCGCAGGCGCTGGTGGCGATGAGCCCGACCTTCATCAACCAGCTCATCCAGCTGGTGAAGGCGACATCGCTTGTCTCGCTGGTGACGCTGACCGACATGACCTTCCGCGCCAAGGAGATCTCGCAGATCGAGTATGACCCGGTGCCGATCTACAGCTCGCTGCTGCTCGCCTATTTCATCGTCTGCTATCCGGTCGCACTGTTCGGCCGCTGGGTGGAACGACGCATCAACCCGGCAAGGGAGGCGCGTTGTGGCGTTTGATGTGGCCTTTGCGCTGTCGACTGTGCCGACCATCCTTGGCGCCATCGGCATGACGCTGCTGGTGGCAGCAGTCAGCTGCGTTGGCGCCTCGGCAATCGGCTTTGGCCTTGAACTCATCCGCCGCTCGGGCGGGCTGGGAGGGCTGTTCGTCCGCTTCCTGATCGACTTCATCAGGGCGACACCAGTGCTGGTCTGGCTCTACTGCCTGTATTTCATTCTGCCCTTTTACGGCATTCGCCTTGGTGCGCTTGCCACAGGCATGATCGGGCTCAGCCTCTATTACAGCGGTTATCTCGCCGAGGTGTTCAAGGCCGGCATCGATGCCATCCCCAACGGCCAGGCGGAAGCCGCAAGGGCGCTTGGGATCGGCAGGATGGATATGACCATCTTTGTCATCGCGCCGCAGATGCTGCGCAACATTGCAGCACCCATGGGCAATTACTTCGTCTCCATCCTCAAGGCGACGCCCTATCTGGCCGTGCTTGCGGTGCCGGAGATGCTCGGCCGTGCCTTCGACGTTGCTTCCGAGACCTACCGCTATGCCGAGCCGCTGACGGTCGCCGGCCTCATCTTCCTCGGTCTCGCGCTCGTCATCTCGCAAGCCATCAAACGGCTGGAACACAGGCTGCTTCGGCCGACAGCGAGGTAGGCGGCCGGCCGCTTACCTCAACGGCTGATCCCACCCTCACAAATCCAGACACTTAGCTCGCTATCTTCGAGCTGTTATAGAGATGCTTCATGACCCTCACAGACGACAAACCAGCCGTCCAGATCACCTCGCTCAACAAGTGGTATGGCGCCTTCCATGTGTTGAAGGAGGTCAACCTCACCATCCCAAGCGGTTCCCGCGTCGTGATCTGCGGACCCTCCGGTTCGGGCAAGTCGACCTTGATCCGCTGCCTCAACGGGCTTGAAGCCTACCAGCAGGGAACCGTGACACTGGGCACGGTCCGGCTGGGCGACAATGCCAGGGAGACGGCCCTCGCCCGTCGCCAGACCGGCATGGTGTTCCAGAGCTTCAACCTGTTTCCGCATCTGACTGTGTTGTCGAACTGCACGCTTGCGCTGCGCCGAGTTCTTTCCATGCCGCGCAAGGAGGCTGAGAGCCTGGCACGGCATTTTCTGGAAAAGGTCCGCATTCCCGAACAGGCCGACAAATACCCCGCACAATTGTCAGGTGGACAGCAGCAGCGGGTGGCGATTGCGCGCGCGCTGTGCATGAACCCGCGCCTGATGCTGTTCGACGAGCCAACGTCCGCGCTCGATCCCGAAATGGTCAAGGAGGTGCTCGATGTCATGACCGGGCTGGCCCAGGAAGGCATGACGATGATCTGCGTCACCCATGAGATGGGCTTTGCCCGCGAGGTTGCCGACCAGGTCGTATTCATGGATCAGGGCAGCATTGTCGAACAGGCCTCGCCGATGACGTTCTTTTCGACGCCCAGTCATCCCCGCGCCCAGTCCTTCCTCAACACGCTGCTGCATTGAGAGGACGGATCGGTGGCGAACGACACACGCATCTGGACGGACATCGATTTTGACAAGGACGGCAAGCAAATCTCCTGCCTGCGTTTGCCGTTCTCAAGCGATCGTTCGGCCTATGGCACTATCCCCATCCCGATCGTCTGCATCAGGAATGGTGCCGGGCCAACCGCACTGCTGGTCGCCGGCAATCATGGCGATGAGTATGAGGGCCAGGTGGCGCTCAGCAAGCTCGCCCGGCAGTTCGATGCAAACGAGCTCCGCGGCCGCATCATCATCCTGCCGGCATTGAACTATCCCGCGGTCGACGCAGGCAGGCGCGTTTCGCCGCTCGATCAGGGCAATCTCAACCGGATGTTTCCCGGCGACGCCAATGGCTCACCGACTGACATGATCGCCCATTATGTCTCAGAGGTGCTGCTGCCGCTCGCCGATATCGTCATCGACCTGCATTCCGGTGGCACCTCGTTGCTCTATCTCCCCTGCTGCCTGATCCGCCTCGGCAAGACCGGAGCCGAGACGGCAAAACTCATCGAGCTCATGCATGTCTTCGGCGCTCCCATCGGCTCGATCAGCGACGGTTCGGGCGGCGGTGGCGCCACAACCCTGTCGGCGACAGCGCAGGCGCTCGGCATTCCTGCCCTGACGACCGAACTCGGTGGCGGGGCGTCTCTGTCTCGGCCGGGCGAAATGCTCGCCCGAAACGGGATGCTGCGGGTGCTGAAACATCTGGGCATCCTTCCCGACGCCGTCGTCGAGCCGGCTGGGCCAACACGATCCATGCGGGTCGATGGCAGGCAGGCCTTCACCTATGCGCCGGTCAGGGGAATCTTCGAGCCTGCCGTGACCGTGGGAGACGAGGTTCTAGCTGGAGATCTTGCCGGCACAATCCATCCGATCGCTGGGCCGTCGGAGCCTGCCAGGTCGGTGCAGTTCGCGCAGTCCGGTCTCGTTGCCTGCCAACGGGCTCCCGCACTAACCGAGCCAGGAGATTGCCTGTTCAAGCTTGTAGTGGACGTAGCCTAAGCCCGCTGGATCAAATTCAG
The DNA here is from genome assembly GCF_900445235.1 of Aminobacter aminovorans. Lineage (NCBI taxonomy): Bacteria > Pseudomonadati > Pseudomonadota > Alphaproteobacteria > Hyphomicrobiales > Phyllobacteriaceae > Aminobacter > Aminobacter aminovorans. Next base: position 219,455 of record NZ_UFSM01000002.1, on the reverse strand, counting down.
TCTCATGCCGGGGCTCTCTGAAGAGGATACGGCCGCGCTTCCGAAGCGTCTGGGAGTTATTGCAGAAATCGGCATGTTATCTTATGTGTAGACAATACGCTTGCGTGGTTTGAAGAGCATTTACAATGGGGTTGCCGGGACGTTGATGGACCAAGAAACCAACACTGAACTGGCCGACACGATCGAGCTGGACGGCAATGGTCCGATCTACAGGCAGATCGAACGCGCGGTCCGTGCCGAGATCATGAGCGGGCGGTGGCCCGCCGGTCACCGCATCCCTTCCGAGCATACGCTGCTGGAAAAATTCTCGACAACCCGGGCAACCGTCAGCAAGGCGCTGTCCAAGCTTACCGAAGCAGGACTTCTGGAACGACGGCGCAAGCAGGGAACACGCGTTGCGCAAACCACTGAATCGCATGCGGTGATCGGCTATCTCGATATCAGGCAAGACATCGAAGCCAAGGGCAGGACCTATGCTTACCGGGTGGTAGGCTCGTCCATCATCACAGCCGGCGCTGACACATCTGTCTGGCCGGAGGTGGAAGCGGGCACGCCCTTGCTGCGCCTTCATGCGGTGCATAGCGGTTTCGGCAAGCCCGAAGTGCTGGAGGAACGGCTCATCAGTTTGCAGGCTGCCCCGGATGCGGTGGATGCGGATTTTGAGGCCGAAACGCCGAACATCTGGTTGCTTGCAAGGCTTCCATGCACGCGGCTTCGACACACCATCCGCGCCGAGATCGCAACCGCAGCACAAGCTGCGCAACTCGGCGTCGCGGCCAACGCACCGCTGCTGGTGTCGCTTCGCCAGACATGGGCTGACGCCATGCCGGTCACCTGGGTAAAATTGATCTACCCTGCCGACCGCAACGAGTTTGTGGGCGAATTCAACCCGCTTCAACCGTGAGCACAACAGATCAGATGGACGGCGCGTCGGTGGACGTCAAAGAGCTGGCCCGCAGAAACCGGCAAGCCATCTTCAATCAGATCGGCGACAGCAGCGTCGTGTTGGTCGCCGCCCAGCCGCACCATGTTTTTTACTGCAGCGGCTATAAAAGCATGGGTTTTGACACCAGCTGGCTGCTCAAGATGGCGGTGGTCTTCGTTGCAGATGACTGGATCCTCGTCGGACCAAAAGCCGACCTCTGGTCCGCCGCCGAGACCGTCGGCAAGGATTTGCGGTACTTTTGCTATGGCAACTTCTTCTTCGACGACCAGGAACTGCGCGAACGCAAAGGCACTAATGTCGTTGAGTTCGCAACGTTCGATGAGGCTGTTTCCGCTGCCGTCGCGCAATTGGCCGGCGGCAGGCATAAGCTCGGCATCGACAGCGTGGATGGAGCCTCCCACACACTCGTTTCGGCACAAGGGCTGCAACTGATCGACGCGCGCGCGACCGCGGCATTTTTCCGCGATGCCCGCTCGGTCAAGAACCCGCTCGAGATAAGCCTTCTGCGCAGTGCATCCGACTTGACTGAAGTCGCTCTGGGCAACGCCCTGCGCGATGCCAAGGCAGGCATGACGGAATACGAGCTTGCCGCCAGAATATCCGCCGAAATGATCTCGCAAGGCGGCTTGCCCGGCTTCGTGGTCGTCACCTCAGGAGAGCGCAGCGCCCTTGCCGATGCCTATCCGACCCGGCGGCGGATCGGTGCCAACGACATCGTGCGCATCGATGTCGGCGCCACCTTCGGCGGCTATTGGTCAGACACGGCGCGAACCGCCTTCGTCGGAGAGCCGGGCAAGGATGTGCTCTCAGCCTTTGCGGCGACGTCGATGGGCCACCGTAAAGCCTCTGACATGGTCGCTCCGGGGATGACCACAGATGCGCTCTTTCATGAGGCCGTGGCAGCCGTCCGCCAGGGCGGGCTGCCACAATACAAGCGTCACCATGTCGGGCATGGCCTCGGCATCGAGAGCCATGAATACCCGACAATCGCGGCCTCGAACCCCGTCACGCTGCTGGAAGGCATGGTGGTCAATATCGAGGCGCCTTACTACCGCCCCGGCTGGGGCGGCATGATGAGCGAGGACACCTTCCTGGTGACCGCAACGGGCGCGGAAGCGCTGACCAGACTCGACCGCGGGTTGTTTGTCATACCTGCGTAACTTTCTGCCCGCCCCGGCCAAGAACGATGTGCGCCGCTTCGACGAAACGATCGATCTCTTCGAGACTGTTCGACAGGCCCGGCGACACATGGATGCCCTTCAACGAGGGGTCTTCATCCATTGCAAACGACAAGACGTTGATCTTGAATTCATCGAGCAGCGCCTTGGCAAACTGTCCATGATCAATGCCGTCGAGCACGAATGCGCCAAAGCCGGTGCCCGGCTCGGCGTCGATGTCGGTCAGCATCGTGACCTTCTCATGCCTGCTCAGCGGGATCATCCAGCGGTTGCGCATATAGCGCAGCCGCGCGGCCTTCTCTTCCTGACCGATCTGAAGGTTGAACGCCAATGCATCGGGAATTGACGCCGGCAGCGCCTTGAACACCGACCCGACCTCCTCGAACTTCTCGATCGAGTCCGCCGGTTTGTTCGACCAGCTTGCCCACATCGGCCAGACGTCGGCGATCTTGTCGCGCCTGACATAGAGAAAACCCGTACCGCGCGGCCCGTACATCCATTTGTGAAGACAGGTCGCGAAAGCATCGCAGCCGAGCTCGTCGAGACGAAAGCAGATATGCCCAGCCGAATGGGCGCCATCGACGAAGCTGAAAATACCCTTGGCGCGCGCCAGTTCGGCCAAAGCCTTCACAGGCAGGACCTGGCCGGTACGGACGACGACATGGGGAAATGTGATCAGCCGCGTGCGCTCGGTAATGGCGTCCGAAAAGGCTTTGACGAACTCGGCGTCGCTGCCGCGACCGAAGGGAAGATCGACGAGCTTGAGCACGATGCCGTCGCGTTCGACGCGCTGCCGCAAGATCGCAAGGTTTGAATCGTAGCAGTATTTCGTCGCAATGACTTCGTCGCCTGGCTTCAGCGTCACGCCATTCAGGACGGTGGCGATGCCTTCCATGGCATTGCGCGTCAGCGCGATCTCGTCGGCACCGCCGCCGAAATAGTCGGCCAGCATCTGCCTGATCATAAGCGAGGAGCCACTTTCCTTGAGGTCCCGAAACGGCTCGTATTCATCGAGCTCATAGGAAAGCGACAGGTCGACGAGCGACCTGACCCGGTCGCGCACTTCGAGCGGCGACGACCCGCGCCGGGTGTTGACCAGCTGGGTGTGGGTGTACATCGGCTCCATGGTCTTGCGCACCTCGCCCCAGAATTCTTCGTTGTCGGGCGCATTCTTCAGCGAGCTCGCATGAGCTGTGTCACGGTTCAAAAACATCCTGGATGCCTCCGTCGTTCGGACTGAATCAGTGTCGGTGTTGTTGCCGGCGCCTAGGCCGACAATTGCTGTGGCAGGCGTTGCGGCTCGGGCCGCGGCACGACCTCGGTTGCCCTGATCTGGGAGGCAATTATGCATGCCGCGCCGTGGCCGGGACCAACCCAGACCGTCGGCGGCTCGGCTGCAGCGCATGCCTCCATCGCGCTCGGGCACCGCGTTCGAAACCGGCAGCCGGATGGCGGATTGGTCGGGCTCGGAATGTCCCCCAGCAATGCCGGAACCTCGCGGTTGGCCTCGATGCGCGGATCGGCACTCGGAATCGAGGCAAGCAGGGCGCGCGTATAGGGATGGGTCGGCCTTTCGTAGACATCGAGCGAGGTCCCCTGCTCGACGATCTTTCCGAGGTACATCACATAGACCCGCGATGCGGCCTGACGCACGAGCGCCAGGTCATGGGCGATGAAAAGACAGGCGACGCCCAGATCCTTCTGCAGGGTCAGGAACAGGTTCATGACCTGGGAGCGGATCGACAGGTCGAGTGCGCTGACCGGCTCATCGCAGATCAGAACGCGCGGCTCTACCGCAAGGGAGCGGGCTATCGCCACGCGCTGGCGCTGGCCGCCGGACAGTTCGCGGGGATAACGTTCCGCCACCGTGTCGGGCAACCCGACCTGGTCGAGCAACTCGTGAACCCGCCGGCGCTGCCGTGCCCTGTCGTGAATCCCGATGATCACCAGCGCTTCGGTTATCGCCTCGCCGATCGTTTGCCGATCGTTGAGCGAGGCATAAGGATCCTGGAACACATACTGGATCGCTCGTCGGGTCTCGCGCAGCTTGCGCCCGCCAAGGCCGCTCAGATCGATATCATCGAGCAGGATACGGCCGCTTTGCGGACGTTCCAGCCCGACGATCGAGCGCCCCAGCGTCGACTTTCCGCAACCGGATTCGCCGACCAGGCCAACGATTTCTCCGGGACGGAGTTCGATGCTCACGCCATCGACCGCCTTGACCCATTTGCCGCGTTTGACGCTCTTGAACCTCGTGACGAGGTTTTCGACGCGCAGGACTGACTTAGTGCTGGACATACGCGCCCCCGTGATTGTGCTTGTTGATGATCGGGCACGCGGCTGAAACCAGCGGCTGAACTGTCGACACCAGCGCTGGGCGATTGATGTGGCAGCTTTCGATTGCCGCGTGGCAGCGAGGCGCAAAGGCGCATCCCGGGATAGGTGCGCCCAATATCGGGGGTGCGCCCGGCAACCCGCGAAACAGTGAGCCGGGCGCATCGTCGGCACGCGGAATGGCATCGATCAGACCCATCGTGTAGGGATGGCGCGGTTCGACCAGAACGTCCCCGACGGGCCCGTATTCGGCAACCCGGCCGGCATACATGACGGCAACACGCGAGGCGATGCCGGCCACTACGCCCATGTCGTGCGTGATGAGCACGATGGCCATGTTCAGCCGCTTCTGCAGGTCCTTCAGCAAGGCGATGATCTGCGCCTGCACGGTGACGTCGAGAGCGGTGGTCGGCTCGTCGGCGATCAACAGCTTCGGCTCGGCGGCAACGGCAATGGCGATCATCACGCGCTGGCGAAGCCCGCCTGACAGTTCGTGCGGGTATTGTTTCAACCGCGCATCGGGGTCGGACATCCTGACCAGCTTGAGCAGGTCAAGCGCCCTGCTTTCGGCCTGGTTGGAGCTCAAGCCCATATGCAGTTCGGCCACCTCGGCAATCTGTCTGCCGATGGTGCGAGCAGGATTAAGCGCGCTCATTGGATCCTGGAAGATCGTTCCTATCGATCCGCCGCGCAGCTTTCGCAATGCTGGTTCGGCGATGCCGACCAGTTCGGTGTCGTTGAACAGGATCGAGCCGCTCAGGTCGACATTGACGCCCGTCGGCATCAGGCCGAGAGGGGCAAAGTTCAACACCGTCTTGCCGCTGCCACTCTCGCCGACGATGGCGAGCGTTTCGCCAGCAGCGACAGAGTAGCTGACCCCGTCGACCGGCCGGATGACCGACCGCTGGGTGAACAGATCCACACAGAGATCCGAAACCCTCAGGATTTCCTTCGAAGCCATCCGGTTATGCCTTCTTCCATGCAGCTGCCGTGATCCGCCTCTGGCGAAGGGTCTTGCGGGAAAGCGGTGTGGGTACCCGGTTCAGCGCAATGGATTCGCCCAGCAGATTGAAGCCGATCACGGCCAGAGTGAGCGCCAGTCCTGGGAGGATGACCTGACGCGGCGAAGACTCGAGATAGGGCAAGGCATCGACGAGCATCTGACCCCATTCCGGCGTTGGCGGCTGGATGCCCAGCCCAAGGAAACTCAGCGTTGCGATCGCCAAGGCCACTGCTCCCGCATCTGCCGTCGCGTAGACAAGAACGGCACCCAGCGTTGCGGGCAGCAGGTGATGGAAATAGATCCGGGCCGGACTTGCCCCGAGCACACGAAGGGACTCGATGTGCGGCCTGTTCATGACGTTGACCGCAACCGCCCGGCTGATGCGCGCGCTTCCCGGCCACCAGGCGAGTGCCAGCGCAAGGATCATGTTCCAGTAGCCGGTCCCGAAGATACCGATGACGGCCAGCGCCACGATAAGGCTGGGCATCGCCAGCCCGACATCGACGATCCGCATCAGGCCCTCTTCGACCCAGCCACGACGATAGCCCGCAACCGTGCCGATGGTGACGCCAACAGAAAGCGCCAGCACCAGGACAAGGGTCATGCCGACAACCGAGGTTCGCGCCGACAGGATCAGCCGGCTCAGTGTATCGCGGCCGACATGGTCGGTACCTAACCAGTGGGCGAAGGACGGTCCCATATGCGCCTGTAGCAGGTCTTGCGCATTAGGATCATGCGGTGTCAGCCATGGCGCGAAGATGCCGAGGAAGAGAAAGGTGCCGACAGCCCAGATCGCCAGTCGGGGCAGGCTCGAGGTGTAGGACAGGAATTCGCGAAGAAATTTCATGGTCAGCTTCCCTGACGCCGAAGCTTGGGATCGGTGAACATCATCCCGATGTCGACGAGGAGATTGAGGAGAATGAAGAACGATATGAAGACCAGCAGGCACGCCTGAACGACCATGAAGTCGCGGAACAGAACGCCCGACAGGAACAGGTCGGCAACGCCCTTGAGCGCGAACAGCGGCTCCACGACAACGGCGCCAACCACCATCGCACCCGTCTGGGCCCCCAGTGCGTTGATGTAGGTCGGTGCAATGTTAGGTAAGGCATGGCGGACAAGGATCGTCCGCCGCGTCAGACCCTTGGCAACCGCGGTCAGTGCAAAGGGCCGCGACATCGCCTCTTCCAAGCCGACACGCACTACACGGCTAAGAACTGCGGCCGGCAACAGTCCGATCGTCATCCAAGGCAGGATCCAGCTCGAAAGTCCGTCCGAGCCAAAGGTCGGCAGTAGCCGAAGCTGTACTGCCAACCCATAGATCAACAATGCCCCGACAAAGAACGATGGCATCGACGCGCCAAGCAAGGCGATGGTGCGGGTGGCAACATCGGCGAAACGACCGGGCCAAAGCGCGCCGGCAAAGCCAAGCACGAAGCTGAACAGCATCGCAAAGGTCGCACCGCCGGCCACGAGCGTAGCGGTGATTGGCAGGCGGCTGGACAAGGCCGGCCCGATATCCTCACCGGTCTTGTAGGAAATTCCGAGATTTCCCTGCAAAGCGCCGGTGAGCCAATGCGAATAGCGGGTTACGATTGGTTGGTTCAGACCCAGTTCAAGCTCGATCTTGTGGATGTCGGCAAAAGTGGCCTTGGGGGTGCGCAGCTCCGCGATCAGAACAGCGATGTTGCCCGGTGCAGACACCACCAAGGTGAAGCAGAGCAGCGTCGCAAGCACGAGCAGGACAAGGGAGTTGCGTAACCGGCGCGAGACGAGTGTAAGCATCGGATTTGCCCTACGCGCTCAAGGTGATGTTCTTGTAGGGAAGGTCGTACTCCGTTGACGGTGGCGTGAAGCCCTGGACCCGCGGAGCATGCGCCCAGATGATCGGTGCGTAAAACAGCGGTGAGATCGCGACCTCGTTATAGAGCCAGTCATAGACGGCCTGGGTGGCACCCTCGACATCGGCTTCCGACGCCGATGCAGCCGCCAGCACCAGGGGGTCGAGGTTCGCCGGGTCGAGGAACAGCTTGCCGTCGACGCCATTGTTGAACGTCGACAAGAACAGACCGACCAGCGTTCCGAACGGCTCGTAGGGCGCTCCCAAGGTGTAGAACAGCGCCATGTCGTATTTTCGCGCCGGGATGTCACTGTGGCGCGAGGCATGATCGACCGATCGTATCGTCAAGTCGATGCCAATTTCGCCAAGCTGCGACTGCAGGATTTCGCCGAGCGAGCGCGAGCCCGCCATCTGCTCTTCGGAGACCACCAGTTCCAGCGACAGCTTTTTGCCGTCCTTTTCGCGGATCCCCGAACCGCTCCAGCCTGCCGCCTCGAGCAACGCCTTGGCCGCCTCTACGTCGCGCCTGGCGACTTCAAAGCGCTTGCCGGCATGCGGAACATTGGCGGGAAACAGACTGCCCGCCGGCTCGGCCAGGCTCTGGTAGAGCACCTGGCCGATCGCCGCCCTGTCGAAGCCGATGTTGATCGCTTTGCGTACACGCACATCTTTCAGTGCTTCGTTCCGATCCGGATTGTAGGCGAGCACGATCGTCGTCGTTCCGGTCTCCACCGTGACGGGGATGCCGGCACTTTCCAGTGCTTTGGCTTCGGTGGCCTTGATGGGGGCGAGGTAGTCGCCCCCCGCCAGATCGATCTCGCCCGCCCTAAGTGCTGCCATGCGGCTGCGCGAATCCGGCAGGACCTTCAGTTCGATATGTTCGAAGCTTGGCAGATCGCCCCAGTAGCCATCAAACCGCTTGAAGGTGCTTTCGCTGTTCGACGCACTTTCCTGGATCCATGGGCCGGTTCCAACCGGCACTTGGTAGTTACCATCCTTGTCGACCGACTTCGGGCTGAGGAAGCGCGACGGCCGGACGTAGGAGAATTCGTAAAGCAACCCGAGCACCGGCTCCTTGAACTGCAGCTCGACCGTGTGCGCGTCGACGATCTTGTGGCCGGAATACAGCCGCGAGGAATTCATCCAGTTATTGGCAGGCTTGCCGATCCAGCGGTCCAGGTTCCACATCATGGCATCCGCATCCCAAGGCGTGCCGTCCTGGAAAGTCACGTTCTGCCGAAGCTTGACGCGCAGCAGCTTGCCATTGTCCTCGACGGCCCACTCGGTCGCGAGTGCGGGCTCGATCTTGCCATTCTTTCCGTAGCGCATGAGCGGTTCGAACATGAGATCCTGCACCGCCCACAGGCCGATATATTTGTGCGGATCGAGATTTCCTGCCGGCTTGGCGATCGCAACGATCAGGTCGCCAAGCGCCTTGGCCTCCTGGGCGTAGGCTGCAATTGTCGACGACATACCGCCGAATAAAGCCGGCGCAACCGCCAGGCCCTTGAGAAAAGTGCGTCTTGATGCGGTCATCCAAGTTCCCCTTGTGACATTTGTGGTGGTGTCGCTGCCCGGCTTGCGGCGGCGCGCAAGAGGGAGACACTCTTTTGTCTAGACAATAAAAACGTAACTCGTTTCTTTTGTCTATGCAATAGGATTTTTGGAGCTTCTGACGCTCGTACATGGGCTCAAGGGTGGAGGTGTTTCGTTGAGTTGGATCCAAGCTAAAGGCCCGTGACGCGATGAGACTCATCACGGCCGCGCAGGGGGTGCCAATTGAAACTGCGAGGAAATGCGCACCTCGCCCGCGCGCAGGTCGCGACGACAAATCTCATCAGTTTGGCACTGCCGGTGGCGTCCGCGTCGGTCCTCTGGCGTGCATTGAGTTGGCACCCCGCCCCCTGTGGGATTCTCGGTTTTGAGGAGTTAATTGATGGAACCAAATGGTGCCGCTGGCGCTTCCTGGCCTGAATAACCATAGGAGATTGAAATGGCTGGCTTGGGACGAATAGCGCTCGCAGCGTTGGGCATCCTTGCATATCAAAATCGCGATAAGCTGGCCGAAATTCTAAAGAAAGTCGGATCGCCTCCAAGCACGGACCCAAATAGTCCCCAAGCGGAAGGAACGGTGTTTGATCAAGTTCTGAAAGCGGGAAGTGGCGGGCTCGGCGATCTGCTGGACCGCTTAAGAAATGCAGGCTCGGAGGAAGCCGTCGATTCCTGGATGGGAAAGGGAGCAAATCAGCCCATCCAACCCAAGAATGTCGAAGCTGCAATCGATGAAGGGACGCTGGAATCGCTGGTCACACAAACTGGCATGTCCAGACAGGAAATTCTCGATCGCCTGGCCGTGGATCTCCCAAAGGTTGTGGATGAGCTTACACCGGAGGGCAAGTTGCCCGACGAACCCACACTACTGGATCCGGTCTCTCCATCTCATAGGCCGTAACTTATAAGGCTCGAAAATGGCTCCCTTTCTGGCCGCCCTCCGAAGGAGGGCTCGCCGCCTCTTCGCTTTTCGTGCAGATCAGGCAGACAATGTGCCGGCTTTCATTTTTAGTGTCACGATGCCTTCGCCGGCCCAGTCGGCATTGATGGACGGCCGAATTGGCCGGTCACGGTTCCGGTCTGTCGGGTAAACTCCTTGCCGTCGGAATGCGTCGACAAAACTGGAAACGTGAACAGAAAGAGCTTGTCTTCAAAACTGAATTTGCCGGATCGAGCAGGTCTGAGGAGCATGCGTTCGCCAGATAACTGCGCCAGCAGTTTCACTCCATCTGTGCGGCGATTGGCTAACGTTTCTTCGCCAGAAACCTGGCTTCCCGTAACAGCGATGACCAGTCGTAGCCGAGGGAAGCAATCAGGTGCCTGGCCTGTGTTTCGGTGATTTTGCCTTCTTTCATCAAACGCCGGATCATAAAGTCTTCAACGTTGGTGGGGTCAGCGGGTTCTTCAGCCATTTTCACACGTCCTTTGAGGGCCAACGAACGCTTTGCTATCAAGTTCCATCAAATACGCTTCGTCGCGAGTTCGTCGGACGATCTGATATCGGCGGGATGGCTTGATCCCATTGCGGCCAGGCACAATTCTGCGATTGCGCCTCTCACCGTTGGGGAGTGACGCATTGCAGACAACCACCAAAGCTGTCTGAAAATTTGGAGGCTATTCCTGCGGCCAATTCGTTGGCGTTGGCAGCACCCTGCACTTCGCTGACGGCTTGCGGCCAGCCGCCGATATTCGTCTCATCGCGTCTGTCTGGCGCGCTGAGACCTTCCCGAGAAGCAGTATGCCAAGCTGTGTATATTTGGCTAAGTAGTTCGGGTCGCTAAGCTATTCGACCTCAGGCAGCGTTGCGGCGCCATCAACGCGATCGTTAGACAACACTTCCTGGTTTGCCAGGCACGGGGGACTGATCGCGAGCCTGGCTTTCGGCTCTCTCAAGCTTCTTCTGCTCTAGCGCCAGCAAGCCTTCGATCACACGCCTTTGTTCAGGATTTGTCTCGCGCGCGAGCAAATCCTGAAAGTGGGCGATGTTGGCACGCGCAATAAGGTGTCCATGATATTCCTTGAGACATCCTAACCCCAACTCCGAGCCGATCAAAGCGATTTACGGCCAACGCAGGTCCGCTGCGGCAGGCTAGGTGAACCCCGTTAGGGCCAAACGGAATTTCGCACTGTCCGATATTGCGCCATTGATATCATAAGGAGAGGCAGTTCGTCATTTAGACCTTGGTAAGTCAGCTTCACCACCGAGAGCATCATTTCGCGAGTCTAGACCCAAATCACGAGGTTCAGTTCGAGATGCCGGGCCTGCGCAGTATCGAGATGATGAAGTGGCTGAGCCTGCGGAATGTGACCGCCCAAACTCGATCCCTGACGGTCTTTCGGCAGGCATTCTTATGCGCGGCAGCAAGGTACCTCGCCGGTGTAATTGACCTGCGTCAATGACGTCTTCCCCAATCTCTCCAAGACTAACGATATGTGGCAACCAATATCGACAGCCCCTTTTGATCGCGATTTGGAATTGTCCGTCATAGACCGGGACGGCGTTCATCCCTTGGTCTTTCCCTGCAGGCGTGTACTGGCGGCCTGGATCAAATCGGCCACAAAGGAAAGGCTGGATATTTCACCCACCCACTGGAGAATTTGGGATCCTGACAGCAAGGATCTTTAGCGGAGATGTTGGGCTTTATGTTTATTCTATGGGCACTTTTCCCTTATCAGCGTCTTCGGCTTGCATGAGCTTTTCCTTTTCCTTCGCGAGCGGATCGCCGCTTCATTGTCGGATCGTCAACGGGGCCTATTGCGATGCGCCCCCAGATCTACGGCATGCCCAGGAGTGTTGGCATGAAAGCCATGGTGCTCGGAAGGGTCGGTACTCCCTTGAAACTGGTCATCAAGCCCGATCCCATGCCCGGACCGGGTGACATAGGCTTGAAGGTCGAGGCATGCGCAGTCTGTCGGACCGATCTGCATGTCGTGGATGGTGATCTACGTCATCCAAAACTGCCTCTCATCCCAGGTCACGAAATCGTCGGCATCGTCGAAGCCGTTGGCAGGGACGTTGCGCGTTCCAGGATCGGCCGCCGTGTTGGCGTGCCTTGGCTTGGGCACACTTGCGGACAATGTCCCTATTGCATCGGAGGGAGTGAAAATCTTTGCGATCAGCCAGAGTTCACAGGTTATACCCGCGACGGCGGCTTCGCCAGCCATGTCATTGTTGACGCTCAATTCGCTTTCGACCTGGACCCCGATGCTAACCCAGTGTCGCTTGCGCCGCTGCTTTGCGCCGGCTTGATCGGCTGGCGGTGTCTGAAGAAAGCCGGTGGCGGCAAGCGGCTTGGGATTTATGGCTTCGGCGCTGCTGCGCACATCATCGCCCAGATCGCGATCTGGCAAGCTCGCGAGGTCTTTGCCTTCACCAGGGCCGGTGACGAGCAGGCCCAGGAATTCGCGCGATCGCTCGGTGCGTTCTGGGCTGGCGGGTCGGATGAACTACCACCAAAGCCGCTTGATGCCGCAATCATCTTCGCACCCGTCGGAGACTTGGTGCCGAGAGCATTTGGGGCCGTGCGCAAAGGTGGCCGGGTGGTCTGCGGCGGCATCTATATGAGTGACATTCCTGCGATGGCCTACGAGCTACTCTGGGAAGAGCGTGAGCTGGTGTCGGTCGCAAATCTGACGCGGCGCGACGCGCAAGAGTTCTTTCCCATTGCCAAGCGCGCGCAGGTTCTCACCCATACCAAGGTCTGCCCGCTGGAACAGGCCAATCAGGCGTTAGACGATTTGCGACAAGGAAGATTGAGTGGCGCTGCCGTCCTGGTGCCGTGATTGACAGTCGACGAAAATTATCTGGCTTTCTCTCCCAATCGGATGCCGGCTGATCTTAGGGATTGCGGATTGATTACAACTGGACGAGTAGGTGGGAATGTCGCCTACTATGATGTTCTCGACCAATGCCAACCAAGAAAGAAACGCCAGTCAGGCCGCATGTCTCGTAAGGGCAATGGCCGCTTCGTTACTTGCGTTCACTGGTAACATCAAGATCCGAGCGGCGGAAACAAGTCGGGCACCGGCCGGGGCAATACCGACTGCAACGCCTCAGTCCGCCTCAGCTCAGGGATGAGCGACTGGCTGAAAACGTTTTGCTGGGCTATGCGATCATCTGGAAGCCGAAGGTTAAGCGGCCTTCGTGTGGGTGATCAGCGGCCGTTCCAGTTTCGCGCGTACAGGTCAATGTCGCTCATCTGCGGCGTGTAAATCAGCCTGGCAGCCCGAGGACCGCGACAACGTCTTCCCGCGTCATGGTCATCGCTTGACTCCATCGATACGCCAGCGGACTACATCTGCTTTGGACGCAGCGCTTTCCAGCGGCCCCGGCGTTCGAATCCACCACCACGCCGTCACATGTCGACTCGATTGGTTGCCCCTTGACGTGGCGCAAATCGCTTCCCAACTCATAATTCGTCGGCCGCTGTAAAGGGCCGGCACGGTCAGGGAGCGCCAGGCTTCTTGGCGCACCCTCGTACCTATGTTGCTCAAAGGAGGATGTAGCTATGAGAACAAGTATGGATTTCTCCCCGTTCTACAGGTCGAGCATCGGCTTTGACCGGATTTTCGACCTCCTTGAAAGATCCAGTTCACCGCAGGCCGACAACTGGCCGCCCTATGACATCGTCAAGCTCGGTGAAGACACCTATCGTATCGCGCTAGCAGTGGCTGGGTTCGCAGAAGACGAGCTTTCGATCACCCATGAGCCGAACCTGCTCGTCATCAACGGCTCGAAGCCAGAAAATGGCGAGGTTTCGTATCTCCACCATGGACTGGCGATGAGGACCTTTGACCGTCGTTTCGAACTCGCCGACCATGTCAGCGTCATGGGCGCCAAGCTCGAGAACGGCCTGCTGATCATCGACCTCCAGAAGGAATTTCCCGAGGAGATGAAGCCGCGACGGATCGCGATTAACGCCGACGCTGACAAGAAGTCTGCGTCGAAGCGGATCGAAGCGACCGCAGCCGCATGATCCAGTATGGACGGTCAGTGCGACACCCCATCTAGGGTGGGGTGTCGTCGCGAAAGACGAAAGGAGACGACAATGAGTGTACGTGACCTGATCCCATGGAACCGTGGCAACAACCAGGCCCCGACGATCAATCGCAGTGAGGACATGGATCCGTTCATGTCGCTGCATCGCAACGTCAATCGGCTGTTTGACGAGGTGTTCCGGGACTTTGACACACCGTCGGTTCTTGGCCGCATGACGCCTCGCAATGGCACCTGGCCAAGCGTCGAATTCTCGGAGAACGACAAGGAAATCCGGGTGGTCGCGGAAATGCCCGGGCTTGACGAGAACGATGTCGAGGTTCTGCTTGAAGACGGTGTTCTCACACTTCGCGGCGAGAAGAAATCGGAAACCGAAGACAAGGATCGTCAGTTCAGCGAACGCTATTACGGGCGTTTCGAGCGGCGCCTTGCTCTTGGCCGCGAAGTCGAGGAGGACAAGGTTGAGGCGGCATTCAAGAACGGCGTCCTCACCGTGACGCTGCCCAAGACGGAAAGGGCGCAGGCGAACGCCAAGCGCATCGCGATCAATACCACTAAGTGATCGCTAACTCGCTGGTCGAGCGCCGACGGGCACCCGGCCGGCGTCTTTCAAGACATGCGTCACGACCCGCACGCCCATGCGCAATGATTGGTTCGACGATGTCTGTAGGTTCAACGCGCTATGAACTAGCTTCTCGGCGGCTGTCATTCTTCCCGCCAGACTGGAATGCGCTGGACCCTGATGGCAACAAGCCTGCGGATCTTCTTTCCGACCATCTCTCTGGAGCCTGAGAAAACGCGCTCGACCCTGAGGAACCCATGGCCGCCGGGGACACTCTCACACTTCATCCGGCCCGAAAGTGAATCGACGTCGACGTCGCCGAACAGCTGGATCAGGTCCGTCGGGTAATAGACGTGAGCTCGCTTGCAATAGGCGCACCGAACCTCGACCAGATCGCGGGCATCGTTCAGCTTCGACAGTGGAAAGGGCGTGGCTCGGTTCGGCTGCGGCATGAGAACGAAATAGGAACAAACTCCTTGCGGAGTCAATTCACATCAAGCTAACGTATGGGCATCAGCGCTGGAGGTCCTTGCTTCACAGCTCGCAAATCGGCTTTGAACCAGCGTCTCCCGTCCGCGAGCTTGCCGTGGCGGTTGATGGTCTTGATGCCTCCCGATCGACTGATCCAGTGCCGGCTGAAGGGGAAGACTTGGCCGGCACTTTTGTCTACGCAGGCTTCAGCGCCTTCTGGCTGCGCCAGCGCAGGAAGCCGACAAGGCCCGCAATGCAAAGCGTGCCGACAATCATCAGGAAGGCCGCAGCCGCCACTGCCGGGCTGATGTTCTCGCGGATGCTGGCAAACATCTGCCGGGCCAGCGTGCGCTGGTTGGGACCGGCGACGAACAGTGTCAGCACCACCTCGTCGAGCGAGGTGGCGAAGGCGAACACCGCCCCCGTCAGCATGCCGGGCATGATGATAGGCATAGTTACGCGCCGGAACACCCGCGTCGGCGAAGCCCCCAGACTGGCCGCCGCCCGCTCCAGCCACGGGTCCATGGCATTGAGAGATCCCGACACGCTGACAAGCACGAAGGGGATGCACAGCACTGCGTGGGCCACGATGACGCCGAGGTAGGAATTGGCGAGCCCGAGCCGGCCGTAAAGCATCTGCATGCCGACGCCAAGCACCACTGCCGGCACCACCATCGGCATCAGGAAGGTGGTGCGGATAGCACTGGCGAAGGGGAGCTGGCTGCTGCGCAGCCCGAGTGCCGCCAGCGTGCCCAGCACGGTGGAGACAATGGTCGCGCCGGAGCCGATGATCAGGCTGTTGACGATCGAGCGCCGCCACATGTCGTTGCTTTGCAACTCGCCGAACCAGCGCGAAGAGAAGGATTCAATAGGGTAGTTAAGGAATACGCTGGAGTTGAAGGCGAGCGGCAGGATGGCGACGATTGGCGCCAGCAGGAAGAACACGACGGCGACGCCGAACACGATCTGGGCAGTGCGCAGGATCGGACTGGTCTGGCCGCTCATGTCGCCACCATCGTCGGTGAGCGAGAAAGTCTGCCATAGACAAGATAGAGCACCGTTGTGACGACAAGCAGGATAAGGCCGAGCGCCCCGGCCATGCCCCAATTGGCCGTGCCTGTGGCGAAGAAGGCGATGACCGAGCTGATCATCTGGTCGTTGGCGCCGCCGACAAGTGCCGGCGTGATGTAATAACCGAGCGCCACCATGAACACGAGCAGCGAGCCGGACATGAGACCGGGGAAAGCGAGTGGCAACAGCACATACCGGAATGCCTTGAGTCGCGACGCACCGAGCGAGGCCGCTGCCGGCATCAGGTTCGCCGGGATGGTCAGCAGGCCACTGTAGATCGGCAGCACCATGAACGGCAAAAGCACGTGCGTCATGGCGATGATGACGCCGGTGCGGTTAAAGATCAGCGGCAGCGGTTCGCTGATCAAGCCGATTGTCTTGAGCGCGTCGTTGATCAGGCCTTCGTTCTGCAACAGGATGAACCAGGCTGCTGTGCGCACCAGAAGTGACGTCCACAGCGGCAACAGCACCGCGATCAATAGTATCGCGCGCACCCACCCCTTGCTCGCCGCGGCGATCAGCGCATAGGGTAGCCCGATCGCCGCGCACAACAGCGTCACAGACGCGGCGATGAGGAAGGTTCGCAGCATGATCTGACGGTTGGCCGACGTGCTGGCATCGAGCCGCGCGACATCGCCGCTGGCGTCGCGTTCAAGGTCGACAGCGGCGAGCAGATAGCGGTCGGTGTAGAGCGGCATGGCGCGTTTCATCGCCAGCCAGTATTTGGCATCGCCCCAGCGTGGGTCGATGGCAACGAGGTCGAGGGCCTGGCCTTCGGCTGCGCCTTTGGCAGCACTTGCGGTGCGCGACATCAGCGAGCGGAAACCCGAAAGCTCGCTGTTCAGCCGCCGCACTGCGTCGCCGAAGGCGAGTGAGTCGACCGGCATGCGCAGGTCGGTCACCAATGCCGCCGACATTTCCGCGTTTGGCGGGCTAGCCCCATCCCATTCCGCCAACACCGTGGCCGTTTGCGGCAGCACGCCGCGCACCGTACCGTCAGTGACCGAAGCCATCATCATCGTTGCCAGGGGCCAGACGAAGAACACCAGCAAGAACGCCATCAGCGGTGTGATCAGTCCCAGCGCCGTCAGTCTTGCGCGCGTTGCCGACGACATCATGGCGCGATCACCGTGCATTCGTCGGGGTCGAAGGTAGCGAACGCCTCTGCGCCGACGGCCCAGGCGCGGGCCGTGCGCTCAAGCTTTGCGACCATCTCGACGCCGCTGCCGACGAGCCGCACGCGGAGATGGTCGCCCTGGTAGACGGTGTCGAGCACCTTGACCGGTATGGCGTTCGCCGCGTTTGAAGTCTCGGCGAGCCGCACCCGTTCGGGGCGTACGCTTACAAGTGCCCCAGCACCGCTGGCAAACTCCGATGTCAGGTTGGCCTCCACCATCGGGCCTGCATCGAGCCTGATCTTCGCTCGCTCGCCGTCGCGTGCCTCCACCTTGCCGGCAAACATGTTGGTCTCGCCGATGAACTCGGCGACGAAGCGTGTCTCCGGGCGGTCGTAGATCGCCTCGGGCGATGCCAATTGCTCGATCCGGCCGGCATTGAACACGGCGATGCGGTTGGACATCGTCAGGGCTTCGCCCTGGTCATGCGTGACGAAGACGATGGTTAGCCCCAACCGCCGGTGCAGCTCGCGCAGTTCGAACTGCATGTGCTCGCGCAACTGCTTGTCGAGCGCGCCAAGTGGCTCGTCCATCAACACTACGCTCGGCTCGAACACCAGCGCGCGGGTCAATGCCACGCGTTGCTGTTGCCCGCCTGAAAGCTGCGCCGGCTTGCGATCCTTGATGTGCGTGAGTTGCACCATGTCGATGGCGCGTGCGACTCGCTCGGCGGCCTCCGCCTTCGGCATGCCGCGCATGATCAGCGGAAAGGCGACATTCTCCGCCACCGTCATATGCGGAAACAGTGCGTAGTTCTGAAACACCACGCCCATATTGCGCCGATGCGCCGGCAAATGGTCGATGCGTTGGCCTTGGAGTTTGATCGCCCCACTGGTCTGCTCGACGAAGCCAGCGAGCATCATAAGGATCGTCGTCTTGCCCGAGCCGGACGGGCCTAGCAGGCTCAGGAATTCGCCCTGTGCGATCTCCAGATCGAGCTCGTCGACCACCTTGAACGAGCCGAAGGATTTGGAGATGCGTTCGAGATTGATGAAAGCCGACAAATGTCCCTCGCAGCAGGCGTTGACCCCTCCCTCGGCGATGCCGGGGAGGCACAAAGGGAACCCGCAACCCACGGGCTCCCTTTCGTGTTGATGTCCTTACTGCGCCAGCCAGGCGTTGAACCGGCTGGTCAGCTCTTCGACGTTGTCGACCCAGAATGCACCATCGAGCGCGACCGCGTCCACCAGATTGGTCTCGGCCGTCGGCAGGTCGGCGGCGAGGTTGGCAGGCACTGCCGCCGCCGCCTCCTTCTGCGGCAGGCCATAAGCGATGTATTCCGGCAGCTTGGACTGGTTTTCTGGCGCACTGGCAAAGGCGATGAAGTTCATCGCATCGTCCTTGTTGGGGCTGTTGCGCAGCACCACCCAGCTGTCGATGGCGTAGATGCTGCCCGGCCAGACCACCTTGAAGTGCTTGCCTTCGGTCTTGTTTATGCCCGAGATGCGGCCGTTATAAGCGGTCGTCATCACCACTTCGCCGGAGGCGAGTAGCTGCAGCGGCTGGGCACCTGCTTCCCACCAGACCACGTCCTTCTTAATCTCGTCGAGCTTCTTGAAGGCACGGTCGACGCCTTCCGGCGTGCGCAGCACTGTGTAAACATCCGCCGGCTTCACACCGTCGGCCATCAATGCGAATTCGAGCGAGTACTTCGGCCCGCGGCGTAGGCCACGCTTGCCTGGGAATTTCTCGGTGTCCCAGAAATCGGCCCAGGAGGTTGGCACCGTGTCCTTCAGCTTATCTCCGTCATAGCTCAGCATGGTCGACCAGACGATGGCGCCGACGCCACAGTCATGCGCGCCCGCCGCCAGAAACTTGTCCCTGCCGCCGAGTTTGTCCCAGTCGATCTTTTCGTAGAAGCCGTCTGTGCAGCCGAGCTCAAGTTCTTCCGTTTCGACCTGCACCACATCCCAATTGGGCTCGCCGGCCTTCACTTTGGCAGCGATCACGCCAATGCCGCCGTCCCAGCTTTCGTCGAGCACCGGCTTGCCTAGCTTCTGGGCATAGGGTTCGAAATAGATCTTCTTCTGCGCGTCCTGGTAGTTGCCGCCCCAGGAAACGACGGTCAGATCGCGTGCCGACGCCGCACCCGCTACGAGCGAAAGTGCCATGCCCGCCGCACCGATCGTGCTGATTGTCCTTTTGAAAGTCATGTTCTTATCCTTTTTCCACCTCTGGACCGGATAACAAGAGCACAACTGAGGTGAGGGCAACAGGCCTGATGCCGTTGGGTAAGGCGCTGGTCGATATATCGACCGAATCTTGGCCGCCGACACCTCTTAGTAAGTTGGTGGCGTTACTGCGCTGATGATCTGGCTCGGCTCGTCGCTGGCATTGCGGAAGCGATGCGGCGAACGGCTGTCGAAATAGTAACCGTCGCCGGGCATGAGCACTCGGCTTTCGCTGCCTACGGTAATCTCCACTGCTCCGGTCATGACAAAGCCCGCTTCCTGGGCTTGGTGGCTGAAAGCCTCGCCGGTATCGGCGCCCGGTGCATAGGTCTCATGCAGCATCAATAAGGTGCGGTTCGGGAAGTTCACACCTAACATGCGGTAGGAGATCGAGTCGTGGTTGCCAATCTCAATGCAATCCCGCGCCGAATAGAATGGCGATGACGGCACCACCGAGGTGATGCCGGAGAAGAACCCCGGCAAGGTCGTGCCGAGTGCATCGAGGATAGCGCTCAGTGTGTCGACCGACGGGCTGATGCGGTCGCGCTCGATCAGCGAGATGGTGGAATGCGAGATCCCCGAGCGTGTCGCCAGCTCCCTGATGCCGAGATGGCGTCGACGGCGCAGCTCGCGCAGATGTTCCCCGATTTGCGACATGGCAGCTCCTTTGGGTCGGGATGGTAGCATCGACCGGTTAGAATACTAGACGATCGCCCGCAGTCCGATTGTGTCGAGGGTCGCCGTCCCTCACTCTCGACATGAAACCGCAGTCATCCGGAACAGAACCATGCAGCTTCCATCCGAAATCGCCGCCCGCATCCATCATCTCAAGGCTCCGAGCCCCACCGCCGTGGCCGATGCCGGCGAGATCGAGCAAACGGTGAAAAGCGTGCTTGCCGGTGTGCGCGAGCGCGGCGACGAGGCTTTGCGTGAGTACAGCCGCACCTTCGACCGCGCCGAGGTCGCGCACTTCGAGGTCTCCATGGCCGAGCGGGAGGCGGCTGTGGCAGCACTTGATCCGCAGACCGCTGCCGATACACGTTTTGCCATCGAGCGTGTGCGCGCCTTCGCCGTAGCGCAACTGGCGACCATGCTCCCGCTCGAGGTCGAACCCCTGCCGGGCCTGCATCTAGGCCATCGTGTCATACCAATCGCCCGCATTGGTGCCTATGTGCCTGGAGGACGCTATCCGCTGCTGTCGGCGCCCGTCATGACCATCGTGCCAGCGAAGGTGGCTGGCTGCGACGAGGTCATCGCTTGCCTGCCGCCGAACGCGCATCAGTCGATGATCGCTGGATGTCACCTCTCCGGAGCGGACCGCATATTCCGCGTTGGCGGTGCCCAGGCGATCGCCGCCATGGCCTACGGCACCGAGACCATTCCTGCCGTCGACAAGATCGTTGGCCCCGGCAATGCCTACGTCAACGAAGCCAAGCGCCAGGTTTTCGGGTCGGTCGGCATCGACCAACTCGCCGGGCCGAGCGAGATCTTTATCGTCGCCGACGCCTCGGGCGACGCTGCCATGATCGCCACCGACCTCTTGGCGCAGGCCGAGCACGATGTGCGTACGCGTGTCGGCTTGATCACCACCGATCCGAAACTGGCTCAGGACACGCTGATGGAGGTCGAACGTCAACTCGCAGGTCTATCAACCGCCAATGTCGCAGCACCCGCCTGGCGCGACTACGGCCAGATCGTCGTCTGTGATGACGAGGCGGCGATGTTGGGCTATTCCGATTTCATCGCCGCCGAGCACCTGCAGATCCACACCATCGACCCGCATGCCACAGCCAAGCGGTTGCGTAATTACGGCTCGCTGTTCATAGGCACCATGGCGAGCGTCGTCTATTCCGACAAATGCTGCGGCACTAACCACACTTTGCCGACCATGGGCGCCGGGCGCTACACCGGCGGCCTCTGGGTTGGCTCCTACGTCAAAGTCTGCACCCATCAGTGGCTGGAGCGCTCCGGCGTCGAGGCCGTCGCACCGGCGGCGATCCGCCAGAGCGCCAGCGAGGGGCTGGAAGGGCATCGTCGCGCCGCCGCTCTGCGCATGGAGCGCATGCAGCTTGGTTGAAGGTTCCCGGATGGCAAACGGGAGCATTGCGTCCCCTTCGATGCGGCCGCGAGACGGGATGATCAAAGCCGAGATCGGGGCGGCCGGCCGAGCGTCAGCCGCTCGGCTTCGCGGCTATTGAAAGCCCGGACATCCTTCCCCTGTCAGAGAACCGAAAGTGCTTGAGCCGGTCACCGCTCTCGGCGTCTTTGACCTGTTGAGACACAGCCATCCAGCCTCAGGCATCAGTACTGAGCCGTTGCCAGTCGTGCTCTCGCACTGCCGCAACAAAAGCCGTGGCAGCAGGTGAATGCGAGCGATCGGCCACCGATACCAACGACACCTCGCGTATGACTTCAGGGTCGACAACGGGCCTATAGCAGACCCCTGGATGGCCGGTGGAATACTCCGCGATGAAGCAGATGCCCATGCCAGCAGCAATCATCGCCAAGATCCAGTCCTCGCGCTCGCTGCGAAAGGCGCTTTGAATATCGAAGCCGATGTTTCGGCAAAGCCCGTCTATATGATCGCCGTACTCGCAGTTGATGCGCTCCAGATAGGTCTCACCCTGGACGTCGCTAAGATGAAGCGTGTTGCGCATCTCAAACGGATGGCCGGTCGAAAAGGCCAGGCCGAAGCTCTCGCGGTAGACGCATTCCGCCTTCAGCCCGTGGTCGAACGGCTCAGGCCTCGCCAAAAGAGCAATATCCAGCGCGCCTTCTTTCAAAAGGTCGGTCAGATCGTTCGCTGTGCCTTCGATCACTGTCACTTCGATGCCCGGATGACGATTGCGAAAGTCGTTGAGGAAGCTGACGAAGCGTAGCGGGCCGATCGTGCACATGACGCCCAGTGTCAGTGCCGCGGCTTCCAGGGACAGGAAGCTTCTTGCCGTCCTTTTCGCCGTTTCGGAGCGCTGGAACACCTCGTCCAGGTGGGTCCGCATCAGGCAGCCGAAATCGGTCAGCCGGACCCGGGTCTTTTCCCGATGAAATAGATAACCCCCGAGTTCGGCTTCCAGCTTTTGGATTGCCCGCGTCAGCGCTGGCTGGCCGACATGAACGAGTTCGGCGGCGCGATGAAAGTTAAGCGTGTGGGAAGCGGCGAGGAAATAACGGATCTCGTGCATCTCCATGATGAGCCTCCGCGATGTGCCGTCTGCATCGTTTCGATGACAATTTGGCATTATCGACCGCCCGTGCGTTCAAGTAAACTTCAACAGCTGCCGCAATTTGGACGTTGCCAAGCCGATCGATGTTGCCTGGTCAGCATGACGGCCAGTGGCGGCAAGGATCGAGCTCGAAGGGAGATTCGATGACGGACGCTGGTCAGGCAAAACTGGACGCATTCCTGGGAAAGATGGTCGGCGATCTCGGGGCGATCGCCACTGGCGCAGGCGTACTGCTTGGCGACAGGCTTGGCCTGTTCAAGACCTTGCGTGAGGGCGGAAAGATGACGGCGAGCGAGCTTGCCAAGGGCACCGGTACCCAAGAGCGCTTGGTCAGGGAATGGCTGTCTGGACAGGCGGCTGCCGGCTATATCGACTATGACGAGGGCACCGACCGCTTCTATCTCAACGCCGAGCAGGAACTTGTTTTCGCTGACGAGGACAGCCCAGCCTTCATGGCGGGTGCATTCGAGGTTCTGTCGACGCTCTGGCTCGATGAGGAGAAGGTCCGCAACGCGTTCAAGTCTGGCAAGGGCGTTGCCTGGCATGAGCACAGTGCTTGCCTGTTTCGCGGCACGGAGCGGTTCTTCCGTCCAGGCTACAATGCCAATCTGATCGACTCCTGGCTCCCTGCTCTCGACGGTATCGTGGCAAAACTCGAGCGCGGCGCCGAGGTCGCGGATGTAGGGTGCGGCCACGGTGCGTCAACTGTGCTGATGGCGCGGGCTTTTCCGAATTCTCGCTTTACCGGTTTCGACTATCACGAGCCTTCGATTGAGCGTGCAAGAAAGGCCGCCGAGGAGGCAGGCGTCAGCGCCAACACGCGCTTTGAAGTCGCAGCCGCCAAGACCTTTCCAGGCACCTACGACTTCGTTGCGTTCTTTGACTGCCTTCACGACATGGGCGACCCGGCCGGTGCCGCCAAACACGTTCATGATGCCCTGAGACCCGACGGCACCTGGATGATCGTTGAACCGTTCGCGCATGATCACCTGAGCGCCAACCTCAATCCCGTGGGGCGCGTCTATTATGCCGCCTCCACCTTTGTGTGCACGCCGGCCTCACTGTCGCAGGAAGTAGGGTTCGGGCTTGGAGCCCAGGCCGGCGAAGCGCGGCTGCGCAAAGTCGTGACCAGTGGCGGTTTCAAGCGCTTCCGCCGCGCAACGGAGACGCCGTTCAACATGGTTTTGGAAGCTCGTCCCTAGCCCATGACTGCGAACCAATGGAGGAAGCTATGACTGCCTACAACATCGTTCGTTTCCGCACTAAGCCAGGTAAGGAACAGGCCTTCGTGGAAGCGCATGAGAAAATTTCGCTGAACGCCAAGGGCTTTCGCAAGGGAGCCTTGATCAAGACGAGTGAGCGCACGTTCTGCATGCTCGGCGAGTGGGCCGACATGGATAGTCTCGCTGCAGCGCGGCCATCGATGATAGGCCTTCTCGACACTTTTCGCGACACGCTCGAGGATCTCGGCGGCGACCTCGGCGTGACGGACCCAGTGTCGGGGACGGTTGTCGCGGAAATCAACTGACGATAGGCGCCATCGCTGAGGTGGCTGACGCCAGGCACGACTACGCTTGCGTGGTTGCTTGCTAACGCGCATCATTCAACCCGACGCCATGCCGGAACAGCCTCCGAACTGACTGACTGTTGGAAAGTGTTCGGGCGTCCGTGGTGCGCCCATCGCTCAATCGAAGGGCGTTGCCGAGCGCCTGGGCGAACAGTTTGGAGCGATACGCCGAGCCGTTGTCGGTCATCACCCGTTCAACCTTGGCGCCCAGCCTGGCGTACCAGGCCAGTGCTCGGTTGAGGATCCCGGTGGCATCTTCCCGGCCCAGGCTTGGCAGCAGTTCGACATAGGCGAGGCGCGAGACATCGTCGATGGCGACGTGCACGTGTTCGTAGCCGATGCCTCGGGAGCGATGATGCCCCTGGTGCTGGCCCGTGATCCGGTGGCCAACGCCGTCGATGCGGCCCAGGGTCTTGATGTCGACATGGATCAGTTCGCCCGGTCGTTGCCGTTGGTAGCGCAGCACCGGGGAGCCGGGGATCGAGCCAGGCCAGCCGGTGCAGCCCCAGCCGGCGCAGCACAAGGCCCACCGTCGAGCGCGCCAGGCCCAAGGACCGCACAATCGCCGGCCCGGTCATGCGCTGGCGCCGCAACTGCTCGATCCGCGACACCTGCATGGCTGCCAGCCGATGCCGGCAGCGGTGCGGCGCTGAGCTGCGATCGTGCAGAGCACGGTCGCCGGCCCGAGCGGCCGAGCCAGCAATAGTAGGTCCGTTTCGAAACCTCGGCCGAACCGGCAGCACGCCGCACGCTCCAGCCCTGTTCAATTCGTTGCACCAAAAGCACTCGACCTCACGGCCTCAGACGCGCATTCTTATGGGAGTTGATTCAGGGAGTGAAGGTTGGTTGGCTTCGCAACCCCGGCTTCTCAGTCCCTCCTCGAATGAACAACCTTCATAGCCTCGACAATTAGCGCACATAATGCGGGTCAGAGTAGACCCGGAAAGTTCGCAGAGCGATCTGGAAGTCGAGAGCCGGGCCGATATTGTGCACATAGTACAAGTCGTAAGATAGCTTGGCCTGCGTCTCTCTCAAATCCGAAGCGTAGCCGTAATACACCTGCGCGCATCCAGTGAGGCCAGGGACGACAGTGTGCCTGAGATCATAGTCCGAAAGGGACGAGCGGTATGCCGCAACAAGTTGCGGTTGCTCAGGCCGAGGCCCAATGAGGGTCATCTCGCCCTTCAGGATGTTCCACAATTGCGGCAGCTCATCGAAATGCGACCTGCGCAGGAATCGACCGAGGGGCGTTACTCGAGGGTCATCTTTTGATGTAGCCTCACCGCCGCTGGACGATCGCGGATTCATGGTGCGCAGCTTGTACATCTTGAAGACGCGGCCTCCCAGCCCTGTCCGATCCTGGACGAAGAACACTGGGCGTCCCATCTTGAGGAATATTGCGAGGCAACAAGCGCCGATCACCAGAAGGGCTGCAGGGGCACCCAGAATGACGACGACAATATCAATGGCCCGCTTAGCCCAATAATAGTCAAGTCTGACACGCCGGGGAAACAGAAGCTGATTTTGACCGGCGAGCAAATTAGGAATTTGCACTCTCATGAGTCTTCCCCAACATGCGCCAATGGTAATGTCTACTTCAAAACTCGGCGCAAATTCGTTCCAACCCGCTCCCCTCCCAGGAGGTCGTCGCGCCTACACTAGAATTCGAGGCGAAAAAAGAGTCAATTTAATCAAAAGGATTACAGTTGCCGCATGCACTAGCTCGCACGGTCGGTGCGGGGCCTGCATTACCTGAATTGAGATTCAGGCGGCTTGAGATTCAGACGGCCGGAGTGTTGGATGCTGAATGATCGCTTACACGACGCCGGGTCGTCGAGCGAAGACGTCGGTCCCTAACATTCAGATACAGCCCTGCAATGAGGGCAAGCAGAGCACCACCAAATGGCGCCGCGAGAAACGCATAAACGAAGCCGTAGAACGGGGCGAGGAGCATCAGCGTAGCTACTTCACCGACAATCGCAAAGATGAGTATGTAAATCATTGCGGGCCGTCCGGTCACCGTAGATGGTGGATCATCACGATCCAATGAGCCGAGCACTGGCGTATATGCGAACTTTGCATTGCCTTATAAGACGCAACTGATGGTCGATTTTATAATAGTCGGTAAAAAGCAGAGCTGCCAGACGAAATCCTCGGCAGAGTTGTACTTTCCCCCGAAACTTTGGTGCAAGGAATGGTGCTTTACGTAAGCGCGCTGTGCAAATCTCAGCTTGGCGGGGCACAAACTGCGGTTGTATCATTGACCGGGACGCACCAAAATACTGAGGACTGCACAATTCCGTTCCGCTTATTCCAATTGCGATAGGAATGAGGCTGTCCCACGTCGGTGAGGTAAAGAGATCGCAACCGGTTGCGGTGATCGAAAGCGAAAGTCGACAGCTTCAGTTGGCTGAGGACCAATAGCGGGCTACCCGGCGCGAACAAGCGTCGTGGCGGAACCTTACCCGATCATTTCAGCGACACCAGGCACGTCAGGGGGCGAGCACAATTGGACCGCCAAGCTTCCGCCAGACCAGATAGGTAATAGCGCCCGCAACGATGCCCAGGCTCGAGGCTGTAAAATCTAAGATCGAAGGCTGACGCTCGGGAAGGAAAAACTGTGCAATCTCAATGCCACCGGCTGCCAGGGCGAGGAACAGTGCCGGTTGTGGGGGAGCCCAAATTATGAAAGCCGTTGTGGAGGCAACGAAGAAAGCAATCACGTGTATGACGAGATCGTTGATCCCCATCAAGCCTTGAAGTTGTGTCTGCGCCTGTTCTCCGAGCAGGGCGAACCACAAGATGGCGGATAGCTCGCAGACAAATAGCCCAATGAGTAACCACCGCGCCGCCCGCACCTGAGTGGGCCAGAGGTCTTTCATACGCAAATCCCGCTGAGGACCTGAGCCTCGTCACGATCAAAGCTGTCGCGCTGAGCGCGGAGCGCACGACCTTGTCGTCTCTTTGCCGACTTGTCGCATTCAGTCGCGAGACCAGCGGGAACTTGCAAGCGCATCCCTCTTTGGGGGCCATCCAAGTGTTCTGGAGAAGGCCGTGGCATGGAATGCCAAGTGAACTCTTTTTACCGCGCTCCGGTCAATATAGCCCATTGGATCGACAGACATTGGCCTTTAATGGTGGGGGAGGCATGCGTTCTTCCAGCTGTCAGCCGATTAGTCCGCCTGCGTCGGAAACGATATGGATTTGCAAAACGCGCTGGGGCATTCTGAGAGATCAGAACTCTTCGAGAGCGCCTGTGGCCAAGACCGGCTTGAACCAGGCCCGCAGCCAATCGCGGCTCAGGGTCGAGATGGTACTTCCAACTCTTGAATTGGGAGGCATGGAGACCATTACTTGCAACCTGGCCGTGGAGCTTGCAAGGCGGGACCATGTCGTCGGCGTTACATGTCTGCAGAGCGAAGACGGCCCGCTCGCACAAAAGCTCCGTGACGCCGCAATCGAGACTACGTTGGTGTCGTGTCCTGGGGTAAGATCAAACTTCCTTCCAGATCCTCTCCTGAAATCGCACTTCGCAAGGCGTTCGCCTGACGTGGTCCACACCCATAATGGCGTTTGGAACAAGGCGGCAGTGGCGGCCCGAGCCGCCAAGGTTCCAGCCGTCGTCAACACGCTGCATGGTTTTGCCTTGGGTGAGCCGCGGTACTACGATGGACTGCGGTGGTGGGCGTCTCGCTACACCGACCATATAGCAGCTGTATCCGAGCCCTTGAGGCACCACCTCATTGCCTCGACCAAAGTACCGCCTGCCAAAATACGGGTACTGCCCAACGGCATAGATACCGTCCGTTTTGCTCCTGGGACGGCGGCAGGCAGTTTGCGACGCCGGCTGGGCATTTCAGGCACAGCCCCATTGGTCGGGTGCATCGCACGGCTGGATCCTGTGAAGAACCACAGCGGCTTGATTACTGCTTTTGCGAGAGTTTCAACATTATGCCCGGATGCACATCTCGCCATTATCGGCGACGGTCCACTCCGGCGAGACCTCGAAAATCAAGCTCGCGTCACAGGACTAGGCGACATCATTCACTTCATCGGAGAAATCGCCGACACCTCAGCTCTTTACCGTGATCTCGACGTCTTCGCTCTTTCATCTCTCTGTGAAGGGACGTCAGTCAGCATCCTCGAGGCATTGGCCTCGGGTACACCGGTCGTCGCAACCAATGTAGGTGGCAATTGCGCGCTGCTTGACAGCGGCCGATGCGGTCTCCTCGTCCCTTCGGGCGACACTCATGCGCTGGCTGAGGCGATAGCTTCCATCTTGTTGAATGCAGCTCTGGGTGAGAGGCTGGCAGCAGATGGACGCGCCTGGACTACGGAGAACTTCTCTCTGGAGGCGATGGTAGGGAAGTACGAGCGTTTGTATCATGATCTTGTGAGATAGCATCTCTTTTGCAGCTCCAACGCTGGGGTCAAACATGTGTGGCATTGCGGGCGGCATAGCCCTGACGGCGGACCGCAGGCCCGATCCTGCGGTGGTTTCTGCAATGTCGGCCCGCATTGCCCATCGGGGCCCCGATGGCTCTGGGCTGTGGACGTCTCCATCGGGTCGAGCCGTTTTTGCTCATCGAAGGCTCGCGGTGATCGACACGAGTGACGGTGGTCGTCAGCCGATGGTCGATGAGACATTGCGGGTTGGAATTGTTTTCAACGGTGAAATCTACAACTACCTCGAACTCCGGGAGGATCTTGCAAGCCAGGGGGTTCATTGCAAAAGCAAATCGGACACCGAAGTGCTTATGCAAATTATGTCGCGCAAGGAGGAGAACGGTCTTGATTGTTTAAGAGGAATGTTTGCGTTCGCCTTATGGAACGACCTGACCGGCACTGCCATCCTCGCCCGGGATCGGATTGGAAAGAAGCCGCTTTTTTACACGATTTCCAATGATTGCATGTATTTCTGTTCGTCGCTTGACGCTCTCAGACGAGAGGCCCCAGTCGACACCGGTATCAACCTTGAGGCGTTGGATCTCTATCTCTCACTCGGCTACATCCCCGCTCCATTCACGATCTACAAGGGCATCTCCCGACTGCCTGCGGCAAGCTTTGCAAAAGCACATGGGGGAGCCGTCCAGGTTCACAGGTATTGGGATCTCGCCAAATCTGGCGAGCCCTATCAGGGCACTTATGAGGATGCAAAAGACGAACTCGAGGAGAGACTGGAGCAGGCCGTTGCCATTCGGCTCCGAAGCGATGTTCCCATCGGCGTCTTTCTGAGCGGGGGCGTCGATTCAAGCCTGATCACGGCACTCTGCATCCGACAATCGAAGTCGAAGATTCAGACATTTTGCGTTGGGTTCAAGAGATCAGCCTTTGACGAAAGCGCATCGGCTATTTCAGTGGCGCGTCACCTAGGCGCATCACACCACACTCTTGAGGCACACGCGAGCCTGCTCGACATCATGCCGGAAATGAGCAGCCATTTTGGCGAGCCCTATGCCGACGCCTCCGCTTTGGCACTCTCGGCGATTGCAAGGATGGCTCGTCCCCACATTACCGTAGCGCTTGGCGGGGATGGTGGAGACGAAGGTTTCGCAGGCTACGAGTGGTATGCCAACGCGAGCCGGCTGACCCAATTGAGTTCCAAGATGCCTCAGGTTGCGACGAGCACCGGCGCCAGAATGGCGAGACTTGCGTCAAACTGGTCTTCAAATCGCAGGATAGGCCAGGCCTCGAGAGCTCTTGCGGTTCTCGAGCTGCCCCCCGCGAACGGGTTCGCTGCTCTGCGATCATTCGTTAGCGAGGCGGATGCTGACTTCCTGTATGCAGGCGACCTTCTCGAACATCGGCGCATGCACACTGCAGCAGCCCAACTGCTTTCCGGTTGCTATTCAAGGGCCGAAGGCAGTGCGCTCCGTAAGATGCGGTTCACCGACATCGAGACTTACCTCGCCGACGATCTGGGGCCGAAGATCGACGTGGCAACGATGGCGCACGGCCTCGAAGCGCGAGCTCCCCTTCTTGATCAGGATGTCATGAAGTTTGCCCTATCTCTTCCGGACCACTTTCTGATGGATGGTTTCGGCGGCAAGCGGATATTGCGGGATCTTTTGGCCCGGCATCTTCCTCCTGAGTTGTTCATGCGGCCAAAGCGGGGGTTTTCGTTGCCGTTGGCGCACTGGCTCACGACAACCTTGGCACCAAAGATAGCTGCCCTCGAAACGAGCCCGGCGCTCCTGGATCTTGGTGTTTTGAAACCTTTGGGGGTTCGCCGTCTGTTCAGAGAACATCAAAGTGGGGTTCGCGATCACACGCAGCGCCTGTTCAGCATACTCCAGTTGGACACCTGGCTGTCGCTTCATTGATTGCCGGCTAGCGTGCCTTTGGCGGGGGATAGCTTACAGCGGTGGATACCCCCTGATCGTATTTAGGGTTTTGTCGAACCGGGGTCTGGGGCCGCGGCTGTTTAGCGACAGGAGACCTGATTGCGGAATTGAGGGCGGCGGTGAGGCCAACCAGGACATAGATCGGCCAGCTAAAGCCGTGGCTCAGAAACGAACCTGCCCCACATAAACCTGCAAAACTTGAAAGCAACCCCAGTGCCATGCAGCGGTGGATGTGATTTTCCAGAGGGAGGGACCGCAGTGCGGCGAGAAGCGTGTAAACGGTGGCGGACACCATTCCGAGAAACAGGCCCAGTCCAACAATCCCGGACTCGGCCAGGACACTCAGCCACGTGTTGTGAACCGCCTTCCACTTGCCCGAGGACCTGTAGGCCTCTCTCTCGAAATTGGCCAGTCCGATGCCTATGACGGGATGTTCAAGGCCCACGCGGGTGGCCAACGACCACATCGCGATCCGTCCCGCAGCAGACTCGTCCAGTTTTCCGTTGACGGAACCGGCGGTCAGTCGGCTGCCTAGACCCATTCCGATATAGAGCGTGACGACAAGGACCACGACGGCGACGGTGGCCAGGCTCCTTGATCGCATCGTCGCGTAGGCAAGAACCGCCCCGAGGGCGAAGCACCCTACAAGGCCGCCCCGGCTTCTGGTGTATGTGATCGCAAGCAAGACCAGCAACCCCGCACCTGCAAATATGAACCGCTCCAGCCTGCTGTGCGCCGTAAAAGCCAACGATGCCGCAAATCCGAGTGCGGGCAACAACATGAATGCGAGATCGTTAGGGTCGCCGAGGATCGAACCGTATGACCGCCCGATCGTTACGCGTCCGTCTTCCACCAACTCGACGCCTATTGCCTTGTTGCGGAGTGCGACTAGCGCGACCACAAGGCCGAAGAGTGCAATGGCTCGTGCAGCTGATCGGAATTCGTGCGGATTGCGGACCAGCCAAGCTACCGAAAGCGTCATAACGAAAATCTTGGAGAAACTGTCCACCCAGGCAGAGAAGGCCGCCGAGGGACTGGCGGCGAGTGGCACGCCAAACGACACCAGTCCGAAAAAGAGGACGAACCATACAATCTGCGACGTCCACTCAGGCCGTAGGTTGCCCTTGACCAGATGCCAGAGCAGCGAGACCGCGGTAATAGCGGCCAATATGAGGGGAAGCCTCAGCGGGCTCAGCATCAGAAGCGCTTCATGGATTCGGAACATGCTCGAGGCGGCAAAGGTGATTGCCAATGCAAAGGGATAATACGCCGCCAGATAAATCAGGACGATGCCGCCGAGCAGCGCGGAAATACCGAGAAGCGGAACGGCCAGGTTTCCGGAGATTGCCAACGCAGCTCCGCACAAAACCATGAATGATATTGTTGCGAGCCATGTCGATTGCGCCGTCATTTCTGCTCCAGTTCGAGGCGCTTGCCCCGCCAGTAGCCGGTCATCTGGTTTACGACCTGTCGGTGGAACACCAGCAATACCAGGATATAGGTCGCCGCACCGACCGCAATCATGGCTAGGAGTTGCAAGGGAGGCCATATGTCGAACGAAGCGATTACGCTTCTTGTCAGTTGGACCGTCACGATCATGAGCGCCGAGGCGGAGGCTGCTGGCCACATGCTGGATACGTATTCAAGCAGAGAAGTGTGCGCCACCCGCAATGTTGCAACGAGGAGCGGCGCATTTATCACCAAGGCACCGACCAGCCAGCCGGCCGCGATACCGACGGCGCCCCATGCCGAGCCGAAAATGATAAACAGAAGCGGCAGAACGACAGCAGCGATCCATGCCTGGCGCGTTGGAATGCCTGGACGGCCACATGCCTGAAGAATCTGCGGCAGGAGCGCAAAAACGGATGCGATTGCCACATGCGCGCACAGGAGCCGCATTGGCCAGACCGCACCCGCCCAGGAAGGCCCCATGACGATGTGAAAGAACTCGTTCGCAATTGCCGCGAGGCCAAACAATAGTGGGAAGGCAGCCAGGGCGAGATGGCGCGTTATCGAGGTCAGATATCGCTTCAGGCTATCGGGATCCTGACGGACTTCCAAAAACAGTCCGGGTGTTACCCGCGTTACCAGCGACGTGATTTTCTCCAAGGGGGTGGCCGCCAATGTCAATGCAAAGACATATTGGCCTGTCGTGCTTGCGCCGAGTAACCGCCCGGCTACAGCGATGTCGGCAGACGAGCAGATCAATGACGAAATGCCCTGGGAGACAAAATTCAATCCAAAAACCATGAACGGTCGGACTTGCGCTGCGCGCGGCAATTCATACCCTTGGCGGCCGAAATAGGCCGTTATGAACAAGGAGATCATTGCACCGCCGAGATAACCGCATACCAATGCCCAGTATCCAAAGCCGGCCACCGCGAGGCATAGAGTAATCGTCGTATCGGAAATCGACCTTGAAAATTCAGATATCGCCAGCTCCTTGTAACGGAACTCTCGCCTGAGGACCGCAACCGGAACAATAGCGAGCGCCTCTATGACGAAAATGACGCTGAGCGCCAAGATAACCGTTCGGACGGCTTCCTCTCCAAAAAAGGCAGCGACATAGGGCGATAGCGCCATTGCCATGACGACGGCAGCGCATCCCAGCAATACGGCAACTGTATTCAGTTGCCTGATCGTGGATCGGCTGACGTCTGGAGACATGATGATCGCATAACCGAGGCCAGCCTCGGCTATGACCGATAAGAAGCGGGTGAAAATAGTCGAAACGGCCATGAAGCCATACGCCTCGGGCCCAAGGACACGTGCAATAACGACAGTTGCCGGCCACGTGTAAATCTGCGCAAGCCAGCGTGAGCCGCCAGTCCAGGCAACGCCACTGATCAGAGCGCGGTCGAGACGCCCGATCTCATCGGGGGTCTTTGCCGAACACTGAGGGTGCTTTTCATCCATTCGCGCCGGCGACCTGCTGTTTCTGATTAGCCCACTCTCGGCATCATTGGGCCTTCGCCGAATAGGCGCGACCAGCTAGTTTTCAGTCTCCTGAGTGCCCGGAACAGCCTTTACGACTTTGGCTGGATTGCCCACGATGATCGAGTTTGCCGGGTAGACGCCCGCGCACACCGCTCCGTAGCCAACGACCGAGTTTGTCCCGATACGGGTTCCCGGCAAGATTCCGACCGCCGAGGCAACCCATACATTCTCCTCGATCGCCACGGGTGCCGTTCGGACACTGGCAAGTTGGCTGTGGCGGTCGACATGGGTGCTATGGAAATCTGTGTCGGAAATCGACGCGTCGCCTAAAATTCCGAGGCGGCCAATCGAGATGGACTGTTTGCATCCGAAGCGCGTGCCATTCAGATAGGTGTCGCTTCCTATCGTAATCTGAGCCTCCGAACTGTAAGTCCAGGGCGTAACCAATCGATCGATGACGACATTGTCTCCAAGGACCACCTTGCCAGGGCCCTTGAGGTGAAGGCGGCCAAAGATCTTCAGATTTCGGCCCGCTGAGAAGCGCCTGCCAAGCAGTTTGCATTTTGCGGGAAACAACAGCCCTCGCCATAATGCGACGACCGTTCGAGCTGCTTTCAAAGGTTCGGCTGGCCGGCTGTACAAAGTACACGATCATCCTTCTGGGCCGCTCGAGAACCCTATATGGGAGGGCGCATTCTTGCAACCAAACCGTGCCTTCGACATTCGTTGGGGCCTGGGCCTCCGGAGCCAGGCTGTTCCCGGTTACAGTGGCCTCGTGGACTTGAGCATGTCTTCATCGGGTTAGAGCGCTAGGAGTTGGTCGACAGTCCCGCCGTTTCAGAGTAGCCATAACGGCCTGACACGGGCTCTGCAGTGAGCGCGGCCGCTTGGGTTCGGGTGGTTAGGACTTTGGAAAATGCAGTCAGGCGCTGGCACAGGGAGAAATCCTGGCGATGGCAACTGTCTTCTTCGTGTCGATCGGGCTGTTAGTGTACCATTTCGTTTTGTATCCAACAATACTCTGGATTTTAACGCGGATAAAACCAAGCACCCGCAGGGAAATGGATAGGCCCGTCGT
This sequence comes from Aminobacter aminovorans, assembly GCF_900445235.1. NCBI lineage: Bacteria > Pseudomonadati > Pseudomonadota > Alphaproteobacteria > Hyphomicrobiales > Phyllobacteriaceae > Aminobacter > Aminobacter aminovorans. The sequence continues at coordinate 185,007 of NZ_UFSM01000002.1, read as the reverse complement.
TTTCCCAGCTATGGAATTAATTGTGCCTGCCCACAATGAGCAGGAGGTAATTGCTGACAAGGTAAGAAATCTATTTGCTTTGGAATACCCGGGCGACCTCACCGTCACCATAGCGCTCGATGGCTGCAGCGATAGAACGGAGCAGGTTCTTACCGCAGTGATGTCTGAGCAAAAGGCAGATCACAAGCGGGTTTCTGTCGCGGTATACCGGCAGAATATCGGAAAAGTCGCGGTGATTAACGAACTTATTGGGAAGTCAACGGCAGAGATAATTGCATTGTCCGACACGTCTTCATTGTTGGATGCAGACGCACTGATATCGGCCGCATGCTATTTCGGTGATAAACGTATAGGTGTCGTTTGTGGTTCGTATCACCTCAGCGCCGGCTCATCATTCGCTGAAAGGGCGTACTGGCGTTATCAGACCAACGTAAAACGACTTGAATCGGCGTTTGGATCGGTCATGGGGGCCCATGGAGCCTTCTATCTTGTCCGAAGAAGTCTGTGGACCAAGCTAGCGAGTGACACGATAAACGACGATTTCGTGCTTCCAATGAAGATTGTCGCCACCGGCGCCCAAGCAGTCTATGCCTCCGAAATTCGTATTGAGGAATTGGAAGTGTCCCGGTCGGTCCAGGACATCCGCAGGCGGATCAGGCTGGGGGCCGGCAACATTCAGCAACTCGTGATGCTCGCTGGGCTAGCAGATCCTCGAAGAGGCCGGACAGCTTTCATGTTCATATCGGGAAAAGCCATAAGGTCGATTGCCCCATACGCATTCATCGCGGCATTTGCGTCTGGCTTGATCTGGATTGCGGCGGGAAATCCAATGCTGGCGACGGGAATTGTCGTGGCCTGCGGTTTTGTTCTGCTGGCGCCCGGCAGTTGGGGGCTATTGTCGCTGGCAAGATATGTTGCGCTATCCACCATGGCATCCGCATTCGGCGGTCTGTTGTATTTGGTTGGTCCGAGCGGAGCTGCGTGGAATATCTCCAGGAGCGGCAAGCAGTCATAGGCTAAGCTGAGCAGTATAGACTCCCCTAAGTCATCGACGGGTCGCCTGAGCTCGTCACCATAAAGCAGGCATGCGGAAGCTTTTGGTTCGGCCAGTATAATGTACTGCGAAGGCCTGATTTACGGACTGGAAGCGGCTTGGCCATATTTTCAGGCGCGGGATGCCGCGGTTGCTAAAGCCGTCGGTCGGCCTGCGCACAAGAGGCCGGTATGTCTCGTTTGACCCTACGAGGACGGGCAGCTGAAGCGCCTCCACCGTCGGGGCGTTAAGCCACAGCGCTTCGCCTGCCTTGTGTTACGAATTGGCTACGACACCCTGATCCAATGGGCTATTGCCCGCAACCCCCGCGAGAGCAACATTAGGCTTGCACGGTGAGGTGCGACGTCGAAGCAGAGCGTAAATTCAAGAGTTGAGTATTGCGTCGGCTGCCATGCCCACCCCACCACGCAATGCAGGCGGCCCGACTTGGTAAACCCAAGCGGGCCGCTTTAGCAACAGGTGGTCGATGAGAGATCAGGGGCGATCTGCGTTCATACCACCCTGCATCCCGACACTGGTCAACAAGCCACCCGGGGCGACGCGCCTGGACGGATGAAATCAGATATGACGGCTATAGGACCCAGATACATATAGCTGGCACCGAAGTAAGCGCCTTCACCCCGCAACGGTCACGACTGGTCGATGAAATAAGCGGCAGTGCTGGCTGGTGCCCGCGCCTAGATCAGGCGTGATGCTGCCGTCCTCGACGGCGAGATGGTTGTGCAGGATGAGACCGGCCGTTCCGCCTTCAAAAGGCTGGTCAGCGTGATTCGTTGGGAAAGCGCGAGCCTCGTGTTTTTACGCCTTCGATCTGCTCAGTCTCGACGGTAAGGAGTTGCAGCCAGGACCGACGCGCCAGGTTGCAGCACCTGGTCGGAATTCATCGGCCCGATGTTCCTATCCAGTTCAGTTAGGCATTCAACGGTACCCGTGCTGAGCTATTTGCCGCGCGGAACGCATGGAAGGCATTGTCTCGAAATAAAAGGCGAGCGTCTATCGCGGCGGCCATCCGCTACGGCAGGCCTGGAACTAGAGTCGTTCGAGCTAGCATTAGTGTTGTACGCTGGGCGTCCTCAGGCGGTGTTTTTGGTCAACCGGTCACGTCCCGAACAGGCCCGCCCCTCCGGTTGGAAAACGTCCGATTTTTCTCCAAGGTCCCCGTGATAGCCCGGTGAGGAGCCGGCCACCACGCAAGATCTACTAACGCTAGTGAAGCCGTCGTCTGTCTGGGTTGAGAAGCGCGAATGTCATTTGACGTATCGTATCGCCCCAATAGCCGTCCACGAAACAGATGTACTCTCAGGTGCTGCGGTGGCTGCAAGGCAGTCAACAGCAGCGCCTTCTCGCTTAGCTGCAATTGGGTGAACAAGCGCGATCTGGCGAGCCCTGAAGTCATCGGCATTGACCACATGAAATCGAAGTGACGTCGCGCTATTTCCCCTGCTGCTGTGGTTGGGTTTCGAAAAATGGAAAAGGCTAATCCGTCCCCTCTTCAAGTTCTTTCACTGATTTTCCCAATCGCACCATGGAATTCTTGATCGGAGGGACCCAACGCAGATACCTGTTTGCCCAACGAACAACTTCATTGCCGATATAGCTGTGATGGACGTCGTTCATGATCAGGCCGCTGATTGGCACGCTTGCCTTGAAGGCACTTTCGACCGCATTGAACAAGACTCTGCGTTTTTCACGATGTCTGGTGCATATCAAAAAGAATGCGTCGGCTGACGCGGCTGCACGAAGCGGGTTCATTTGCCCAAGCTGCACACCCGTCAGGGGAGGTAGATCGAAGACCAACCTGTCAAACTTCAACGCGCTGCTCTCGAGCACCTCAATCAGTTGTCCGACATCCGGCACGATGCCGACTGTCGCCAATCTGAGGATCGCGCAGTTTGGTGGGCGGAGGGACCCGTAATCATAGTTCCGAAGCCGATCTTGCAGTGTATACCTGTTTGTGTAACTGAGGGGTCCAGTCCAATCGATGATAAGGGTCGTCAATCCCGACTGTGCAAACACATTGGCCAGCGCGCGGGAAATGGTCGTTACCCCGGAATTCGGGCTTGGGGCGGACAGAGCGATCACGCGCTGGTGGTTGGCGGCGATCCCAAGCGCCAGCAGTTCGAGTTCCACGAGCCATCTGGGCTTGGTTGCTTCTGACGATGGCGGCAGATCTGCAAAGGCCAGCTCGTGTCGTGTCATTTGTCACCCACCGCGCTCGGGGTTGACGATCCATCATCTCCAACGACCAGTACATCCTTGGGAAGAAGCTCTGAATAAAATTTCGCGTCCGGCGTGATTACGCCGCCATTGCGAACTATCTGGTAGCGGATCAAGAACTCGCTTTGCTTCACGGTATCCGACCGCCATATTTCCAGTTCGATGGAATTCTGGAAGATCTTCTGCTCGAGGCGGGAAATGTCTAGATCCAACCTGGAAGAGCTGTCTGACTTTATAACCGTCTCTCCACTCTCCAAAGAAAAAATCAGGGACTGAACGCGGGCGATGGCAACGAGTGTATTCGTGCGCTTCTCCTCGATGTCAGAAAGTCGGAAAGCGGCTTCACGGGCCGTTTCAGCCCGTACGACTCCGCGCTTTTGCAGATCGTTCATTTCGGCCGCAGTGCTACGCTGCTGTTCTATCTGCCCGTCCAAAAGAGTTCGTTGTTCCTGGAGGCGGTGGAGTTCGTCGTTGGCTGCTGTTTTGGCGCGAGCGTTCGCGGCCAGTTGTGCATCCAGTGAGCCCATTCGGGAACTAAGCACGAGTTGTTCGCGCTGGATGAGATCTTGCGCTGCATCTTTGCCTGCAAGCTTTGTCAGGATGTCGGGAATGGCAATGGCCGGAGCATGGGCGCGTTCCGATTTGAGGCGAGCAATCGTGGCAACGCTTCGTATCTGGTCGTCGAGAAGTTTGCGGTACTCGGCATCACTGCGCTCGACCGACCCGGGTTCGTCATTCAGTTTCGAAGTTGGCTGTACCAAACCACCAGCCAGGGCCACTGCCTGCAACACGGTCAGGCCGGGCTGCCAGGGGACCGCGCCCGAATTCTCGACGAGGCCGGTCACAAAAACGGGCTTGTATGCAATGACTTCCACGGTCGCTTTGCCGGGCTTGCCGGTAATTTCAGTTACCCTGTCCGACAACAGCTTTTCAAGCGACGCGGCATCCAGACCCGATACATTGACCCGGCCGATAACCGCCATGGTTATGTCCCCTTCGGGGCCTATGCGATATTCGCCACTCAGTTCGGGATAGCCAAGAAGGCGGACTAGAAGCCGATCTGCCTTGCTCAATACCTGAGTGGTTACTCGTGATTGAACTGGTGTGGCGTTCTGAGCGTGCGTGAAGACCGAAGAGAAACCTAGCGCAAGTGCGGCGTAGAGCAATCGCCTGTTCATGGCCGTCCATCGCGCGTTTGGTCGATTCTTCCGATAGTGGCGACGAAATTCAATCCAGTGATCTTTGCGATGGACCGACGATCCCTTACGTAGGGGTCCATCATCTCCGCGGCGAAAGCCAATCCGAATGAAAAGAGCACGCCTGCGCCAAAGATGATCGCAAGCTTGTACAGCTTTGACATCGAGGGAAACTGGGGATCACTCGGCGGATCGACGACTATCATGCTGGATGCAGAGTTCACCAGATCCACGCCTGGACCAGGTGCCGAGCTGCCAAGCTGGCGTTGATATTCGTCATATACGGTTTGAGCGGCGTCCAGCTTCAGCGTGGCACTGGATAACTTCTTTTCAAATTCGCCACGTTGGGTGATCGGAACCGTGTCGCGTTGCGCGGCAAGTTGGTCAACTGCCCGCTTTGCGTCATTGAGTTCCCTTGCGCGTCGTTCCAACAAAAGGTCGCCGACATTTCGGCCACCTTGACGCATCAGTGCTTCAGTGAATCTGATCAGAACTATTTCCAGTCTGACACCGAGGCCTTGGGCCATTTTGCCGGTATAGGTGATCTGGAGAAACTCGTTGCCGATAGGTTCGAGCCACAAGGATCGCCGAAGCTCTTGTATGCGTAACCGCTTTTCATTTTCGCCGATCGCTGTACCAAACTGGTCGTCGACGACATTTCCCAGAACATGTTCGCTGAACAGGAGCGCGCGAAGCCCATCAATCCTTTCGCTTAACAAAGGGAAGGTTGACCCTTGATCCGTCGAGAGTGGATTGGTGCTCTTCGTCTGCTGAACCAGAAGAAGGGTGCGGGCAGCATAATTGCCAGGCCAAAATGATGCGATCGCGTAGCTGAACGGAAGAAAGAGCAGAAGTGGAATAATAATAAGCGCATATCGCCGCCGTAGCATGGTGAGTGCTCCCACCATGAGAGCATCCGTCCGGTCATGCATGGTTGGGGAAGTGTCCACCTGTCTCCCTAAAATGAGACCAACGACTTAGCAGAATACTACTTGTTGTCTGGCGGCTTCGAGTCTTCAAGTCGTTGGTTGCCAGACTGGCCGAACATCGTAGCTCCAGATACACGTTCTTGGGCACCATACACCTGACGCGCCCAAATGCGCATATCACATGTTGATGTTCAGCGGCCTTAGGGTCAAGCAGTGTTGTCCTGCCCGCCGCAATCGGGTTGCAGGCAGGAACCGGGGGCCGCGCACGACAATGCTCAGCTCAGGCTTGAAAGCGAGCCGGAGCGAATGTGTCGAACAGCGGCGAACTCGAGGAACTATGGCCGCAACGCTGTCAGGTTGGGGGTCGGCATGGAGGGCTAGATGACAAAGTCCACTGTGGTCAGCACGGAGCTTCCTTCGATCTGGATGCCGAAATCGGCAACCTTATCTCCATCCACGTCACCTGACAGCACATGATTGACGAAATGAAGCTCGCCTGCTTTTCCGCTAAACTGTTGGTCGCCTATGAAGGAAAACGCCTGATCGCCCTGGACGCGCAGATTGGCGTCAATGAGGCTCAGATTCACCCGATCAATCCCGTGTTCGAAATCAGTGATTACATCGGGCAGGTTTTTAGCGGTCTCGATCGTCGATCGGAACAGGAACACATCATTTCCCTGCCCGCCGGTCAGGACGTCGAGGCCCTCCATTCCCTCAAGAGTGTCTTTGCCGGCGCCGCCATTCAGCCTGTCATTGCCGCCTCCTCCTTTGAGAGTGTCGTTGCCAGCTTCACCATGAAGCGTGTCGGCACCATCGTTTCCGTTTAAGACGTCGGCACCGAGACCTCCATAAAGCGTATCGTTTCCGCTGCCGCCATCCAGCCTGTCGTTGCCGCCTTGACCATATAATTGGTCGTCGCCGGCGCCACCCACGAGATGGTCCCTGCCTCCCTTCCCCGTGAGCACGAGCTTTTCGACGCTTCCGGCGAGGCCGTCTGTGCCTGTGCCTGTGTCGATGCCCTTGTCCGTGTCTGTGCTAGTGCCGGCACTCGGCTCCAGGGAGGTATCTGATTTGCCCTGAATGTAGGCAAGGTAGTTGTAGGAGCTGGTATACTGCTGATTGAATTGCTTGGAGCCTGCCAGCCAGCTGCCATCAACGCCACCCTCGAAGACTTGGTTGCCACGCTCTAGATACGTAGCATCGCCAGTATGCTTGTAGACAAAGCCGAACCCGCTCACGATCAGCATGTTCACGTCGGCTGTCGGAGTATCTTGAACGCCATTGACGGACGTCTTGTCGATGTATTGAAAAGCCTTGGCCGTGGGGTCCCATTCGTTCGCCCACATGTAGTCTAGATTGGTTTTCACAAAGGTTATGATGCGTGGATCAGCATCGACCTGTTCATAATAGTTGATCAGGGACTCGTTCATCAGTCCGTTCATGAAGGGCTTGTCGATTGGCGAGCCGTCGGCCGCCGCCCCTTCCATGTAATTTGGCCTGGAGCCGTCGGCATTCTGAAATTCTGAGGTCAGAATCTTTTCGACCAGAGACTTAGCGAGCGCCCGGAAATCGTTCCCGCCGGCCACTCCCCAATCATCACCATTGGCCTGCATCTTGGGGACGCCCACGGAGGGTGCGTCAATGATGATCGCCTGAGTCAAGGTTTCCAGACTGCGGGCTTGCTCACGCCCCCCGGAAAGGTGGGGGTCAAAAAGGTTCGCCCAATTGTTATCCCTGTTCCATGCGCCTGCGACTTGGTCTGCCAGCTTGCCGATTGCAGTTAGACTGGCCTGGTCTCCATTTATCAGATAGTGTGCCGTGATGCCTTTAGGCATGGACCACCATGATGCGATACTATAATCGTTCGCCTCAACATAATTCCTGAGGTAATCGGCAGCAATCGCATTGCCTTGGTCAAGATATGTCTTGTCTCCCGTCCGCATGTACCAAACGTAGTTGATGAAGGCTCTATCATAATAGTTTGATGAAGCCCACGCTGTGCCGTCGGCGGACATGTGGGTGGCGCTGTATGTTGTGAATGCCTGCTCATATTGAGCAAAATCTTGCCCGAGCCCGGACGATGCGGAGACTGATATCACAGGCCCAATGAGTGAATTGAGCAAATCAAGTCGTGACATTTCCAACCTTTCGTTTCTCGTGCGAGCCTCCAGCCAATGCTGCTGCGCCGGTACCAGCCGATAGAATCAAGCTGCCTTAAGAGTTGGATGAATATCCTGCAGCGATCCATTCGGCACCGCAAGCCGCTAGGCTGTGGACAACCGCGTGCACTGAGGCATCCGGGGAGGAGCCGTAAAATGCACGGGGGTTCTCATTTATAAGTTTGGCCTAATTCAGGCATAGGCGGCGGTCCCAATTACGCCGTGCACACCACTGGAGATGTCGTATAGAATGCAACGGTCGGTTGCCGAAATGGGTCGATCAAGGCGAGTGCTGATCGTCACTGCGCGTAGTTCTTATAAACTCTATTTTGAATGAAGAATTGCCGTATTAAGGATGTTACTATGTCATTGTGGAATATTCTCTCACCGGTGTGATCGGGCGGGTCGGACTGGCGTCTACATTGGGATTTCGCTCACGCGCGTTTCTTCAAATGGACCCGCACAAGTCCTCGGCCCCCTGTCGCCTGGAGCATGCGGCGGCCGCGCAAACGTCTCTGGCGGTGGCGCAATTGCTATGACCAAATGAGGAGATTACACTCCCCCTCAGCATGCGAATAGAAGGCGATCCGTTACGGAGCAGGTCTGTATGCGTTCGGGGCCGTCCAGTGACAACGTCACGACCAAACTATCGCCAGTGCGGCCAGACAAATGCGCCGTCGTTCTGCTTGAATTCAACGAACTCAGTCCGACGCTGATTTCTCGATTCATGGAGGCGGGGGAGCTTCCCAATTTTAAGCGACTTTACGATGCATCCTCTATTTTCACTACTGATGCCGAGGAGGCAGCTCCCAATCTCGAGCCATGGATTCAGTGGATAACTGTTCATAGCGGACTGTCATACGATCAGCACGGTATCTTTCATCTGGGAGACGGACACAGACTCGATAGTCCGCAGATTTGGGATCTCATCTCTCAAGCCGGCCGGAGCGTGTTTGTCTGCGGCAGCATGAACGCGCGATACGACCTGCCCATAACCGGGGCGATCTTGCCGGATCCGTGGGCGACCGGCACGCGGCCCCATCCGGCCGGTGCATTCGAGGACTACTTCACCTTTGTTCAGCGCAATGTCCAGGAATACACCAATGATCGTGTCCCGCTCTCGAAAGGAGACTATTTACGCTTCCTGCGCTTCATGCTGAGACACGGTTTGTCGGCCAACACGGCAATATCGATCGTACGCCAGTTGATTGAGGAGCGTAGGAACCCGAGTGCCAGATGGAAGCGGGCGACCATTCTCGACAAGCTGCAGTGGGACGTCTTCAAACATTGGCACCGTGCTCACAAGCCGGATTTCGCGACGTTCTTCATAAACAGCACTGCGCATTTCCAGCACATGTATTGGCGCAACATGAATCCCGAGATTTTCACGGTTCAGCCCGATCCGATCGAGCAATCGGAATATCGGAGCGCGATTCTGTTCGGCTACAAGGAAATGGACCGCTTGATCGGTGATGCGCTGGCGCTCACTGACGATGGAAGAACGGTGCTGATATTGTGTTCGGCGCTCAGTCAGCAGCCATGCCTCGTTTATGAAGAGATTGGCGGCAAGACCTATTATCGCCCTCGCGTTTTTGAACGGGTGCTGGAGTTTGCAGGCGTAGCAGGGCCCTACAAGGTCGAGCCGGTGATGTCGGAACAGTTCCACATCCGCTTCGAGACAGAGGCATCTGCACAAGCTGCGGCCGAAGCTCTGCGCGCGCTTTCTCTACCCGAGGGGCCGGCCATGGAAGCGCATTGCAGCGGAACCGACATTCATGCCGGATGCAACATATACCGGCAACTTTCGAAGGATGTTCCTCTGACGGGATCAGGCGGCCACTCGACACCCTTCTTCCGGCTCTTCTACCAGGTCGAGGGATTGAAGAGCGGGATGCATCATCCTGACGGCATCCTTTGGATTCGGGATCCCGTTTCGACATCCGGTCAAGGCGCCGGGCGCGTCTCGCTGCGGGATGTCGCGCCGACGCTGCTCAGCTATTTCAACCTTCCCGCCCCTGTTGCCATGACCGGACGGATCATTTCGACCTCGCCCGGCTCGGGCGTCCGTAATGCAGAAAAACTGCGAGGGTTGTAGGCGACCGGTGGTTGCTTTGGCATGCGCCTCCTATTTGCGACGGGGACGTGAAATCATCAGCTAGTACGGAGCCTGTCATCTTTCAGCATCAGGGACCAGGTTCCAAACAAGCCAACCTATCGGGTATCGCAGGGCGGCGGAGGGGTTCGGAAGGCGACGTCCAATATCGTCCAGTCTATAGGGCGCTGGTCGCGATTGGAGCTTCGAGGAATTAAGGCTGTTTATCGCCAGCCCCGCTCACTTTACCTGGATCAGACTTGTTACCTGGAACAGACTTGAGTTTCCCGGGACTGCAGGAGGAGAAGCAACGGGCCGAACTCATCGGTTACCTCCGGACCTTGAGTGACACCCCGATGCCGCTTCTCGATAATTGATTTGTTTCCTATCGCTGGCAATACAACCAGTCTTGATGATGCTGAGTTGCTCTGCATCGGGCTACGCGCCAAGGACCACGCATGGGGCCGGTCGCGGCAGACCCGCGGAATTGAGCTTATCGTCTACGCGCAAAGACATGATCGCGGGCGCTGATATGATCCACTGCGGGGTTGAAGCTGTTGGGAAGCAATTCGAAGCCGAGTGACGTTAGTTTGGCACAGACTTTGTCGCGCGTGCGATACAGTTCTCCCTCGCCCGCATCGGCGCGAAAATCGTGGCAAGCGATGACGACATTGCGAGTATTCTGCAGACACTTTGACATTCCCTGCAGCGCTGGCGCTTCGGCGCCTTCAATATTCATCTTCAGAAGGGCCACGTCCTTTATGCCATGTTCTTCGCAAAGTGCATCAAGAGTGACACCAGGCACCATGTGTCGTTCTTGACCTTCTAAGCCCATCGAGATTGTGGACGAAAGACTGTCCGGGCCGTCCTCTATAAAGACTGGACCCGCGACCGCCGAGATGGCTGCAAGTATGGGGACGGTTCGATGGCAATGCGAAAGCTGAAGGGTTCTCTTCAGGCGCAAAAAAGTTACGGGATGAGCTTCGATAGCCAAGACGACACCGCCCGATCCCACCACTGCGTCGAAGAGAACGGTATCAGTGCCGACCTCGGCGCCCACATCAAGCACGACGTCACCGGAGCGCACCTCGAAATGCTGCAACCAGTACTTGCGGGCCAACTCTCGCCAAGGGGCCGCACCGTTTCGTGCCATGAGATGCCCGCCATAATACTCGAACTTGGCGCCGTCGACGACGTGTTCTCCATCGTATTCCCGACCCCAACTGCTGGAGAGGCGATCGTAAAAGACGCGCACTGGCCTGGAATGGGCTCCGGCCAATCTCTTTGCATAAAGGCAGGCGATCTTGGCCAGCGCTGATCTGCCTCCAGGCCGGTCCAATGCGCTGACAAGCAACTTGCGTAACGTCATCACCAACTTGTCCCGGTCGAGCACCCGCATATTGCTGTTCATGTCGCGCAGGGTCAACGTTTGCAATCGAGCTAGTCATGGAGTGCGCGCACAGCCGGAACCATCGAAAGACCAGGGGAATGGGTACGTATGAGCCGCCTCCAGGACATCGTCCACCGATCGAAAGGACGTCAGGAAGCCCTTGGTCGGCCAATTTTCGACTACAGACGCCTAGCCTTTATTGGATGGCAACAGAGTTTCGAACCGCTTTGCGCAATTTCGCTCGTCAAAATCCTCGCGCAGATGCTGGAAGGCGCGCGCACCGAGCTCCGCGCATTCGAGACGTGTTACCCTCGTCAAGACCTGTATCCATTCGGCGGCAGATTCCGCGCGCAGATAGTGCTTGGCATCGTCGAGCGCCAGCCCCTCCACTCCCAATCCAGTGCTCAACAGGGCACGTCCGTAGCGGGCGGCCTCGATGGCCTTTACTCTGGTCCCGCTGCCATATCTGACAGGTACAATCGCGAGGTCGCACTGCCGATATAGCGGTACGAGGTCGGTGACCCGACCCAGAAATTCCACGCCCTCAAGGGGGGAGAAATCAGGCTTTCGGCCGGAGCCGACTATCCGGAGCCTGAGCTGGGGCCGTTTGGCGGCCGCTTTTGGCCATATATCACGCAAGAACCATCTCAACCCCTCGGCATTGGGTGGCCAATCGAGTTTTCCGACGAACAGCAGATTGACGGTTTTGCCTGGACTGGCCGCCAACGGAGCTTCGAAGTTGAACCCTATCGGCACCGTCACCACACGCTCGGCGCCATACAGATCGGTGAAAGACTTTGCGTCCGTGTCCGAAACGGTGGCCACGGCATTGGCGCGACGGGCGAGACTGCGCTCCGCTGAAAAGACGCACCAGGCCTGAAACGCAAGAAGTATCCGCAATATTGGGTTAGTCGCGTGTTTCGACGCCCGTTTCCATATTTGTGACTCGACGTTGTGGGCGCGATAGATGATGAAGGGAAGCGCGTTGCTTACGGCCCCCCAGACGTGAAGTGTATCGCAAACCATGATCTCAGCATCGGTAGCCACGCCCTCGAAGAGCGCTTTCTTGAGCCTGGGTTCATAGAATTCGCGCATCGTCAGGGGCGCGAGCGGGTGGGTTATCATGTGACGCGCCGCAGCCAGGGCTTTGTATCGTGGTGTTAGCGGACCCCGTCTGATGAACGAGCATTTTTGGGTGCCAAGCCGAGCAGCAACCTCCAGTTCGGTGATGACCGGATCGGTTTGGGGAAAGCAGATCAATTCTATCTGGTGCCCCAGCAATCCGAGCTGACGGATCAATGTGGCCGATGCAACGCTTGCGCCATCTTCTGGAGGCCACGGGATCCGCGGGCACAACCACAATATCTTCGTCACGCGGCTACCGATGATTTTGCAAGGCAGGCGGGCATTTGGAGGGCCTCGAGCTTCGCCAGGTTCACAGCAAGGCAATAATACCGCCAACGGTCGCTTCGTCGACTCAGATTACCTGATATGGTATCGGTTCACCACGCGAGATGATCGCGCGGACGAAAGGCGCCACGTGCGAATTCTGGCGATTAGTACCTTGCTTCCGAACCGGACGATGCCCAATTTCGGGGTGTTCGTACTCGAACGATTGAAATCTCTGGCCAAGGTAGCCACGATTACCGTGGTCGCTCCGGTAACTTACTTCCCGGGCGCCGGCTTTCTCAGCCGATACAGGCTCAGACGAGGGATTCCGCCTGCGGACAGGATCGATGGGGTAGAAATCCAGTATCCTCGTTTCTTCTCCATTCCCAGATATCTGAAACCCCTTGATCCGATATTTCTCGCCCTTCGCTTGTTCCCTCATGTCCTGAGCAGAGCGAAGGAGATCGATGTCATAGAGTGTAATCTGGCATTTCCTGATGGTGTTGCCGGCGTCATTCTGGGTGCGGCAATTGGAAAACCTGTCTCGATCACCCTGCGCGGGCACGAGATGAATGTCCTTTCGGAATACCCCGGACGAAGGCGGCAGATATTGTGGGCGCTTGGGCGGGCGCGATGGGTGTTTGCCGTGGCCGAAGCGCTGCGTCAGAAGGCGCTCGAACTCGGCCTGCCACCACAAAAGATCGAGGTCATTCCAAACGGCGTCAATCGCGATCGCTTCTATCCCATTGATCGAGACGAAGCCCGTTTGCAGCTGGCTCGACTGAATGGCGGAAAACGACTTGAGGGAAACGTGCTGCTTTCCGTCGGACACCTCGTGGAGCGCAAGGGGCACCACATTCTCATCGATGCACTAAAGGTGTTGGACGAGCGCTATGGCATCCGGGCGACTTTGGTCATTGTCGGAGCTGCGAGTGAAGAGGGAGATTGTTCCAGGGAACTTCAATCCAGTTTGGAGAGGTCAGGTCGATCGGTGGATGTCGTTTTGGCCGGCGACGTACCGCAGACGGCGCTGGGATTATATTACAATGCAGCGGATGTGACTTGCCTTGCGAGCAGCAAAGAGGGGCGGCCGAACGTACTGATCGAGTCTCTTGCGTGCGGCACGCCCGTTGTCGCTACAAATGTGTGGGGAAATCCCGAAATTGTGACGGACGTGCGGGTGGGCACATTGGTGGAGCGGAGCCCAGAAGCGTTCGCCAAGGCGCTGGCCGAAGCACTTTTCCACGCTTATGATCGGGATTTCGTTCGTAGGTTCTCGGAGACGTTTTCCTGGGAAGAGAGTGTGGACCGGATTCTCGCGCGCTACTCTGAGCAAGGCTCAAAAGCCCATGGCGGTGAATAGGCGACGCTACAGGGTTTTGTTCATTCATCCTGGACCCGTGCCGCCCAGCATTACCGAGCGAAGAAATGTACTTTTCCATCTTTCACGTATGAGCCACGGCGATCTGGTTACAACCAGATGGTCGAGCGAGGATGATGACACGCGGCGGCCGGCTGCCAGGCGTTTCCAGGTCTTGGGTGGTTTCCGGTATCATGCGATGATCGCTTCATCGTCTGGCTTCTTGCGACCTCTCAGGACATTTTTGTATTTTTCGCTCAAGGGCGTGCTGCTTTCTTTGAGCGGGGGGCGTTACGATGCCATAGTCACTTATGGCCCATTCATACCGTCGATCGCGGGATTGGTTGTCAGCAGGTTGACCGGAACACCCCTGATCATCGACGTCCCCGGCAATCCAACCAAGGGGTACCGCTACTCGTCAGATATGGGTTCGCGGCTGCGGGCATGGGCGGCCGGCTGGCTCGTCCCCGCCGTTCTAAGACGCGCTGACCTGCTTAAGCTTCTCTATCCGGCACAACTTGATGGCTTGCCGGGGGCCATTTGGCCGAAATCCGTCGTCTTTCATGACTTCGCACCGCTTTCCCTTATCGAGCGGGAAGATGGTCCCGCTCATGTTGAAAGCCATGGCAACTATATCTTGTTCCTGGGCTCTCCATGGTTTCTCAAGGGCGTCGACGTTCTCATCCGTGCATTCAATGCGATTTCGGACAAATTCCCGTCTGTCACACTCCTGGTGGTCGGGCACTGTCCCGACAGATCCTGGTTCGAGGAACTGGCGGCCAAAAATCCTCGTATCACTTTTCGAGCTGGTGTGCCGCACGAGGAAGCGATGCGTCTTATTGCCGGCTGTCGCGCTATGGTGCTCCCTTCTCGCACGGAAGGGATGGGCCGCGTGCTCCTGGAGGCTATGGCTGCACGCAAGCCTATAGTCGCAACGCGCGTCGACGGCATTCCGACATATGTGGAAGATGGCGAAAACGGGCTACTCTTTGACCCTGAAGATGTTGGCGACCTGGCCGCGAAGCTTGAATTGTTGCTCACTGACAACAAACTTGCTGAACGTCTCGCTGAAGGGGGCTTCAGCCGAGTATTCGAGGAGTTTTCGGAGGAGCGCTACGTCGAGCACTTTGAACGAATGCTCAGGGATCTGGTGCGCGTCTGACAGGCTTGGTCCCTCGCGCATCGCGCCGCTCTACGCAGCGCATCTATGGCGCAATGGGATCTGGACCTTGGTCGGTCCTGCGTCTGCCGTCGGCACAAAGACTTTACCGCGGCAGCGATGCGACAGACCCCGCGCGCTACAAAGGGCCCACCGCTTCCGGGTCGAGGAGAAGCGGCGGGCCCCACTTGGAGCGATGCAACGGCAGCGCTCAGCCCATTGTGCGAAAGCTGCAGGGGCATGAACCCGGAGGCTTCACCAAACGTGGCTGAGGGACGGACCACGTTTACACGGGCTATCCTAACTCACGTATTTTGACCGGGTTCCGTCGAGCCGCAAAAAAAGCTGGCCTTTAGGCAGTTGTGGGAAGGCGGCCGACGCGCCAATTTGCCAAAATGCTGGCCGGCGTTACCGGCCAGAGGGTGTTCCCGACAAGGAGGGAGAACGCCCGGGCATCCTGCGCCAGTCTTGACGAGCGCGACTATGGCTCCCTTCCTTGAGGATATGGATCAGTTGATCCGTGTCGGTGACGCCCGATCCGTATAGACAGAGCAACGATGCGGTCTGCAATTGCTTATCCATGTCAGTGGCAGAAGGCGGCAGGGTTTCCATCAGGATGCGCGCCATGAAATCCAGATCGCCGGGCCCAAAACAAGTTCCACCAAAAGGCATCGCTTACCTCCGGTATGACCGTCACGCAGAGAATGTTTGGCAAACTCGCAAAAGTCAGTCGAGTCATCAACGGTTGAACCGTCGTTCCGCGATACGCGCATAACTTTTTCAGGGACACACCTCCTCCCTGGTAGTCGGCACCCAAAAGGTCAATCGGGCAATCTGGCAACTATCTGAGCGCCCCAAAAGACGAGTTCTGCCCGAGGTGGACCTCGGCAGGCCAATTGCTGGGAGCGCTTAAAGGCTGGGCGTTGCCAGCGCTCCACCCGCGTATCTGCAGTCTCGATTGGCAAATCTGTCGAAAAGAGCCGGCGTACAGGCTCGGCATTAGGTTAGCTGCAATTTAGCAGAAATGCGCCCCGCCAGCCTAGCCAGCGGGGCGCAAATGCTAAAAATCTTATGGCGAGAGCGTTACCCCGGTCACCTTTGTCGCGTCGTCATCGGCGGTCGAAATCGAGACCTTGGCGCCGACAGCAACTTCTGGGGGGATCGCCACATCTGGCGGTACTGTGAAGCTCTTGCCATCCTCCAGTGTGATGACCTTCGTCTCCTTGATGTATTCCTTGACCACGCCATCGACGGTCGCGGCAAAGGCTGCACCGCTCATGAGAGCCGCAGCACCGAGTGCAATAATGAGTTTCCTCACGATCGTTCTCCTAGGTTTAGCCTCCCGGCCATACCAACGCTGTCCGTTGTGCATGGTTGCAAAAAAGCCCCCGCAACCTTTCGGCCGCGGGCCTTCGTCAAATGGCAAATTGCTCATCGACACCGAAACCGAGGCGTCGCGCGTTTCGGCCAGCTGGTTCGAAGAGAATGCTGGGCCGCGCGGATCAGAAGCCCCGAATTGGCGCTCGGGCGCAGCGCGCTTCTGAAATGCCGGCTCCGACCATGCAGTAGAACTGAGTGAGGTCTTCATGGATCGCCCGCCGCAAACAGCCTAATGCCAGCCGTCCAATACTCCCTGGACCGTGGTCGCCTCCACCTGTTCACTAAACCGCGAATGATATAATTCCATGATTGCATCGTGGGTGCTGTCCGAAGAACTGCACAAAGCGTCCGTCACAAGGACAACTCGAAAGCCCCTATCGATCGCACCGAGCACGGTTGCCAGGACACACACATCGGTTTCCCCGCCGGTTATGACGAGTGTGTTGACCTCCCAGTTCTTTAACACTGAATCGAGGTGCCCTTCCGTCCAAGGTGAGTAAACGTGCTTGTCGAGAACCTTCGCCGGGGGTACCAGCCGTCTGAGGGTGGGCATCAACTCCACGAAATCCCGATCAATGCTTGCCAACGTGACTTCGGCCCAGCGACGATAGTACCGCGCCCACATGCCTTGGCCTTCTCCGGGACGAGCTGCAGGAATGAACCGCGTGAACAAGGTGCGTTGCGCGTGTCTCGCCGCCAGTTCCTCAATCGCCGGCATCACCTTCTGAGTCCACGGTATAGCCCAGGGACCCCCTGGCGCGAACAGTCTCTGCATGTCGACGCAAAGATGCACGCAACTGCTACCTAACGGACCATATACCAGCCCCTTCGCCGCCATCTTATCCTCGCCACTGCGTCATGGCAGACATGCTCACCCTTTGGATCAACTTGGCATTATTCAATGCGAGAACGGCGGGCTTGCTCATTTGGTTCCTGGCACCCGACCTTCCTTCTCTAGACGTAAACAAGCCCCGCCGACTTGAGGGGGCAAGGCGTGAGGAACCGAGCGAACTGGCTTGTCGCCCACGTTACCAAGCTACCCTGTCATGACCCCCGCCAACTTCCCGCGGGCGAGGGCCGTATCGTCACATGTGCGTCTTACCAGTACGGCTGAACGCCGTAGTAGTCGTAGATCCGGCGGTTGTTGTCGTCGGACCAATCATATTCGCTCGCCTGATCATAGCGCGGCGCTTCATCCAGTTGATCCTTGGTGATGTCTATCTGGAACCCGCCCAATGCCTCATTGTAGGTAAGCTTGCTCCAAGGGATCGGATAGTAGTCCTGGCCCATTCCCAGGAAGCCGCCGAAACCCAGAACGGCGTGTGCGACCTTGCCTCCGGTCTTCTCCAGCACCAGCCGCTTCACTTCGCCGACATGGGCTTCGTCGGGTCCGTAGACTTCGGTTCCAATGACTTTGTCGCTTTCGATCAGAGTGTTCATATCTCGCTCCTTTTGGATTTGGGTGAGGTCAGGAGGAGGTAAAGCATTCTTGAGCTAGTTGGTTCCGGTCTGTCGGGTAAACTCCTTGCCATCAGCGTTGCGTCGACAAAACCGGAGAGCAAGGAGCTTGTCTGCAGAAATTGATGCCGCTGCATGGAGTGGGTCGGAGGAGGAGCGCGTTCTTCAAAAATAACTGCGCCAGCAGTCTTAGGCCACTTTGTGCGGCGATTGGCTAACGTTTTTTCGCCAGAAATCTGGCTTCCAGGAACAGCGATGACCAGTCGTGGCCGAGCGCAACAATCAGTTGCCTGGCTTGTGTCTGGGTGACATTGCCTTCTTTCATCAAGCGCGGGATCGTGAACTCTTCAACGTTGGTGGGCTCAGCGGGTTCTTCGGCCATTTGCGCACGTCCTTTGAGTGCCAACGAACGCATTGCTATCAAGTTCCATCCAAATTCCATCAATGATGCTCGGTCGTTTGACGATCTGATATCGGCAGAATGGCTTGATCACTCGGGGGGCTAGGCACCCATGTTACGATCCCGCCTCTCACCGTTTCGGGAGTGACGCTTTCGGTTGCCGGCTTTCCCGGCATGCCACCTGAATAGCAGCGCTGACGCATTTCAAACGTCTGCGCTGTTCTCAAAATTGGAGGCCAAATGTCTATTGCAACGCGGGCAGAAGCTCTATCAACAATTGCACATGTAATGCCCGCCATCCAGGCTTACCGCCATTCGGGCTACTCGATCAGCTCCGTCGCTGTGACAAGCGGGTTGCGGTCGATTAAGTGGAGAGCATCGAAGCCGGATATCGCTTCGAAAAAGGATATCGGGACCGCATTGCGCGAGCTCTCGGCGTTCCAGAGGGCATTTTCGACCAAATGTCGGACGCTGCTTAGTCTGGCAGGAGCCCGCAGAACTTAGCGGGCGCCCCCAAATTCACCGCAAGCTGCCAGATGCCCGAATACACGTCACAGAGGCGGAATGACATGGAACAGTCTGCGGGCCAGGGAGTTAAGCGGTCTTCACAGGGAGGCGAAAATGACGGCTGATCTGAAGTCGTCTCGCAGCGACAATGACCTTCGAAGACGCGCTATATATCTCCGTGGTTCTGGGAGGTCTCGTGACGATCACATGGCGGGTATTGACCACCATTTGAGCGACCTTTCAGGACCACGATGGACAGACCTGTTCTACATCGCGGTGGCGTTCGGTGCCGCTAGCGGCATCTTGTGGCTGGCGGGCTATTAGCCCCATGAAAAAAGCGACTTGTGTCGGGTTTACATAGCCACCGGTGGTCGCCACATCGCGGATGTGGTGACGCTGCGGCGCAGTCTTTCATCGGGATTGGCGGAACAGGTGGCAAACTCGCGCATTGAAAAAAGTAGACCCCGACTAGCTGGGAGCCTCGACGAACATGCCTACGCCCGATCCGAACAATCCTGCGACGACCCCTGACAATCCAAATCCCGAGCCGGCGCGTCCTGCTCCACCCCCGAAACTCCACCGCCTGAGCCGCCGGGCGTACCGCCGCCCTCGCCCACTCCAATCCCTCCTCCCGGGGTAGGGCCGATCGAGATACCGCCAGGGTCTCCCCAGAAGTGCCCCCCGGGACCGTGGTAGGTTCCACTGCATGTCAGAGCGACCACGTCGCGGGTGGAACGGACATTTGGAGCAACAGATGAACTTCATTGCCGTAATGGCAGTCACCGAGGCGGTTGCGCGCGAGCGGGCTTCCAATCAGACGGGCTACGCACCCGAAACTATCGGTTGCGTTTCGCGGGTTGTCGAGGAAGGCGACAATAGCCGCCAACGCGTCTACATTTTCGAGACGAACCAGGACGTCACTACACATCCCAGCTATGCCGAAGCGCAGCTCTCAGAGTCTGTTGATCTGAATGGGTTGACTGACGGACCGGTGCTTCAGTTCGGACGGGAGGTGACTGTCGGCGGATAGTCAATTTGAACCGTCTCTATCCACCTCGGTTGCTGCATCAAGCAGGAGCGTGTCGAGATGGCGTTGAAATCGGGGCGGGCACATTGCCGCTATTCGAGTGGGCGCGCCGCCAGCTCAGCATCGACCAGGAGGGCGGCAATTTCGCTTGCCATGATCATTTCGCGGCTAATGCGCCCATCAAGGGTAACGCCAGTCGCCCGGAAGCTGCAGCTCCGGTAGAAGGCTAACGCCTGTTCGTTTCCACTATTTACGGACAACATCAACTGCGAAACTGCCGGGCGGTTGTCAGCCACCCATTGCGCCATCTTCCGGACTGTGGCGGCGCCCAGGCCCTGGCGCTGGAACTGTCTGCTGATCCGAAAGTTGTGCAGCGTCATCACGCCGGGGAACGCCCAGTCGGGCAGTGCAGGCGCTTCTCGGAGAACGAAAAAGCCAACCGTGCTATCCGCGTGGGCAACGCTGAACGCATGAATGGCTTCCTGATGCGGGCTGCGTCGGAGGCGATCGAAGATTTCCCGAAATTGTCCCCCTGAGAACTCCTCTTGGTCGCCATCAATATCGAATGCTGTCGCGCGATTTTCATCGGAGAGCAGAAGCTTACCGAGGCAGAGCTCTAGGTTTGACAGTCTCATGTCTATCGCGCCGCGTCCGTCGCACGGATCGGCGACAGCGAGTCCGTCATATGCAAGACCGATCCTTCTATGCCGTAAGAACGTCTGGTGGCGTCCAGTGCCGGCTGCGTGACCTCGATGAGTGCGCCAACTATTTCGCCGTCCTCAAGCTGCAGTCGTTCGCCCAGGATCGCCACCGACCAGCCCAGCGATCTCAGTCGCTCCGGCCAGAACGCCTCGCAAACGACGCTGATCTGTCGAGTTCCCAACTGCAAGCTAGCCTCGAGCAGACCGCAGAGCACCTCCCCCGCCAGGCGGGCGGGTTTGCCCGCTGTGCGATAGGGGAATGCAACGAAGAAGCGTGTCCATTCATGGATGTCGGCGGCGCGAGGTGGTGAGCCATTGGCAAGTTGTGGAAAGACATCACCAAGCAGATGTGGGCAGGTCGTCGGGACCAACCGGGAACCGCCTATGACGTCGCCGGAGCGATCCAGAGCAAGCAGGTAAATTGCATGTTCCGTATCGAAAGCGTCCATCTCGATGTCGATAGGCCGGGCAATCGCCTGCCACTTTCTTTCGGCGACGTAGATTTCGTGACGCAGTCGGAAATGTCTCTCCAACTGTCTCTGAAACAGCTTCCGGTTTGACCAATCGACGACGACAATGCGACCCATGGCGACCTCCGTGCCAATTGTAGAAAGCTGGCGTGATCGTCACTATCGCCAGATCTTGTCATTGCCCGCCTGGATTTCACCAAGAACCAGTCCCTTGGTGATCGCTCGCTGGACGTTGTTTGCGCCCAGCTTTTCGCGGATGTGGCGGAGATGCGACTGAACCGTATATGTCGATACGTTCAAAATGATCGCGATGACTTCCGCGGATTTGCCCGCGGCACTCCACTGAAGCACTTCTGCTTCTCGTTGCCCCAGGATTGGCCCGCATTCGAGGTCAAGGAGTCCCTCAAGGCGACATACGGCTTGAAAGGCTTTCAGGCACAGAGCTTCGACCAGAGGCCGGGCAAATGGAGATAGCTCTATTTTGTCCCCGGCCGCTGTTACCACTGCAGGTCCCCGGAAGGGGATATGGATTGGTACGCACAGGCCGTCGTTCATCGCAAAGTCCCGCGCCTCGTCCATCACCAATTTTGCGCGCGGTGACATGACCTCAGGTTTCAAATCGCTCCACAAGAAGGGGAATGGGCGATGTCTGCATCGAGCCACGCAAGGGTCATGTTGAAAATGCCCCTCCTCGACATAACGACGATACCAGTCTTGACGCCATCCATCGCAGAGGACCTCGCGGTGCCAATATCGATCTTCCGGAACGGGCAGGCCGGTGATTAGAAGGTCGCTGAAACCATAATGTGCAAGATGGCCCTGCAGGGCCTTTAGGACCTCGGCTGTCGTCCTTATCTCCGAAAACTCCGACGCTGCCTGGGCGAGTTCAAGGATTACTATTTCGTCATCGATCCGTATCGTGGCCTCCCAAGGCGTAGAAAGCATAAAGGAAGCAATCGCAATTCGAGAAGCAGTGCAATTTGACGAAGGTAGTATCGAAGTTGTTTGTCGGTTACATAAAGACGCTGACGCCATTGCGGTCAATAGCAAATTTTTGTCTTAGAATGAGCTTTGAAAGCCGCATAAAAGATATCAGCTTTCTTCGTTGCTATCATTGTCAGGCGTAGCATCACATGAGTTGGATGGCGCGATCAGATCGAAGCCCTCGACCCCAAGGGTCCTCGCCAGGATTTCCAGAGTGTCCAACGTTGCGTTGCGGCGCCCCGTCTCCACGCTGCTTACGTACGCACGAGAGAGGCCGGAGAGAATCGAGAGCCTCTCTTGCGACAGTTCTCGTTCCTTGCGCAGCCGACGCACATTGATGCCCAGTCGGTAACGTAGATTCATGTTTCGCACAGCCGCCTTGTTTGATCACTATAGAATGGCACACTTTAGGAGTCATTTCGATTGACTTCAACCGATATGCCTGTTTCAAGGGCGAGTATAGACTCGCAATCCTTTGAGAGGAACGATGAAGCAGGCGTCTCAGCATCGGAAGTTCAACTGCGCTACATCTGAAGACCATGCAAAGCACTGGTATGGACGAGCCATCCGAGTTGCTCCGTACGTTCTGGTTCTTGCAGTCGCCGTTACATTCACGCCAGCGGTGGAGTTTCAATCGTGGGCCGCGTAACAGGCTATTCCTGCATTAGGTGCGAGACACATTATCCCACATCGATGACAATCGACTCCAGGGGGTGTCCGATCTGCGCGCCGGTCGCCCCCGCCAACCTGGCACCAATCTACGGGCGGCCCGTGATTGGCGGCACTGTTGCCGGGGAACCACATGGTGGTTTGTCACTGTGGAAAAGCGGCCCAAGGCTGCCATGCACGGGCACCGACATGGTCACCTTGGGCGAAGGGCAGACACCCTTGCTCTCCTGTCCGCGGATAGGCTCATCATTGGGCACAACCAACCTTTTCATAAAGGATGAGGGCCGCAATCCGACATGGTCTTACAAGGACCGGTTCTCTACCGTCGCGGTATCGATTGCGCGTGCGCAAGGCGCCAACGTCGTGGCCACGGCTTCATCCGGCAATGCCGGTGCTTCGCTCGCCGCCTACGCTGCAAGAGCAGACATGGACTGCGTCGTGGCAACATTTGCGGGCACGGCCGGCGCGATGCTTTCCCAGATCAGGAAACACGGCGCCATAGTCATTCCGCTGGTCAACAAGGTGGACAGATGGAAGTTCCTCGCTGAAGCGCAGGAGCGGTTTGGCTGGTTCATAACGTCTCCCTTCAGCGCTCCTGTCGTCGGTGGTCATCCGCTTGCCATCGAGGGTTACAAGACGATCGCGTACGAAATCATCGAACAAAGAGCTGGTGAAGTTCCAGACTGGTGCGTCATGCCAGTCTGCTATGGCGACGCTCTCTCCGGCGTGTGGGCTGGGTTCAGGGAGCTCTATTGCGACGGCATCATCGACCGCTTGCCAAAAATGGTTGCGGCAGAAGTTCACGGCTCGCTGTCGGCCTCTCTCGCTCGAGGAACCGATCACGTTCTGGAGCAGGAGGTTCGGTTCGACCCTCTCGCTGTTTCGATTGGCACATCGCGCAGTACGTACCAGGCGCTCAAGGCACTTCGGGAATCGTCAGGCCAGGCAGTACCGGTATCCAATGATGGGCTGATCGACATGCAGTCTCTCCTCGCCAGGAGAGAGGGGATTTTTGCGGAACTGGCATCGGTTACCCCTCTCATGGCGATAAGGACGCTGGCTGATCGTGGTCTGATTGGCGCACGCGACAGCGTCGTTGCGGTCGTTACTGCTGGTGGCCTGAAGGATCTCGATCGATCGGCCCCGAAGGAGTTGTGCTATCAGACATTCGACACGACTGCGGATGCCTGGACCTGGTTCATAAATGGCCAGTGACGTTTCCCATCATTCGGAACTACGGCTCAGCCTTCCGTTGACTGGAGCCGCATCACATCCTCAAGACGACGTCGACGCCAGTCGAAACGGGTCCACGCTGTCTCCGATCTGGGTTCGATTCTGGAGATTTTCGTCGGGGTCGTGGATGCCGGGGTCCTCCAGCCAGGCAAGGTGGAAAGCCAGATGTCGCTGTAAACGGTGTCGGCATGCCGATGGCCTTCATCAGGCATGATCACAGCGATCCGCGCGTCCGGGCTGGTCTTGCTCACCCACTGACCGACAAGGGCGGCGGCGCCGCTGGTGGGACCCATGAATATCCCATGCTGCCGGAACAAGCGGTGAGCGGCATGGAATGCTGGATAAGCACCGACCCAGTGGATTTCGTCTATTAGCTCGTGGCGTACATTTCGGGGCAAGACACTGTTGCCGAGGCCTCGGAGAAGCCGTTTTCCGAGCGGTTGTCCAAACAGGATGCTGCGGTGGGTGTCGACGCCAATAATCCTGAGATGGGGGAAAACCCTTTGCAAGAACGTACCGGTACCGCAGAGCGAACCGCCAGTTCCTATGCATCCAACCAGGCAGTCTATCTGGCCCATTGCGCGCACTAAAAGATCGGCCAACCGGGCGTAAGCCAGCCAGTTTCCATCACTGTCGTACTGCCGTGTCCAAAAGGCCTCCGGCTCCCGGTGCAATATGCTGCCCAGATTATCGAGCCGGCCAGTCTGGTTGCCGTCGCCCCGGGGATCGTCAAGTGCAATGACCTCGGCGCCCAGGCGCTGAAGTCGTGCCTGATACTTGGGATCCATCAGGCTTGAGGCGGTGACGAGCGTCAAACGATAGCCACGCGCTGCTGCAAGGAGTGCCACCGCCATCCCGAATGTGCCTGAGGTGGTCTCGACAATATGCGCATTCGCTTTGAGTTCGCCTGATGCTTCAGCTCGGTCGAGGATGAAGCGGGCGGGCATCAGTTTCATCAGCGGGAAAGCTGCGGCAACCACGTTTTCTGCCAGCCGAGCCATGCGCGGCGTCTCGAGCGCCTCGAAATAGTCTGGATCAAATCTCAACTGCGCCTCCCCCCGAATAGATCCACTGCACAACCACGTCTTTGAAGCCGGCTGCGGTCGCCGCATGCGCAATTCTGCGCGATGCATCGGCGATGCCGACCGCCGATGCATCCAGGATGATCCCAATGAGAGATCCGCTATGGGCGACCTGAACTCCGCAGGCGTCAACCTGTTCGGCGATCCCTAGGGCAGTCGAGAATTGCGCCTTTGGGAGATGACGTTGACTGATCTTTGCGCTGAGTGTCGCGGCCTGCCCCAATAGCCGCGGGTCCTGAAACCGTATCGAGCGGGCAGCCAGCCCTCTCAACATAGAGAATGTCTGGATCTCCTCACTGGAGTAGCGAGCCGGCGGCAAGGCAAGCGTATCGACCAACTGACCGTCATTCGCTTTGAAACCTATGACGCGGATCGGCGGCAGTGCGTCGCCAAAATGCTCGATCACCAAGCCTTCTCGCTGGGCAAACAAGACAGCCTGGTCCTCAAAAGCTATCGCGTCACTGGCTTGCTCTGCCTCGACCGCCAGGCGAGAGATGACCGAGGGCCGGAGACCGGTCTCAAATGCATCGGCAACAGCTCGAATCGTGGCAACGACATCGGCGGTGGAGGAGCCATATCCATGTCCGACAGGAATTGTGCTTTCAACAGTGAGCAGGCCGCCTCGACTATCTTTATTGAGGTGTCTCAGCGTCAGCGATGCTGCTTTTGCAGCCTTCGTCTTCTCCGGTGGCATCACGCTAACCCCTTGGCCGCCGGTGATCCGGAAAACCGCAAGGGAACTCATGTGACTGAGCGGGAGTGTGACCAATCCACGATGAAGCCGTCCCCTCTCATCCTGGAAGACGCCCTGGATCAGCTCGCCATGATGTGCGCCGGCCCGGCCCGCTCCTGATCGGTCTACCAGGAGGGCTTTGGTCGGCGGAGCTGGCATGTGAGGAGAACTCTCTGGCCTTTTTGTCACGTCTCATCTCCAACCATGGGCTGGATGAGAAGCTGGTCGAGCGAAGCGGATCTGTCACTCGCCACAATTGGCGATTGACCCCGTTTCAAGGCCGCTGATTATGCTAGCGAGATTTCAGGGTTCCGTATCTTGGCACAAAATGCGCGAAGCCGATGGTGGTTGCCCCCTGAAAGATGGGTAACTGAGACGGCCGACGTTCCGTCATCGCTGCAGATGAATTTGCAACCGGCGGTCAAGCTCATCTCCTGCAGGTTCGAGCTTGCTCGCTGCTTGTTTGTCCAGCAGGGTCGCTCTGCAGTCAATTGTGCAGCTGGAACGGCCGAGCCGGGCTTCCGCAGTTCGCGAACTACTACGTCGAGGACTGGCCGCAGAAGGCTTCGTGGAGGCGACTGTTGGAGCGAAGTCGCAAGATTTTGGCGTTGTTGATCATAATGGAAACGCCGATCCGGACAGCGCGTGAAACGTCGCGTCGCGTGGCAAAGTTGCGAAATCTTCGCGCGCAGCCACGGTCAGGCGCTAAAGGTCGGTATCGAGACCGTTTTCCGGGAACTCGTGGTCAGCTGACTCGTGTCTCCAGTTTCAAAGCGTCGCCAGGCGGGCATTGGACATTGCCATTCCATAGGCTTGTCTGAGCGCGAACTTTTCTTCCAGCGCATCAATGACAGTTGCGGCAAAATCCGCTTTGTACATGGTGGCGAGCCTTGTCAGTCCGCCTGGCGTGAAGACGTTGATCTCAAGGAGTTTGTCGCCGACAATGTCGAGCCCGACGAGAAACATGCCGTCGTTCACCAACTTCGGGCGCACAATCTCGGCCAGAGCCAACATCTTGTCCGTTACCTTGACCTTCCGCGAAGTCCCTGCGGCATGGATATTGGACCGAACGTCGCCTTTGGCTGGCACCCGGCGAAAGGCCGCATAGCTGCCATCCCGCATCAGCGGGCGGCCGTTAAGGAGGAACAGACGCACGTCACCTGCTTTAGCCTCGGGAATATAGGCCTGGGCGATCAGATAGCCATCACCGCTCGCCGCCTCGAATATCTGGTTCAGATTGAAATCATCGGCGGTAGCGATATGAAAGACATTCTTGCCACCCGATCCCTGTAGCGGCTTGACGATACAGCCCTTCGGCTGGTTGTCGATGAAAGCGCGTATTTCGGTGATGCTGCGCGAAATCAGCGTCGTGGGCCTGACTATTTCGGGGAATGCCTGGAGGTAGAGCTTGTTCTGCGCTTGGGCCAGTCCGTCCGGATCATTGACCACCATCACGCCGCGTTCCGCGGCAAGCCGCCCAAACATGATACCAGCATTGGCGGCCCATGGTCGTTCTGTAGCGTCGAGCGAGGGGTCATTGCGCAGAAACAATAGATCGATATCGCCTGCGGCAAATGTTTTCTTCTGGGTACTCGCCTCCAGCAGGGCCGTGTGCAGCTTTTCAGGGGTCTTGTAGGAGGCGGCAGGCAGAACCACGCCGCTGATGGCGAGGCTGTCATCAGGCCGAAGGATGAAGTCGCCGGGTTCTACATAAACAACCGAATGTCCACGCTGAACTGCCGTAAGGGAAAGTGTGGTCGTCGTGTAGCCAGCAGTTTCTTTCTCAACGGAATTGACAAAGAGGGCAATGCGCATCGGGACTCCATCAAGTTTCAATCATGTCGATTGGATCCATCCCGGCGATCGCCTTTTTAAGGCGCGGTCGCGCGACTTCCGAAGAAAGGAACGCCGGCTCTAGTCGCGGGGCTCGTAAAAGGCCGCGCGCGCTCAGCTCCGTGATGATACCAAAATGGTTTGCAGAGATCTTGCCAATCCAGAAGGGTGTCAGACTGCCGCCGTGACTTAAATGATCAAGCACTTGCACAACGCCGCGTAAATAGATGGCATCTTTGGCAAAACCGCCGCCGCGGAAAACACGCAACACTACGTTGAAGGCGCTACGGCGGTCGAGACCAAAATCCGCGTGAAGGAAACGGAAGGTCTCCTCAAACCTCGCCCCGTCAAGCATCGCCTGGCATGCGAGAACCCTCGCCGCAATCAGCCGCAACCTTGCCGCAGTCATCCCGCCAACGAGATATTCCGCCAGCACCGCCAGCCCTTCCTGCATGCCCTCATAGCCGGCCAGGCCGCTGCGCAGGATAGCAAGCCCCTGCATGTCGCCGTTGAAATAGGTCAACAGGTGAACGCCGATCTCGTGACTGAGCAACGCCATCAGACGCCCAATTGCGATCCTTGTGTCCCGGGAGACGAGCAGCCGGTTTCTAGAGACCAGTAGGCCGGCAGGCAAATCCGAGCGAATTTCCACGGATGCTTCGAAATCGGGGGAGTTAGCGCGATATCGGGCTATCATGTCTCGTGCTGCGGCAGCAACTGCATCCGCGTCGAGGCACTTCTGCATTGTCCCCGGCTCAAGGACAGTTGCCTTATCGAGAATGCGTCGAGCCCTTGCGGCAAGTTCCGGCTCGACGCGGCCGTAGAGGGCACGCCCGAGTTCAGCGAATCGTGGAGTTTCGCGCGCCGCCAGCATCGATAGTTGCAAGTCAAGTTCTTGCTGTTTTTCGGAAAGCAGTCCGGCAAGGAGCGGATCTTCAAGATGGTCGAGCGAGACTGAGTAGAGTTTCCGTTTCTCGGCGGTCACCTGGAACTCAAGAGGCCGATAAAGCAGATGGGGTGCTCGCTCGAACCCGCCTGCTTCGAACTCCAGCCAAGCTTGCTCTGCATTGATAGGTGTAACGGCCAGCAGGAAGTCGAAAGCAGATGCAACTTTGTCTATGTCAAGATCGGCGCGCGCAACCGCGTCAATGAAGACCCGGCGCCCTAGTGAACGGTGGGTTGTTGGAGGTTCGAGTTGCGATGCCTTGAGGAAGGCGCTGACTGCCTGCAGCGCGGAGTCGACCATGTTGGCTACGACAAGGTCGCGCAAGGCTGGATACGTGCCTTTGCCGCCGGGCGTCCGATAGATCGGCGCAAAACGCACGGTCAGGCACGGTATATCGCCGAGAATATCTGAAAGCAGCGGTTCTTCGGATGCGGCCGGGTTGAAGTCGCCGACGCGCGGTGTCCTGTACTTTGCCTCTCGCTTGGAGGCTGCGGCCGCGAACCGTCTCAGAGCTGCCTTTTCTTCTATCGTGTCTCCGCCCGCCAGTGCAATTTCGAAGGGTGGGAGGAACGGTGCGTCGTCGGTCAGGAAGCGGTCTTCGGCGAGTTCGCCAATGTCGATGATCAAAAACGAACCGCAGCGATCATGCATCGATGTCGCCACCAGCCGGGCTACTTCGCCGGCGAGGTTGGACCCGGTTGCGATCAAGTAGGAAGCACTGGCAGACACGGCGTCGAATGCCGCGTCATGACCGGGGCCGACGTAAACGCAGAGAAAGGGAAGCGGCCTGTCTATGTGCAAACGGCAGCCATCCGCGAAATCGTGACGAATGGGCTTGCCCTCTTTCAGCAGCGCATCGAGACCTGTTTCGATTGGAGCCAGGAGTGATGCCTCGTCTACGAGCCTCGGCTTCATGCCATGTCTCGCAGCGCAGACTCGAGGGTAGGAATTGTGGACGTCAGCATCGTGCGCAACTGGCTGATCGTCGCCTGGTCGGGCTCGCCGTTCCATTCGTCCATGAAAATCTTCTTAAACTCTACCGCAATGGCACAACCGGTTTTGGGGAAGTTGGCATGGACGAAACGTGTTTGTTCGCCTTTGCCCTGGAAAGATATATTCTCGCGTACGTCCAGTGGTTTGCCATTAACGGATTGGCCACGCAGCGCCTCGATGAATGGGTCGATAATTGGCGCCCATCGCTTTCGGTCCATAGAGAACGTGCCGATGTTGATGTCGGGCGCTTTTTCCTGTGACGTAGGTGTTGCTTTGGGCCCACCGCGCCGGTGATTGTAGCTGTGGACGTCGACTAGGACGAACTTAGCGTGTCGGTGCTCGATTCCGGTCAGCACTCTCTTCAGCTCGGCGTAATAGGCATCATGGAAGGCGAGAGCCTCCGTTGTGATGTCTTCAGAGGGCGACTGCTGCCAGACTTTCAGACCCCAGGATTGTTCTGGCGCCAAGTAGATCGCAGCATCACGCGCGCGGTTCAGGTCGACCTGAAAACGCGACCGATGAACAACGATCTGGGTCGGGAAATCGGCAATGAAGTGCTCAGTGTAAGGGTCTTCCTCGCGCAGACGTTCCGGTTCGGGCAGACACATCAGCGATCGGCAGGCACTGTTCACGTCAGTACCATTGTGGATGGCGGTGCCAACAACCGGTGAATCGCCCAGTTTGATGGTCCAGCCTGGTGATCCGTTCGGTTCTATGGTTGAAATTGCCCTGTTCACCCCTTCGAAATGCGCGGAGCGCTCGACGGTTCCCGGTCGCCGCGAGGCAAATGGCACTTAGGCGCCTGGCGTGCCGGCGGCGTTGGCGATTTCGCTATCAGGCAGCCCCGCTATCTCGACGTCGCCAGACCAACCGCTCACCTTTAACGGGACCTTCTGGACATCACCCGTCGAGCAGCCAGCGTAATTCCAACAGCTGCTGCCACCGCAATCAGTGACATCGTGGCTAGATTTTTCGATTGGGTGCCGGCAGACATATCGGGCTTTGGTATGGACGACCAGGTGGCCAAGTCTGCATCGACCACCGGCTCGAGATCAGACCTGCTGCCATGCCTTACCGAGTAAGCCCGCGTCAGCTCTGCTCCAAAGAGAAATATCTGCGAGGAGTAAAAGACCCATAGCAAAATGACCAGCAAGCCCCCCGCTGCGCCATACGAGGATGCTGTGGCGCTGGTGCCGATGTACCAGCCGATAAGGGATTTGCCGAACGTGAACAACGAGGCCGTCACAAGAGCGCCGGTTATCACATCGCGCCAAGCGAGCCGGCGATCGGGCAGCACTTTGTAGATTGCAGCAAACATAGCGGTGATGAGCGCGAACGAGACGAGCGTATTGATCACTCCCAGGATCAGGGTACCGAAGGGCAGATTTGCGTTGATCACGTCGCTCATGGCCGTGATTGCCGTGCTGGCGACAAGGGAAACAAGAAGCAGGAACCCGAGTGCCGCGACGAGGCCCAGGCTCGCTGCACGAGCGCGCACCGGTCTTGACACCGAGTTGCCGGTGGGTTCGACTTTCCAGATGGTGTTCAGCGTGGCGCCAGCGAGGTTGCCGCATAGAATGCCATCGCCGCACCATGGCTGAAAGCATTGTCAGTGAGGAAAGCAAATGCGCTTTCCTTGATCAAAGCCCAGGCATCCACAAGTCGCATAAGCACCTCCCTTGGTCATGACATAGGTCCATGTTCGCAAGGGTCGACAAAAGAAGCGAAACCTTGATGGAATCGTAAGGCGCCTAATCCGATCGTGGGGACGCAAGGCGCCAGCTTCACGCTCTCTATTCGATGATCTTCCAGTAGGAATCCTCGCGGATCAACTTCCCTCCCGGGATGTGTAGAAGTCACAACCTTGGACCTCCACGCTCCTCCCCTCGCTCGTGGTTGCCGTGAGGGTCCATTTGGAGATCCCGGTATCGGCAACCGCGTCCACATAATGTGCCGCGCTGCCATAGTGGACATCAGGCAAACCTTCGAAGCGTGCGCTTATCGCCTTTCGTACGTTCGACTTTCCCTTGAACCGTGAACCCCAACGCTCTGTCCCCCTTGGCATTTCCAAGACGCAGTCATCGGAAAAGTACTCCATGATGAGGTCGAGATCGTGTGCGTTGAAGGCATCACAGAGGCCTGTCAGTGTCGATCGTATGTCCATTGCTTCGTCTCCATCCATCAGGATATGCCCTGGGTCGCCAACTGCGCCCGTGCAACCGTTCAGGTCGAGGCGATATGCTCTGCCTCTGGGGCCTAGCTGAGATCAAATCGCTCAAGCATTTGCTTGAGCCGCGAATTCTGATCACGAAGGTGTTCGACCAGTAGATGTCGGAGGCGCTTGTTCTCTGCGTCAAGCGCGGTGATATCATCCAGCTTGAAGGGCTCTGCAGCAATCTTAACCTGCTCGGTTTGATGTACGCTATTCCCTGCAGGCTGTCCGCGCTGTGCCCGTCGTTGAGGAGTGCGCTTTGATATCTTTCGAGGTCGCGACGAATGCACGTCCTCCTGCGCTGCCCCAACAGACGCGACCTCAGACTGGGCGGCATTGAGCTTAGGCAATCCATCAGTCGGCGAATTAACGGTAGCCCCACCAGCGATTTGAGCAAGGTCGGCGGCAACTGCTGGTTCGTCTGAGGAGTGCGTGTCGACCTTGACAGGCGATGTGACTGCACCGGTGCCGGCCGTATGGCGTGCGTGGCCCGGATAACTCAGGTCCGCCTGCTGGTCCTCGACTTCTTTGGCCAAAGCTTTGAGATCTGTATCTCCCCAAATCGAGTTTGCATGCGACTTTGACTGTCGTCGCGATTTGAACTCAACAACGAATGTCCGCTGTGGCGTCTTCATGGTCCATTCCAGGCAATTCTTGAAAGTGGCAGGCGCTCGGCGTCACTGCTCCTGATGTGCACATACAGCACGCAGCTGTCCGCGGCAACGGACAGCGCAATTGCGATGCTGGAGAGCATTGTTACTCCGCGCAATTAAGAGCGTCGGATTTCAATTGGCACGTTCGCGAACGTTCTAGTTCAGCCCCAGCCTCTTGCGTAGCTCAAGGTTTTCTGCGCGCAATTTTTCCGCCAGCAGGGCGCGAAGCCGATTGTTTTCCGCTTCGAGCTGAACGAGCTCGGCCAGATCATTGCCACCAGTTGCGGTCTTCACGACCTTCCGAGCGGCCGGCACTTCATTCCTCTTGGCGGCAGGCTTTTCGCTGCGCTTCCACTGGTAGTAGGTCTGCACCGATATCCCGGCGCTCTTGACCACTTCCTGCAGCGGGCTGTTGCCCTCAGCGACCTTTGTGCTGATCAGCTTGAGCTTCTCGGCTCTCTCACTTTGGCTGTAGGTCTTGCGTTTGGTGCTAGGCTTTTCTGCAGGCGCAGGTTTTGACGCAGTACTACCGGCTTCCGCAGCCTTCTTACGCCTCGGCGATTTCTTTGTAACAGCAATTCCGTCGCCCGTTTTGACGGTTACTGCCGATGCATCGTTTTCGTCATCCATATGTGTCGCCCCGATTTGAGAAACGCCATTACTCGAACGAGTAGCAAATGGAGTCAACACTGTCAGGGAAATCGTCTTTAAGGCAATGGCTGCTAATGTAGCACTCCGCGCTTGGTGCAGTGGTCAGAATCATCAATCCAGTTTCTGCTTTCCAAGCCTACGATTCATCGTGTGGATATCAAGCGTAGTCAGCTTAGGTGAATACACTCCGGTGCCTGGTGGATTTCGTCAGATAATTCTTTTGTCTTTCGCGATTGAAACGGCCTGCACCAAATTGGTCGCGTCAAGTTTCTTGCGGGCATTGTCGAGATAGAACTGGACAGTTCGATACTGAAGATTGGTAATGAGTGAGATCTCTCGCATGTACTTTCCCTTCGCTGCCCATTTTAAGCATACGGCCTCTTGAGATGACAGGCGCAGAGAGCAACTCATGAGTTCGGTGTCGGCGATGGCGCGAAGCCGATGATGTATGTACAGGACCGCCTGTTCCGCTCGCGCTACGCTGCCAATCGTCGGATTTGTAGCCTGCGCAGATGTGAGTGACAGCATCAGGATGCTGCCATAGCTGCCCTGCACCGGAATCGTCAGCCCGGAGCGGAGGCCGTATTGCTTGGCCATGGAACGGAACCGCTTTTCTTCCGTCGTGAGATAGCGGCTTGGCCAATCCTGAGCAGACCAGGCGAACATTTGCATGAGGCGCTTTGCCATCGTAACGACTGGGTCGATACGCGCAAACTGGCTTTGCAGATAGTCATGCTGCCACTCGGGCGGATAACTGTTGAGCGTAGAAATGTCCTTCGACGTTATCTCAAAATAGGCGAAGCGTTCGAAGCCACAAGCAACCGAGAATGACTTCAACGCACTCCGGATCGATCGTTGGTCGTTTGATGTGTCGAGCGCATCAATGAGTGACGTGATCTGTCCGTCCAAGATTACTTCTCCGGGCTCAGAGATTTGTAACGATTTCACAACGCCTGGGGTATCGGACGGGTAATGTCACGCAATCGCACAATCTGGCGATTGACGTCTCCAATCTTGCATGTAGGCCCTCACGCGGGGGACGATGTCCCTGCTCGCCGGTCATGTCGCGTTATGGCTTTTCGGGCACCGCATTTTTGGATCGAGATGCGCTAATCGCAACGACGAAGCAAGTTATACGTGTTTTGCAATTATCTGATAACCAGCGAGTTGCCTGCAGCTTAAACGCTGGTTATAAGGGTTGTGCAATTTTCTTATAACGGCAGTCAGAACATGAAAACCATCGATCTCGTCTATCGAACCGTGTTTGCGGAGTTGGGACAGCGGTGTCTCGACGCGTCGTTTGAGGCCGAGTATTCGACCGCAGGCAACTTCGTGCGTGTTCCCGTGAAAAATCGAGACTATTGGTACTTTGAGGAGACGCAGCCAAAGAAGACCCGCAAATATGTCGGCCCCGCCGACGATCCTGATGTCGCCAAGAGGGTCGAGGCATTTCAGAAAATCAAGGAGGACCTGCGCGGTCGCCGAAAACTCGTGTCTACCCTGACCCGTGAGGCCGGACTCACGGCACCAGATCGGTTCACCGGTGATATTGTGGAGGCCATAAGCAATGCCGGACTCTTCCGTCTGCGGGGTGTTCTAGTCGGGACTGTGGCTTTCCAGACCTATGCGGGTTTTCTCGGAGTACGCCTACCAGGCTCTTCACTGCAGACCGGCGACGTCGACTTCGCGCAGCACTATTCGGTGTCGTCATCGGTTGAAGATAGCCTGCCCCCGATTCTGGATATCTTGAAACAAGTTGATCCAACCTTCCGCGCTGTACCTCACCGTACAGATCCGACGCGCGTAACACAATTTGAGAGCGCCTCGCGGTATAAGGTGGAATTCCTAACCCCGAATCGCGGATCCGATGAGTACGCCGATCATGCAAGCCCGATGCCTGCATTGGGAGGAGCGTCGGCTCAGCCCTTGCGCTTTCTTGATTTCCTGATCCATGAGCCGGTCCGTACCGTGATGCTGCATCGCTCTGGAGTTTCTGTCACAGTCCCGGCACCGGAACGATATGCTGTGCACAAGCTGATCGTAGCTTCACGCAGACGATCTGATTTCAATGGCCTCGCGAAGCGTGAGAAAGACGTCTACCAAGCGAGATTGCTGATCGAAGCGCTCGAAGAAACCCGTCGCCAGGACGACCTCGCCGAGGTATTCGCGGAAGCTTGGAACCGTGGCCCGCATTGGCGCGAGGCCATTAAAATGGGGCTGAACTTGCTTCCAGAAAAGCACCAGGAAAAAATCCTGATGACGGTGAAGGATGGCTTGTCTTCAATAGGCGTGGACCTTGAAAGGTTCGACAGAACCGAAGCCAAATAGTCGTCGCTCCACAATCACCGTGTTTGGAGAGCGATCTGGAATTTCGCAGCCGCTGCGAACTCCTGGAAGACGGTTTAAGACTGAGCGGCTGATGACCGTATCCGCCAGAAAGCCTGATCGTGGTAGCAAGATGGGGCTACTATCTCGCTCGCAGGTCTCAACCGCCGTACGCACTTGGAAAGATAATGTCCTGGTCGACCAGAACATTGAATTTGTAGCCTAGTCGGATTTCTAGGGTCGGTTGGACGTCGAGGTTCTTGCTGATGGTGCGTTCTGCCACCCGCCCGAAGGTCTCGGTGAAATTCCGCCTGGCTGCATCGGACGCTCGGTCCTGGTTGGCGCGCGTCGACGATTGGGGGACAGCCATGTCGATCCCGGTGCCGATAATTGCGAGCAGGATCGCCGAGCCGAAGGTCTTGAAATAATGGTTGTCGACCTTGTCTTTGAAGCCGCCCTTGCCTTCAGCGTCCGTGCCCGCCATGCCGCCGATCTGCAAAGTCGAGCCATTCGGAAAGATGATGTCGGTCCACACAACGAGCACGCGTGATTGGCCGAACGAAACCTCGGCGTCGTAACGGCCGAAAAGCTTGGTTCCCTGGGGAACGAGCAGACGATGACCGGTGGCGCTGTCATAGACGTTCTGACTGACCTGGGCGGTGATGCGGCCGGGCAGGGCCGAATTGATGCCGGTGATCAATGTCGCCGGTATTACCGAACCGCGTTTTAACTCGTAGGGCGATTGCTGCGGCACGATCTTGTTCGGCAGATAGCCGGGTTCCCTCATGTCAGCGTTGTAGAAATCTGCCTTGGAGCGCTGGCCATTCGGATCAAGGTTCTGACCGCCGATGCCCGCCTGGAGAGCCGCGGCATAGAGATTGGCAGCCGAGGGAGAGGTTGCGGATGCTGCCGGGGCTTTTCCGATGTTCGTCAGTTCGCCCGTTTCAGTCGCCTCAAGCTTGTTGAGGCTGATGGCAAGAGGCGAGTCGTAGGCAGCATCATTGGCCTGCAACCGTGCCATTTTCTGACGATGGCGCTCACGAATGTACTGCTCGCGCTGCTCGCGCTCGAGGCGAGCTTTCCAGACCTCCTCGGGTTCGCTCTGTTCGGCAGATTGCCTATCGCTGCGTGGCCGGGTTTCAAACGGATTGTCGGCCGCCTTCTGCGGCTCCGCCAGAGCAATCGGCGACGGTTGCAGTGTGGTCGCTTCGGCCGGCTCGCCGATGATACCGTCCGACACTCCACGTTTCAGTTGGTCGGCGAATGTTGATGCCGAGATATTCGAGGCGGGATCGATTGTATCGTCACCACGAAAGAACAGGCCGCGCGACGTGAGGCCAAAGATGATGACGGCGAAGAACAGTATGACCAGGAGGCCGGCCACAATCACCGGCAGCCGGTTGAGGCGGCGGATATGAAAGCCGCTCTCCTCATTTGGTGCACCGCCCAGCTTCAAGGATTGAACCATTCCTCCCCTCCCCTATCCGCGGCGCATGACAGAGAGCGGACTTGCAGGAAACGCCCCCGACATTGTCGTCTGGTAAGCGCGTCCAAGTTCAATGGTACTTGTCGACATTCGCACAAGGACCTGCCCCTCATGGCTGTCGACGACATAGGCGAGCGGGATTTCTTTCTGGCCGTCGGTCTTCTGGTCGGTGGCGACGGCATAACCCCAGTTCTTCAGCGACGCCTCGAGCGCCTGCCCGAAGGGTGAGCTGTCGGGTTTCAAGACGATGGTGCCGGTTGCAGGACCAATCTGTTCGGCAAGCTTGGTCACCATGTCGCCTGCAATGGCGCTCGCAGCGGATCCCGAGATCTCAGGCGGCGCTGAACTGGCGACCAGGCCGTCGGTCGTGGACATCTGACAACCGGCGCACGACAAAAGCAGAACGGCAAAGATCCCGCGCATCTCAGCCCCCTCGCCTGATGGTGATCTTTTCCTGTTTCCAGCCGACGCCTGAGACAAGGACAGCGCGGTCAATATGATAGTCCACCACCATCATGTCGCCCTTCATCCGATAATTGACGACCCGGTTCTCTCCCCCGGAAACAACGAACAGCACCGGCGCATCCTGTCCGGAGACCGATCTCGGAAACTGGATGTAGGTCTTGGTTCCGTCGGAATAGACCCGCGTTGGGCGCCAACGCGCATTGCCGGAGACGGAATAGCGAAAATTCAATTGCTCAGCGGGAACGCCGGCGCCTGGAACTATGCTTGCCTCGAGTCGAGCGTTCATGTCGGCCAGTATTGCGCTCACATCTTCCGGATACTCAAAACCGACACGCGCCATATACTGGTTTTGATGCGACTTGAGCTGGATGTGGTAGGTTCGCCGTGATGTGGTGACCACCATCGACGTAACAAGATCCGGCTCCGACGGCTTGACGATCAGATGGATCGCCTGCCCGCCGATGGCGCCGGAAGTCGCTGGCTCAACCTTCCAGCGCACCGTATCGCCGACGAGGACGTCGCGCACCGCCTCGCCTGCTTGGAGTTCGATGTCGCATACCTGCAAGGGCGAACAGACGACCGACGGCTGGATCTCGCCATAGAGGAAGATCACTTTGCCGTCGGCACCCTTGGTGACGAGGCCTTTCTTTCCGCGCCATTGTCCGGAAATTGCTGTCCCCTTCTGCTCGTTGGCACTCATGCCCTCGGCATGGGATTTCTGTGAAAAGGTTGGAGCAGCGGCGATTGCCGCAACAAGCGTGGCCGCGATTGGGAGAGTTGCACCGACGTTTCTGATAGCAATGATCATGGGTGGGCTATGCCTTTCATAGCTGCGCGGTCCAGTCGAAGTCGCGAAGGTAGAGACCGATAGGATTGAGCCGGATGACGCCCTCGTCCTGCGGCGCGGTCAGCGTCACTGTGGCAATGCCGCGGAAGCGGCGCACCGCCGTCTCCTTGCCCTTGCGGTCGCGTTCGAATTCAGTCCAGTCGATCTGGAACGTTTGCGGTGAGAGCGCCACGATGTTGTTGACCTCGATGGCGACCGTGGCGGTCTTGGCCTTGTCGAAAGGTGAGCTCGAGCGGAACCACGCATTGACCTTCTCGGTCGCCGGGTCTGACGTCCTCAACAGCGCGTAGGTGCGGTCAATGTACTGCTTTTGCACCACCGCATCAGGGGTCACACTTCGGAAATTGGAGACGAAACCGCCGAGCGTTGCGCGCACCACGCGCGTGTCGGCATATTCGATCTGCTGCGGGAAACCCGCATGTGCCGATGTGCCAAGCTTGTCGACTTCCACGATGTAGGGGACGAGCTTGACTTGCGTACTCTGGAACAGCGCATAAGAGAAGCCGATCACTGCCATGACCATTCCGGCGATGCCGACGATGCGCCAGGCTGCAGCAGCCCTTATGTAGGAGCCGTAGCGCTCGTTCCATTCCTGGCGAGCGGCGAGATAAGGGTTTTCGGGCGGTGCGCGCTCGGCCATGATGGGTCCCCTCCTGGCTATCTGCTCTCATCGACAGGCTGCGGTGCAGGCACAACCCTGTCGGGCGGCCGGCTCTGGTCGAGCTTGGCGTTGGCGAGCCCAAGCAGCGATCCCGCATGGGCTCCAGGGGTAGCTATCGCCTTGTCCCTGGCCGCCGATCCGGCTGCCCATCCGGCGCTGGCAATGCCAGAGGCCACACCTCGGATGGCTGCCGTCGCCATGGAGGAGCCGCCGCCCCGGGCGACACTTGCCGCCGAAGCTCCGCTTGCTGCAGCACTTGCACCAAGGAAAGCGCCACCCGCAGCGAAGGTCGCTGCTTGCCCGCCGTGACGTATCGCCTCCATGCCACCGGTGACAGAGGCCCCTTGCACCACACCCTGGAGGATGGCTGGCACATACATTGCGATGATGAACACGACGACGGCTATGCCGGCGATGGCCAGCGTGGTGACAAATTGTTCTGACTTTGCCGTCGGAGCTTCTGCCAGGCCAATCAGAACTTCCGAACCGATCCGGGCGATCATCACCAGCGCCATGAGCTTCATCCCGACCGAGAAAGCATAGATGAGGTAGCGAACGGCAAAATCCTTGGTGGATGACGAGCCGCCGAGGCCAAGCATGATCATGCCGGCGAGAAGGCCGACATACATCTCGACCAGGACCGCGACGAAGATGGCGGCGACCAGGCTGAAGCAAACAACGACCACGACCATGGCAAAGACGGCGGCTATCGCCAGTGCGTTGTCTTCAAACAGGCCGAACTTTGCCTGCTGTGACATCTTAGAGGCGACACGGATGCCGGCATCGAAGATGTTGGCAGGTGAGGCTGATCCGCCGCTGGCGCCGATCTGGAACAGGCTGTCGACGACCGCCTTGGCAAAACTTGGCCCCTGATCGAGGATGAAGGCGAAGAGCCCGATGAACATGATCCGGCGGACGAGTTCCGCAAACCAGCTATCGAGCGAGGCGGTGTTTATCGCCAGCCAGACAGCCGCAATCGCGACCTCGATCCCGGCGAGGATCCAGAAGAGCGAACGCGCGGCATTCATCACTGTTGTCTGCCAGCCCCGCGCGGCGGTCACGACCTGGTTCTCCAGTGTGGTCAGCACCGAGCCCTGCTGCGCCAGCACAGGCGTGCTGGCGAGAAGGATTGCTGCGATCACCGTCAAGGCGAAATGACCCTTGTTGAGCTGTCCGACAGTTACCATCGCGGTCGCATCTCCTGGCCGCCGCGCACATTCCGATCGGGACCTGCGCCGAAGAAGTTTTCCGCCCGCTCACGCCGCGCGTTCTCCAGTGATGCTGCTGGCGCCTCCTTTGCCGGTATGGGTTGATGCAGCATCCAAATGGCGCTCCCGGCGCAGACGCTTATTGCGATCCCGATAGCCATTCCAACGACCACGGTAGAGTTCACCAGCGCGGCTCCATCATCTGGCCGCCCCGCACATTGGGGAGCGTCGAATTGAAGAAGTTTTCGCGGCGTGCTTGCGCGAGATCCTTGTCCGCTTGTCTGGACTGGAACCACGTTCCCATCATCATCGTCTGTTGTGAGACCAGCCCGCGCAGCTTCTGGAATTGTGCTACCTGCTGGGCCGCTATCTGGTGGCCGACCTGCAGCGCTTTCATCTGGCCGTCGGCACTCTCCGACATGGAGCGCAGGGAGCTCATGGTCGTCTCCTCCGAGGTGAATTGGTCAGCCGTCAGCCCTGCCGCCTTGAGCGTGCCGGCAATGGTGTCGCGGTTCGTCGTCGACCAAGTCTGGTAGCTGCCGGAAAAGGTCTCACCATCGGCGAGGCCTGTCTTGAATTCCGCAAAGCTCTGAAAGCGCTGCCTGAGCACGTCATCGGCGTTGCCCATCGAAAACGCGATGCCCTGCCCCTGTCCGACGACGGCCTGCAGCCTCTTGAGGTCGCCTTCGACCTGTCCCCATATGTGTTTCGGCAGCCGGGCGGTGTTCTGCAGCATGTTATTGTAGATGTTGAGCTGGTTCTGGATCTGCTCGGCCAGCTGCGTGATCTGCTTGATCTGGTTATTGACCTGCTCGGCCGATTTGCCGACAAGCGCAATCAACTCGGCATTGTTGAGAAGCTGTGTCCATTCGGTCGCCTGGCCCGTTACGCCGCCGGCATGGCCGGTTCCCGGCGCGGTTGCGGATACAACGAAAATGACTGCGGCGCCGGCAGTTCGCAGCCTATGTCGATGGAACGAGCGATGCGGCATGGCCAACTCCTCTCAATTCGAGCCAATGGATCGGCCAGTCCGGGCCATTTTCGCGCTTCAGCGCGAGAATGCGTTTGAGATCGTCCTTGCCGGAGGCACCCACGAAGGACAGGGCGACTGGTCCGAGCGACATATCGAACAGCCGCCGGCCTTCGGGCGAAGCAACATAGTATTCACGCTTGGGGACAGCAGTGGCGATGATTTCGATCTGACGCTCGTTGAAGCCGATATGCTGGTAGAACTCACGGGTGCCTGCCTCACGCGCCGCTCCATTTGGCAAGCAGATCTTAGTCGGGCAGGATTCTTTGAGCACATCGATGATCCCCGAACGCTCGGCATCGGAAATCGACTGAGTGGCGAGCACGACGGCGCAATTGGCCTTGCGCAGCACCTTCAGCCATTCCCTGATCTTGTCGCGAAATGTGGGATGCCCCAGCATCAACCATGCCTCGTCGAGGACGATCAGACTCGGAGCACCAGTCAAGCGCTTCTCGATCCTGCGGAAGAGATAGGTCAGGACGGGCACGAGATTGCGCTCGCCCATATTCATCAGTTGCTCGATCTCGAAGGTCTGCAGAGAGCCGAGCGACAGGCCATCGCTTTCGGCGTCGAGCAACTGTCCCATCGGGCCGTCGACGGTGTAGTGGTGGAGAGCCTGTTTGATCTCCCGCATCTGAACGCCGGAGACGAAGTCCGAGAGCGAGCGCCCGCGGGCCTCAGCCAAAAGCGCGACTTGCCTGGATATGGCGTTGCGGTGATCGGGTGTGATCGAAACACCTTGCAGTGCGACGAGCGTCTCGATCCATTCCGACGCGAAGGCCCTGTCGGCATCCGTGGCGAGATCCCAAAGTGGGCAGAAGGCGAGAGCCGGACCGGAGTTCTCCCCCTCCCCCGCAGCAACGTCGCTGTCTCCGACCTCGTAGTGATCGCCGCCAGCGGCCAGTGTGAGAGGCAGCATCGATCGGCCCTTGTCGAAGGCGAAGATCTGGGCCTCGGGGTAGCGCCGGAACTGGGCTACGATCAGCCCAAGCAGCGTCGACTTTCCCGACCCAGTGGGACCGAAGATCAGTGTGTGGCCGACATCGTCGACGTGCAGATTCAGCCGGAACGGTGTTGAGCCCGACGCTACCTGGATGAGCGGCGGAGAGGCCGGCGGATAAAATGGGCAAGGGGCAACCGGGCTACCGGACCAGACTGAATTCAGCGGAATGAGGTCGGCAAGGTTACGAGTGTTGATGAGCGGTTCGCGGATGTTGGCGTACCAGTTGCCAGGCAATGAACCCAGGAACGCCTCGGTCGCATTCAGCGTTTCGATCCTCGCTCCGAAGCCCTCAGCCTGGATCAGGCGACGCACCGCCTCACAGTTCTCGCGAAGGCGAGTGCTGCTTTCGTCAAACAAGACGATCACCGGCGTGTAGTAGCCATAAGCGACAAGTAGCGAGGAAGCTTGTGCGATTGCATCCTCCGTCTCTGCCACCATCGTCATGGCGTCCTGGTCGATCGAGCGCGACTGCGTCTGGAACAGCTGGTCGAAGAACGGTCGGACCTTCTGCTGCCATTTCTTGCGGGTGCGCTCGAGCTTCTGACGGGCTTCGTATGCGTCAAGGAACATGAAGCGCGAAGACCATCGATAAGCCAGCGGCATCAGGTCGAGGGAGTTGAGGATGCCGGGCCAGCTTTCGGCCGGAAGGCCGTCGATCGCGACGACGCCAAGAAAGCGGTTTTCGACAACGGGCGTCAGACCATGTTGCAGCTCTGCCGTAACCAGCCAGTCTAGATACATCGGGATGTCAGGCAGTCGTACAGGATGGTTCTCACCTGTGATGCAGAAGCGAATGAACTGGAACAGTTCGTCGTAGCGCGCGATCTGAAACCCGCTGCGTTCTTCGACCGACCGCGTTACCATACGCCTGATCGACAAGACGCCTGCGAGATACTGCTCGACCTCCCGGATCGCCGTCTCAAACGCCTCCAGCACAGTGTCGGCATAGTTTACCGCCCGGCTCCCCTCGTCCGAATAGAAATAGCGGGTTAGCCCCGATCGCTGCTGTATCGGCGCCTGATAGGTCAGGATCAGCGCATGGCGGCTCTCATAGTGACCCTTGTCGCGCTCGAAATGTGCGCGTCGCTCGTCGTCGATGGCGCGCGTGACGGGATCTGGAAAATGGCATTCGGCAGATACCGGATATGCGACGGTTGGCACCCTCACCGCCTCGACTTGTATCATCCAGCCCGAACCGAGGCGCGAAAGGACCGTGTTGATATGGCGAGAAATCTCGCTGCGCTCGGAATCTGTAGAGCTCTCGGAATCCGGCCCTGCGAAGTACCAGCCGGCCATCAAGCTTCCATCCTTCAGCAGGATGACGCCGTTGGCGACCAGCCCCGCATAGGGGACGAGATCGGCAAAGGAGGGACCGGAATTATGAAAGGAACGCAGCAAAGCCATGGTCTTCGGCCTTCAGTAACGTCGCCAAGGCGTCGAAGTAGGTCGGTAGTATGGGCGATAGGCGATGTGCCTGACGTAGACCCGCCGCATCATTGGATCGGACTTGGCCATCATGCGAAGTATAGCAACCACCACGATCCAGACCGCGATCCCAATCAGCGCGGAATAGAGTGTCAGGACCACGAAGATCAGGATGACGGCCGCGAGCCCGGTGACGAGCACCAGTTCGCGGTCCGCGCCCATCAGCAGGTTTGGACGCGAAAGAGCTCGATGGATGCGGTTGCGTTGGAGGTTGGCGCCAACATCAGCCATGGGTTCGCAGCCCCGTCTCGTAAGACGCAGCAGAGGTGCCGGCATCTGCGATTGAAGCGCCAGTTGCACCGAACAGCGCTACAATCTGAGTGGCGCCGAGCAAAATGCCGGCAACCAGCACCACATACATCAGCCTGCGCGCGAAATCGTTCAGCTCGCCGCCGAAGATCAGCATCCCCCCAGCCACGGCAACAGCTGCCAGCGCAATGAAGCCGGCAACAGGCCCGGTGATTGATTGCTGGATCCTTTGCAACGGGGCTTCCCAAGGCAGACCACCTCCGGAACTGGCAAACGCCGGATCGGCCAGGAAGAATGAAAGCCACAGCGTGAAAGCACCGATGATGAAAGCCGCTTGGCGGTTATGCGACATGGGGGCGGTCCTCGACATGAGCGTAAATCTCTGTTTGGTACTGAGTGCCGGCGAAACGCTCGACATGTATGACATCGCGTACCCGTCGGCCTCTCGGCGTTCGCTCGATCGACACAACGAGATCGACGGCTTCTCCAATCACCTCACGCATCGGCTGCTGGCTAACCTCCGAGGTCAACTGTTCCAGGCGTCGTAACGCTGACATCGCCGTATTGGAGTGGATCGTTGTCACGCCACCGGGATGGCCGGTGTTCCAGGCCTTTAGCAATGTAAGGGCCGCACCATCACGGACCTCGCCGACGATGATGCGATCTGGTCGCAGCCGCATCGTGCTCTTGAGCAGACGGGCCATATCGGTTGTGTCGCTGGTATGCAGTGCTACCGCATTCTCTGCGGCACATTGGATCTCCGCCGTGTCCTCGAGAATGAGCAACCTATCCTGCGGCGACGTTTCGACGATCTCGGCGATGACCGCATTCGCCAGTGTCGTTTTGCCGGAGCCCGTCCCACCGGAGATGACAATGTTCAGCCGTGAAGTGATCGCATTGCGGATCACCGCTGCCTGCAGCTCGGTCATGATGTTCAAGGATACGTAGTCGATAAGCGGGATCAGCTTCGAAGCGCGCCGCCGTATAGTGAATGTCGGAGCCGACACAACCGGAGGTAGCAATCCCTCGAAGCGGTGCCCGCCAATCGGCAACTCGCCAGAGATGATTGGATGGTTCTCGTCGGCGTCGGAGCGAAGCGCGTGCGCGACACCACCGATCACGGTCTCGGCAGTGGCAGCGTTCATCCGGCCGGCTGACGAAATGCCGTGTCCAAGCCGTTCGA
Organism: Aminobacter aminovorans; assembly: GCF_900445235.1. Taxonomy (NCBI): domain Bacteria; kingdom Pseudomonadati; phylum Pseudomonadota; class Alphaproteobacteria; order Hyphomicrobiales; family Phyllobacteriaceae; genus Aminobacter; species Aminobacter aminovorans. Next base: position 140,188 of record NZ_UFSM01000002.1, on the reverse strand, counting down.
TGAAGAGCTGCCCGTCGGGGTTCAGCATGATCTCGACGACCGATGCTTCATCGAGCGCTGAGCAAAGGATTGGGCCAAGTGCATCCCGCAGCTTGCGTATGAGGCGAGGATGGGAGCGAGGTTGCAACATATCGGATGCCTCATGCCGCCCGGCCACTGGTGGGCCCAAGTTCGACGAGGTTGGCTTTTGAGCAGAAAGCGCAACGTCCCCAGTCGCTCGCAGGCCCTTGAGTATGTCTCGCACGTGGCACCTCCCCTCTCAGTCCCTGCGTTGGGTCGGGGCGAAGTCATCACAGACTGCGTATTGGGGAGAGTGTAGAATTCTACAGTCCCAAGAGAGGGCAAGCCGGCTGCGCAAGTTATTGGCAGGCCCCTTTCGTTGACCGTCGGCTAATGAACCCTTGCTCGCCTTTTTACTTTAGTCGTCTCTAATTTTATGGAGAGAAAGCTGTGGGTGGGAGATGCGAGAATGGAATTCCAGGATGTCCGGAACAGCTGAGGACTGTTGGGGTTCTGATCAGCAAGCGGGGAAGCGAAATACGGGTCAATTAATTCGGTGGAAGTCCCGAAACTGCATTTTTCACGTCATGTCTTGATGAGGCGCTGGCAGCAGGGCACAATGGTGAGGCCAAAACATCTTCCGACGCACTGGTGCTCACCGCGTTAGCATGCGGCAAAAGAAGCGCGGGGCTTTACCCCAGCCCCTAACTCAGATGTGGTGTACTTCCCGTCGATAGAATTGATTACGCGAGTCTGATTTTCTCACATGATGTTTGCGACGGATACTCCCCTAAGAATCAGCGTCGGCGATTTTGTCGCAAAACTGGGAATTGCGCGACAAGCGCATTGAGACTCCGGGGGCGCGCGCAGCGGCCCCGAAGTCTCAGGCGATCAAGACGTCATCCCACATGCCTGACGGATAGCGACCTGAACCGGAGATGGCGGCAAGGCCGGGTCGAACTCGCCTTTCGGCAGGAGCGGCGGTTGCGCCATAAAGCGTGGCCGCTGCCCCCGGTGAGCCTGTGCGGCATGGACCAGAAATGGGTGGCATAGATAGACCGTGCCCGCCGCGCCCGTCGCTGGTTCCACCTCACAACCCTCTGTCGAAGCGTAGCCATAGGCCGAGAGCTGCCGGAGAGTTGCGCCCGCCTCGCCATAGGGCAGCAGCTCCTGCGCAATGACGGCATGCGAGCCTTTCCGTATCTTCGTCGGCGCGTCGTCCGGGCCAACATCCGAAAACAGGAACAGCAACAACAAAGCGCGTCCGCTACTCTTCACATTGGCCCGCCATTCCATGAAATCTGGATGGCCGGTGCCGAAGCTCACATCCACATGCCAGCCATCGTCCCCGGGCGCTTCTGGCGAGGGAAAGCGGATCGGAAAGGTTCCGAGGCCCTGGGGCGCAAGCCAGCGGCCTTCCCCGACGAGCTGATCGTAGGCTTTGTGAAGTTGCGGTGTGTTGGCGGCTCCGATGAAGGGGAGCGAGAACTTGAACCCCACCCGAACAACGGGTTGAACCCATTTCTCGGGCTCATCCGGCAACAGACCTATATCGGCCCACAATTCGTCCCTACCTTGTTTTGCAAGGTCGGCGCCGAAGGCATTTTCCAGTTTGACGAAACCATCGTCAATGAAGCTCTGGACCTGACCGGAAGTCAGGCCGACATGCTCGATTTTGGACATTACACATTCTCCGTGCGGCTACCGCGTCAAGCGGAGCCGTTTGATCCGAATGGCGCAAAAGCGCCGGAACGACTTTCAGTCGTTCAGATCAGGGGAAAGAACGTGGACATAAACATCATGCGGAAAGCATGATCCAAAGCGAGAACGCGAACAACCATCGGTCGCGAAACTCCCGACAGCCATGCCAAGCAAGGCATTCTGCGACTCGCTGAAAATGCCTCATGAAGATATTGTCAGCAAGAACTGCGCCTGCAAACACCCGTGCGAAAAACGGCTTCGGGTCGTCTGTCGGCACGGATTCCACATTTTGGTTAAGGGCTGGGGGCTTTACCCCCCCCCCCCTTTATACATGCGGCCAAGTGGTTCGCTTTCTCATCAGGTTCTGCGACTTGGCTGGCTTCGACCGCTATAAAGTGACTTGCCACCGCGACGCGCGAACATCAGCCCCCTCCTAGGGGTTCGCATGCCGAGGCCCAAAGTCTCTTGCGCGATATACCTTTGTGCATACTGGCACGACCGCCGTTTGTTCAGGGGCGACCTGGCGACCTTGCCGACGGGGGTCTAGGCGTTTGAATGGCGCCATCTCAAGCGGCCGCAGTGAGGCGCGCTCGCTCGTGCATCGCTCGGGCGCGGCTCGCGCTGGCTGGAACTTCCGAGAGTGCTTGGCGTTGTGATCAACCGGCCCATCAAGGGCATCAGGAGGAGCGACGATGAACAACATCATTTATCTGGTAGGCTTGGTCGTCATTGTCCTGGCGATCCTGTCGTTTTTCGGACTTCGTTAAGTCTCGATTTGGCGCCCTACCCTATGAGTAGTTTGTTCCAGGCTCCTCTTTTTCAGTGACTTGGCCTGCGTGCCGTCGTTTTCGCCGATTGCTAGCTTCAAGGAACTGAATTCGTTGCAACCGCCAGAGCCAAGAAGGCCAGCTTGTCGAGATTTGCCTTGCCACGTTCGGGCTGGCCGAGCTTCAAGAAAAGCTTGCCCCGGCATTCAGGCGCACCCTCATGGTCAGGAGGTGAATGCCTCGTCGATTAATCGGGTCTATATACCCTGGTCCCGCAACCCGGAACTTAGGACCTTCCCTAGTGCAGCAGTGAATGAGGATGCACTCGGCGATTTCTGGGTTGCATCCCGGTGCCACTGCTTCCGAAAACAGACTTTCGATAAAAGGCCCGGGTAGCCGCCATTGTGTTAGCGGATCGAGCAGTCGGTGTGTTCGACGACATCGACATCGACAGCCACAGTCAAGCGTGCACCTGAGCCGTGATCGGGTACGGACAGTGGTAGCCGCCCAAGGCGTGAGATCAAGCACCTTCCGGCGACTGAAGGCGCGACCGACACTCGGACAGCTTCGATGTGTAAGTGGCGCCAATTGCGAAGTGGGCGTCGAGGACGCCTTCGAATGCCCGGATTACCCCAGCAAGCGTCGTGCCGCGGTCAACTCCAATGGGTTGGTGTTGCGGTTCGACGCCATTCCCTCTGTCCTCCGCCAGCTGCATCCTAGAAGATGCTTAAGTCTACTAATTTAGTAGATTATGGATGGGTCCTGTTGTTGTGACATTAGAGCGCGCCATGACCGCAAGAGCCCATCGGTGAGACCTTTCCGCAGACGGTGCTTGGAACGGTAGTGGAACCGGACTTCGCTTATGTGTCGACGCTATTCCCTTGCCATAGCCAGGTCCATCGAAGTCGCCGGTGGAAGAGTAGATGCTTTACGTTTGTAGGACCGAGAGTTGTCCGCGGACAACTTTTCGCCAGTGGCCGCCGTCGTCCGAATGAACTTCTCTGACATCCATGACGTGACGCACTGTCGCTGGCATCGCAGAGTTGTCCGGGCGACTGCTCTAGCGCACGACGGCAGCGGCCATGTCAATGCCGGGTCGAAATAAAACGCCGCACCGCAGGGCCGTTACTCTCCCCTCCAAAGATACAGCACATTCTGGTCGACTTTGAAGGCCGCCCGCCTCCTGTCGGCTGAAGAATGCGACATTGTGGTGGGCTGCGCGGTTGCGTGGGCCGACGCATTGCGGATCTGCGATGAAAAGTTGTCCGCGGACAACTTTTCATCGCCGCAATCGACCGGGGCGATATAGAAGTGAATTCGGCGGCGCGAGCCCCAGTGCTATCGCATGCAATGTTGTTTGCGGTTGTTTGCGGCAACTCTTGAAACGAGGGGGCATTGATGGGCTTGACCGAGTCGCAAAGTATCGTGTCTGGCTGTCGGTTGCCTATGCGCTGCGGCCGTTATGTGACTGGCTGACGGGCCGAGTTGTCCGCGGACAACTTTTCAGAGGTGAGGGCTCCCCATCCGGCGACCACTGCGTCGAAGCGACGAAGGAGATATCAGGCTTGCAAAGGTTGTTTGCCGTCGCGCGATGAGCGCCGGCACGCCACTTGAGCGTTTATGGTTAAGCGTTTGTCAAATCTTCACGAATCGGGCCATACTCTGACTGCGCAGTTTGGTTTGTTTTTTCGCGAAATGCGCAGTTCAAGGTTCAGGGGATGTTGCACAGCAAGATAAGTCACGAGCAGGAGCATCTTCCGTCGATGTTGTCCGCGGATTCGCGGGAACTGTCACGGCAGTTGCAGCTGCACCAGCAGAAGATTTTCCCGCCAACTTCTCAGAAGACGATCAGGCAGTTCACGCCCGCAGAGGCTGCGCAGTACATTGGCATCGCTGAAGGCTATCTTCGGCAAGTTGCGTCCGAGGGCTATGGTCCCGAACCAATGGCCAATGGCCGGCGCATGTATACGCCCGATGACATGAACCGTATTCGTGTCACCCTCGACGAAAAGAATGGTTCGCAGAAATATGTGCCGGTGCGACGGTCTGGTGAGAAACTCCAGGTCGTAGCGGTCATGAACTTTAAGGGCGGTTCAGCAAAGACGACGACGTCGGCGCACCTTGCTCAATATCTCGCCATACGTGGCTATCGCGTTCTTGCCGTCGACCTCGACCCTCAGGCGTCACTTTCGGCGCTGTTTGGGCATCAGCCTGAACTGGATGTGGGCGAAGGCGAAACCCTTTATGGTGCGATCCGTTACGAGAACCCTCGGTCGATAGCGGACATTGTTCGGGCTACCTACACGCCCAATCTGCACATCGTTCCAGGCAACCTTGAGCTTATGGAGTTCGAGCACGAAACGCCGACGGCAATTGCCAAGGGAACGGCGGAGTCGATGTTTTTTGCCCGCATTGGCGAGGCTCTTGCACCCATAGAGAGCCTTTATGATGTCGTGGTGATCGATTGCCCGCCGCAGCTGGGTTTTCTGACCATGTCGGCCTTGTGTGCAGCCACCTCGGTCTTGATCACTGTGCATCCGCAAATGCTTGACGTCATGTCGATGAGCCAGTTTCTCTCCATGACCAGCGAACTCATGGATGTCGTCGAGAAGGCAGGGGGCCGCACAAGCTACGACTGGATGCGTTACCTCGTGACCCGCTTTGAGCCCAATGACGGGCCACAAAGCCAGATGACTGGCTTCATGCGCGCCATCTTCGGTACCCGCATGCTGCAGCATCCGATGCTCAAGTCGACCGCAATCTCCGATGCGGGTGTCACCAAGCAGACGCTGTATGAAGTCGACAGGGCCCAGTTTACACGTGGTACCTACGATCGGGCCATGGACTCGCTGAACCAGGTCAATTCCGAAATTGAGGCTCTCCTCAAAGGCACGTGGGGCCGGAAATAATGGCTCGAAAGAACCTTATCGAAGTGTCCGGCAGCAACGAACCCCTGAGGGCGGCTGAAACGTTGTCGGCCTCGCGGCCGATCGCGGGTCTGGTTTCTTCCGCGGCGCGATCTACGTCCCCGGTGGGCGGGATTGCAAAGACACTTGGCAATATCACGCAGAAGGTCGAACGCGCCCATGATCTTGAGCGCCAGATGGCCGAGGGGCAGACCGTCGTCGAGCTGGACACGTCGCTTCTCGACGCTTCGATTGTCCGCGACCGGATGGAGATGGACGCCATCGAACTCGCTCAGCTGGTAGAGCAGATCAGAGATCACGGCCAACAGGTGCCGATCCTTGTTCGCCCACACCCTGAAGCCAAGGGACGCTTTCAGGTGGCGTATGGCCATCGCAGGCTGGCCGCAGTTTCGCAGCTTGGGCTGAAAGTTCGTGCCGTTGTCCGGCAGCTTTCCGATGATGAGCTGGTCGTGAGCCAAGGCCAGGAAAACAATGCGCGAGCCAATCTGTCTTTCATCGAGCGGGCGCTGTTTGCGGCGCGCCTTGAGGACCGCTCTTTTTCGCGGGAGGTCATCATGTCCGCCCTCGGCGTAGACAAGAGTGCATTGTCCAAACTGATCGGCGTGGTGCGCGGAATCCCGCTTGATCTTATCGAAGCCATCGGGCCAGCGCCGGAAGTCGGACGCCGCCGCTGGATGGATCTCGCCGAAGCGATTGATCTATCTGCGATACCTTCTCTGTTGTCATTTCTCGCTCAGGCCGAAATCAGGAGTGCAGACAGCGATGCGCGCTTCCAGGCCGTGTTTCGGGAACTGACGAAGAAACCGGCAAAAGCTTCTAAAGCCGCTCAACCCGAACGTTGGGAAGCCGCGGACAGGTCCGTGAGCGCGACTGTGAAGGCGAGTGGCAGTGCGTATACGCTCGCGCTGAGGAACAAGGGTGCAGCCGGCTTTGGCGGTTGGATCGCAGGCAATCTCGAACGCCTCTACGAGGCGTACAGGGACTCTGAAAACGTGAAATCAGGAGACTGAACGCAAAAGAAAAAGGCCCCCAAAAACGTTGCCGTCGTGGAAGCCCTTCTCATAGCCTGAACAACTAGAGAATCGCATTTCCCCGAATCAGTGTCAAGAGTCACGGCACCTAACTGGTGAGCAGATTTCTTTTGCCTTTTGAAAGGCAGGGGAATTATGGATCCGCATATTTCGACGACGCCCTTTGGGCGGCGGTCGCTGTCGGTTGCCATGGTGGCAGGTCAGATGGCGGCGGACAGTTGTGCGCCTGGCGCCAGCTCCAACAAATGGCAGGTGTTTCGTGCCGTCTGCGAGGCCAAGCAATTGCTGGGCGCCAGCGATCGCGCGCTTGCCGTACTCAACGCGCTGCTGAGCTTCCATCCCGACACGGATCTCGTGGAAGGGGAGGGGCTGGTGGTGTTTCCCTCGAACGCCCAACTGGCGCTGAGGGCACACGGCATGGCGCCGGCGACGCTGAGGCGGCATCTCGCGGTGCTGGTCGACTGCGGCCTGGTGGTGCGTCGCGACAGCCCCAATGGCAAGCGCTACGCCCGCAAGGGCTTCGATGGCGCGATCGAGCAGGCCTTTGGTTTCGACCTGACGCCGCTTTTGGCCCGAGCCGCAGAGTTCGAGCGCATGGCCGAAGCTGTCAGGGCCGAACGACGGGCGTTGCTGCTCGTTCGCGAGCGCATCACCATCCTGCGTCGGGACATCGCCAAGATGATCGCCTTCGGCCTCGAGGAGGGCATTGCCGCCGATTGGCAGCGCTTGCATCTGAGCTATCGCGAGATCGTGGCCGCCATTCCCCGCACGGCAAGCCGGCTTGAGCTCGAACCGATTTCCGCGGAACTGGCGATGCTTGCCCAGGAGGTGCGCAAGGCGCTGGAAAGTCACGTAAAAACTGAAGAAACAAGCGCCAATGAGTCTCATTTCGAGCGCCACATACAGAATTCAAATACACACCCTCATGAACTTGAACCCGGCCTCGAAAAAGGCCACGGCGCAACCGCTGCGGTGAAACCGGAAACCAGGAGCCAGCCGCCAACGGGTTATCCGCTTGGCATGGTGCTGCGCGCCTGCCCGGATATTGCCGATTACGCACGAAACGGTATTTCGGGCTGGGCCGATCTGGTGGAAACGGCAAATCTGGTGCGCGGCGCCCTCGGCGTCAGTCCGGATGCGTGGAACCAGGCCTGCGAGGCCATGGGGGCGGTCGATGCCGCGATCATGGTGGCGGCGATGCTGCAGAAGGGCGAGGCCATTTCCAGCCCCGGCGGCTATCTGCGCAGCCTCACTGCCAAGGCACAGACCGGAGAATTCTCGATCGGGCCGGTGCTGATGGCGCTCCTGCGCGGAAGGGGAGGGGCACAGGCAAAGGCAGGGTGAGCGTTGCGCAGACGACGAGCAGTCGCAGCGCCGCTTCGAGCAACTGCGTCGTCATGCCGGAGATGGCCGTCATACAGAGACGGTCGTGGCATTGGTGCGGGGGAGGGGCGGTGCGCCGGATGGTCCTCAGACGAGGATCTTGGACGCGAACGGCCTTTGGTACTCTTGTTCTTGTGTGGTCCCGTGGCTATATGACTACAGTGGTCATGGTAGGATAAGCAGATGAGAGAGATTCAACTCAAGGACGCTAAGGCGACGCTTTCTGCAGTCATTGATCAGGCTGTCCGCGGCAATCCGGCAATCATCACTCGACACGGCAGGAAGGAAGCTGTTGTCCTTTCTTTCGATGAGTACGAGAAACTGTCGCACGTTCCAAGTTTCGGGCGCTTGCTAGCGTCGTTTCCGGGGGATGAGGAGGATATCCCTGCGCGGACCGGAAAAGCGAGCAGGTCTGTCGACCTCTGATGTTCCTGGTTGACACAAATGTGATTTCGGCGCTCGCCCCGTCGAAACGCGGCGGTGAGGGACGACTAATCGATTGGCTGGATCAGGCTAGTCCGCATTTGTTTCTGTCCGTGATATCGGCAGCTGAGGTGATGTCTGGAATTGCGAAGGTGGAGCGGGAAGGCGCAACGACCAAGTCGAAAACACTAAAAGAATGGTGGCAGAGCATCGAATACCTCTATGCGCAAAAACTATTGCCATTCGACTTGAGGTGCGCCCATGCTGCTGGCCAAATCCTGGATCATGCTCGGGCTCACCAACCGGGCTTTGAAGACATCGCGATTGCTGCCACTGCCCAAGTGCACGGCCTCACGGTTCTGACCAGGAATATGCGACATTTCGAGCCTTTGGGTGTTCGCTCGCTTGATCCCTTTTTAGCACTGCCGCCCTTGCCTTGATCTGGGGGAGGCCTTTTCGACTAAAGCCCGCTTGCCTTGGTGAGGTTGACGCGGAAGCGGTCGCGGCGGCGCTGGTATTTGCGGGTCATTTCGGCGCTGGCATGGCCAAGCTGCTTCTGCACGTAACGCTCCTCGACTTCGGCCGATGAGGCGAGGCCGGCGCGTAGCGAATGGCCGGCAAAAAGCCTGGTCCGTTCAGCCTCGGTCAGGTCGCCGCGCACGCCGGCGGCAAGTGCCGTGCGCTTGACCAGACGGGCGACTTCCTGGTCGTTCAGCCGCTCAGTGCCGACCTTTTTGCCCTGGCCGGTGATACGCCGGAACAAGGGGCCATGGCCAATGCGGGCAAGGCTCAGCCATGTCTCCAAAGCCACGACCGGGCAGGTAATGTCGGCTGAACCGCGGCCGATCTCGACCTCGCGCCAGCCGGTCTTGCCGCGCAAGGTGACCAGGATGCCCTTGCCGGGAAAGATTTCGATCCAGCCGCGGCCGTCTTCGGTCTGGTCGCGACCGCAGTCGAGCCCGACGATCTCCGAGCGGCGCAGCGCACCGGTGAAGCCGAGCAGCAACATGGCGCGATCGCGCAAGCCGCGCAAAGTGCCGCGTTCGAGCGTTTCCAGCATCGCCATCAGATCCTCGGGCAGGATTGCTTCCTTCTGTCGGGGAGGGCGGGCATGGGCGTTGCGGATGCCGGCCATGACGGTGGCGATGGCACGGTGCTTCCGGTCGAGTTTTTCTGCCCCGCGCTGGGCATAGTTCCAGGCGAGCGAGGAGAGCCGTCTTTCGATGGTCGAGACGGATTTCTTGTCGCCGCCGGCGCCGGAAGCGAGTGCGGTGATGTAGAGCCCGACGGTCTCGGGATCCGGCGGCATGGTTGCAAAACCCTGGCGCCGGGCCCAGTCGGAAAAATGCTTCCAGTCGGCACCATAGGCGCGGCGGGTGTTGGCGGAACTGGCCGCCTCGACATAACCGCGTGCCCGTTCAGCCAGATCGCCGAGCTGGCCCACAAGGCCGCCGGCGGGCATGACGTCGACAGATGGCAGGGTAGGGGAGGGGGCCTTGTCGTCCGAACCTACGGCGTCAGATTGCGGCGCATTCATCGGCTCCGCTTGCCAGCCCATGGCCATCACGACATCGACAATGTCGGGCAAGGCATCGATGGAAACGGCATCAGCGGGGCTTTTCCCGTCCAGAACAGCGTTTTCAGACGTGCTCTCTCGTCGAGGAGAGTGCAGTTTGGTATGGTTTTCCGGATTTTGCTCGACATTAGAGGCCATTTTCACATTAGGCCATCAAATGAGCGATAATGCAACATTATCGTTCATTGTTCAGGTACGACAGGCAGTGCGGTTTAAAGCGCAAGGTGTAGTCAAAAGCGCACCCGTGATCTTTACTCTACGCCATGAATTGCTCATCTGCCGATGCCGCGCCGTCTGGTGTCGGTAAAGCACGCAACGGCTGACGACGCCGAGGCCCATTTGTGGCCGGCGCCGCTCCGCACCGGCGGTGCATCGATCGTTTCTAAAGACGGCTCATCTCGGAGAAAACGAAGGATGACGCTGCGCGGCAAACAGCCAGGTCGGCTCACAGGTCCCCTTGCGAGAGTTTTCGATCTCGATGGAGGTGGCATGGTAGCCGACAAACCCTGGCGACTGGGCGTTCCACCGCCATGTGAACGAGCATCAGGAAACCGGCCTGAGCGGTTATCTGCGTGTGGAGGCCGTGCCAATACATACTGGATCGAGAGCCGATCCTATTGAAAGCGGACGTGGCAATGGCTTGGTAAATCGTACCCACACTACGCACGCCACACGCGTTCGCAGCCAGCGTTGAGCGGGCGTAGTATTTAGGTCGATGCCCTCATGAAGGACTCGGATTTCGGTAGGGTCTCGGCAGGGACATCTGAGTATCCAGCTATTGAAACTAGTCAACCTCTTCAGCGAAGGCTGAAACTTGGCATAACAGTGAAAATGCGGGGGGCGAGGCTAAATGCCATGGACTGGTAATCAGCAGCGTTAAGCAGATCGCGCTTGGAATTTAACCTTCTGCCTGAAGTCAGAAGCCGGTGCCAGAGCGTCTAGCCAGTGTGTACTAAAGACCTCCCACGGGCCACCAACGAAGCAGAATAGCATCTTTCAGTGTCTTGCTATGATGCCGTCGACGGCGCGCCACTCCGAGGGCTTGATGAGGCGATGATGGGCGACGCGCACGGAATGGAGTGGGCCCTCCAGCTCACGCTCCCAGTAGTCCAGAAAACCTTTCAGTTCAGGAAACTCAGGCGCGAGGTCGTAGTCCTGCCAGACATAGAGCTGCAATAGGCTTGGGTGATCTGGAAGATGGTAGTGAATCTCGGCCGTCGTCAGGCCGTAGCCATCCATCTGCAGGCGGAATTCCCTGCTAACCGTCTTCACCCTGCTTTTCTCCTTCTCTTGCGATCATGCATCCAGCCGGTCCAAAATATGAGGGCGGTCGCCAGATCCGTATGACCGCTCAGTTCTGAGATTTGCCGCCGGGCATTCGGCGGCTGGCGCAATGCCGGCATCGATTCCACCGCGCAGGCGTCCGAAGCCCAGGATGGGAGGCTTTTCTTGAAGGTAGAGCATGTGGTTACTCAGCACGTCATGGGGAAGCTTGAAGGCCTCGCCGGCGTAAGCAGGCGGTCAAGCGAAAGGTCGGATTTTTCCGGCACGAGAGAGGGAATGATCGACGAGAGCTTCTGTCGGTTCATCGGTGGCCTCCGTCCGCAAAAAAACTCCTCGGATTGCATTTAAGTTGCGGCTGCGCAGGTGCGAGCCAGACTCGGAGGATTTTGTTGAACCGCTGCAAAAATTCAAGCGGGAAATCCTTCGCTCAGACGAAATAGCTGCATGATAACAGCATATTGGCACTCTCTCCCGGTGAGTGCCAAAATTTTTGGAATGACCTCTTGAAACCGCAATGACGCAAAACTAGCTCGATATGCGCGTGCGATGCCTGATGAAGGGTCGCGGCGCTCCGCATCGAGCCGATATTGCTGATCCGGTGCGGAAGAACCTCTAAATCTGTTTGTCCTTGAAGGAGAACGACATGGCGTTCCGTCCATTGCATGACCGTATCCTGGTCCGCCGCATCGAAGCTGACGAAAAGACGGCCGGCGGCATCATCATCCCCGACACTGCGAAGGAAAAGCCGCAGGAAGGCGAAGTCATCGCTGTCGGGTCCGGCGCGCGCAACGATGCCGGTCAGCTTCAGCCGCTCGACGTCAAAGCGGGGGATCGCATCCTGTTCGGCAAATGGTCCGGCACGGAGATCAAGCTCGACGGCGAGAACCTAGTCATCATGAAGGAAAGCGACGTGATGGGCGTGATCGAGCAGACCGCCACGCTGAAGAAGGCCGCCTGACGGCTTCTTCGAATGTCCATCAGTCAACGAAAGCTGCCTAAACTTGAAGGAGTGATCCAATGGCCGCTAAGGAAGTAAAGTTCCATACCGAAGCCCGCGAGAGGATGCTGCGCGGCGTCGATATCCTGGCCAATGCGGTGAAGGTGACGCTCGGTCCGAAGGGCCGCAATGTCGTTATCGACAAGTCCTTCGGCGCGCCGCGCATCACCAAGGATGGCGTCACCGTCGCCAAGGAGATCGAGCTTGAGGACAAGTTCGAGAACATGGGCGCGCAGATGGTCCGCGAAGTGGCCTCGAAGACCAATGACCTTGCCGGTGACGGTACTACGACCGCAACCGTTCTAGCCCAGGCGATCGTCAAGGAAGGCGCCAAGGCGGTTGCTTCCGGCATGAACCCGATGGACCTGAAGCGCGGCATTGACAAGGCGGTGGATGCAATCGTTGCCGAACTGAAAACCAACGCGCGCAAAGTGACGAAGAACGACGAGATCGCCCAGGTAGGCACTATCTCCGCCAATGGCGACGCCGAGATCGGCCGCTTCCTGGCCGAGGCGATGCAGAAAGTCGGCAACGAGGGCGTCATCACCGTCGAGGAGGCCAAGACCGCCGAGACCGAGTTGGAAGTGGTCGAGGGCCTGCAGTTCGACCGTGGCTATCTCAGCCCGTACTTCATCACCAACCAGGACAAGATGCGGGTCGAGCTGGATGAGCCCTATGTACTGATACACGAGAAGAAGCTCTCCAACCTGCAGGCCATGCTGCCGGTGCTGGAGGCCGTCGTTCAGTCGGGCAAGCCACTGCTGATCATCGCCGAGGATGTCGAGGGCGAGGCGCTCGCCACACTGGTCGTCAACAAGCTGCGCGGCGGCCTCAAGGTCGCGGCCGTCAAGGCGCCGGGCTTCGGCGACCGCCGCAAGGCCATCTTGGAGGACATTGCTATCCTTACCGGCGGCACCGCCTTCTCGGAAGACCTTGGCATCAAACTGGAGAATGTGACGCTGCAGATGCTGGGTCGCGCCAAGAAGGTGGTGATCGAGAAGGAGAACACCACCATTGTCGACGGTGTCGGCCGCAAGGAGGAGATCCAGGGCCGCGTCGCCCAGATCAAGGCGCAGATCGAGGAGACCACCTCCGACTATGACCGCGAGAAGCTGCAGGAGCGGCTGGCCAAGCTCGCCGGCGGCGTTGCCGTCATCCGTGTTGGCGGCTCGACCGAGGTCGAGGTCAAGGAGCGCAAGGACCGGGTCGACGACGCGCTGCATGCGACCCGCGCAGCGGTCGAGGAAGGCGTGCTGCCGGGTGGCGGCGTCGCGTTGCTGAGGGCAGCAAAAGCGCTTGATGCAGTGCAAACCGACAATGCCGATCAGAAGACCGGCATCGAAATCGTGCGGCGTGCCATCGAAACCCCGGTGCGCCAGATCGCAGAGAATGCCGGTGCTGAGGGTTCGATCATTGTCGGCAAGCTGCGCGAGAAGAACGAGTTCGGCTGGGGCTGGAACGCCCAGACCAACGAGTTCGGCGATCTCTACAGCCAAGGTGTTATCGACCCAGCCAAAGTGGTGCGCACCGCTCTGCAGGATGCCGCATCGGTCGCCGGTCTGCTCGTCACCACCGAGGCGATGGTGGCCGAAAAGCCGAAGAAGGATGCGCCAGTTCCCGCAATGCCCGGCGGTGGCGGAATGGACTTCTGAGATCTAGATTAAGCTGCCCACTCCCTGATCGGGAGTGGGCGTCTGTCAGACCGATTTCGGAGGATGCCATAAACATCCGGTATCCATATTTTTGACGGCATCGTCTCGACCGCCAGCCTGATCGTCGGCGTTGTGTCGGCCGCCGCGCCGACTTCGCAGATGCTCGTCGCCGGTAAAGGGGTCTAGTCGCGGATGTCATGTCGATGGCCGCCGGCGAGTATGTCTCGGTCAGCTCCTAGTCGGGCACCGAGATTGCCGACCTCGACCGTGACCGCGAGGAACTCAGGACCCAGCCCGGATTCGAGCGAGAGGAGCTGGCGCTGATCTACGTCAAGCTCGGGCTGGAGACGGGTCTGGCCCCGCCAGCTCGCCGATCAGCTCATGGCCAAGGATGCACTGGCCGCGCACGCCCATGATGAACTCGGCATCTCCGAAATGACCACGGCGCGCCCGATCCAGGCGGCGCTGACCTCGGCGGCGGCCTTCAGCTTGGGCGCGGCGATGCCTCTGCTCATGGTGCTGATTTCGCCGGTCTCCATGCCGGCGATGGGGGTGTTCGGTGGCGTCTCTGCTTTTCCTCGCTCTGCTGGGCGCCATCGGCGCCAACATCCTTCGCGCAACGCTGCGCGTCACCTTCCGGGGTGCCTTTGCCATGGCGCTCACTGCCGGCATCGGCGTGCTGGCGGCACCGCGGTGTAAGCGGCGGGCCGCCCGCCGGTCCGGATGCGACTGGTAGCTATCCGTGCGTTTGTCCCGAGCTGCCGACCGCAGGGCACGTCCGCACTGGTCATTCCTGTTGCTTGCGATTGTTGAGTTTATCACGCGCAGCCCATACCTCGACCAGGAGCATCGTCACTGTAACAGCCAGGGGTCCGAGTATGAATCCGGGAGCGCCGAACAGGGCGAGCCCACCTATCATCGATATGAAAGCGGGAATCGTATGGAGCCTCAGTTGGGTTCCCACAAACATCGGACGAAGGACATTGTCGATGCCGCCTACAACGATGCCACCCCAGGCCGCGAGAATTAGGGCCTTGGCCCAGTGACCATCAAGCAGCAGGAGGATTGCCGCTGGTATCCACACGATGAACGCACCCAGCACTGGCACGACGGAAAGTAGGCTCATCACCACGCCCCAAAGAAGGGGCGTCGGCAACATGAGCATCCAGAACATCAGCCCGCCCAAAGAACCCTGAACCGCGGCGACCGCCAACGTCCCGTATACCGTCGCGTGCACGGTATCGAACACCCGCTGGAACAGTCGCTCGGTATCGGCGCTCACCAACGGCATCCAATCATGAAGCAGGCGCGCGACTGCGTTGCGATCACGCAGGAAATAGAAAAGCATGTAAAACGTCAGCAGAACTTCCGCCACCTGCAACACAGAGCCCCTCACGAACGTTGCACCGGCATTGCTCAGCCAAGTCGCAAGGCTCGCCAAAATCGACGGCAGATCGATCTGTTGATTTATCCACTTCCCAATAGGCGCGATGCCGGGATGGGCCTCCAAGAAGCGTTGGAGTTCTCCATCCGCTACCCGGGTTCGGATGGAGGCTGCCCCAGAAGCAGCCTCCTCGACCAGGCGTTCTACAAGAAAGGCTGTCGGGACAACGACAAGGAGTACTATGGTCAGAACCGAAGCCAATGCCGCGAGGTTGGGATGTTTCAGTTTTGTCTCGACCCTGGCATGGAGAGGGACAAAGAGGATTGCCAGTGCCATTGCCCATGTGATCGCGCCCAAAAATGGCTCAGCCAACAGCGCGCAGACGACAATCCCAACGATCGAAGCGGCTGCCAACACAAGCGTGCTGAAATGGCTTCCACGAGATCGCGGATTTTCGGCGTTCATTCTGTCGCTGCCTGGAGCTTCCTTCACGTTCCAACCTTTGCTAACGACCATCTCATCTCCAACGACTACTGGTGTCGGCTGATAGAATCTGCTTCTAGCCCTTCAGGTGCCTGCGCCAGAGTGGCTTCAGCAACTCCAGGCATGCCAACACGGCAAATCCCGCCGCAAACGTCACCGCCAGATCGTTGAGATGCAGCGGCCCGAAGCGAAAGAGACTGGTGGCGAACGGCCACAGAAGTGTGCCGCCCAGCGTTGAAGCGACGACCACGACAACAAAAATGAGCGATCGATTGGGCCTGATGATCGCGGTCAGAAGCGATGCGCTGAAGGAGCGGTTGACAAAAATCAGCCCCACGATTGTCAGCACCAGCGAGAAAAAAATCAGCGCCCGGATTTCGTTCTCGGCCATGCCCTGCTTCAGGGCGACAAGGTATATGCCCGCGAGAAATGCGAAGGCCAGCGTCCCCTGAACAAGTCCCCATCCGATCAAGGCGCCGGAGAACAATGGAGCGTCCGGGTTGCGAGGCGGACGGCGCATCACATCGTCTTCCTCGGTTTCGGCCTCGAAGACCAGCGCACACACCGGATCGATCACCATCTCCAGAAAGGCGATATGTATCGGCCCGAACAGGATTGGCAGGCCAAACAGCAACGGCAGCAGCGAGAGACCGGCAATCGGCACGTGGACGGCGAAGATGAACCCCATGGCCTTGCGCAGATTGTCGAATATACGGCGGCCAAGCCGAACGGCTTTGACGATCGAACCGAAATCGTCGTCGAGCAGGACGATCGCCGACGCTTCGCGGGCAACGTCGGTACCACGGCCACCCATGGCAATGCCGATATTGGCTGCCTTCAGCGACGGTGCGTCGTTGACCCCATCGCCAGTCATGGCGACGATATCACCATTCGACTTCAGCGCGGTGACGATACGAAGCTTCTGTTCGGGCATGATGCGCGCGAACACGGTTGCGGTTTTGACACGCAGCGCCAACTCTTCGTCGTTGAGCGACTGCATCTCGCTGCCGGTCACCACGCTTTCGGCGTCGAGGCCGGCCTGGCGCGCGACCACCTTGGCGGTTGCCGGGTAGTCGCCGGTGATCATCATCACCCTGATGCCGGCCGAACGGCAGTCGTTTACGGCATCGGGGACACTCGCGCGCAGTGGATCAGTCAGGCCGACCAGCCCGAGAAACTCAAATTTGAAATCGTGTTGCGTCTCTGGCAAGGCGTCGCCGCGATGAAACACACGGGCCACGCCCAGCACACGTAACCCCTCGGCCGCCATGGCTTCGACCGAACCCTGCAAGGCCTTCAGATCCTTTGCGTTCAGATGGCATAGCGCTCCGATCGTCTCCGGCGCTCCTTTTGCCGCAATCAGCGAATTGTCCTTGCCGCCTGTTGATTGCCAGACATTGGACATCGCCAGTAGACCGGGTCGAAGCGGATAGGCGCGGACCAGTTCCCAATCCAGTTTGTCCAGAATCTTGCGTTTGGACAGTCGTTCCTTGCCGAGTTTGTGAAATGCGATCTCCATGGGGTCGAAAGGAATCTCGGTACTGGCAAGCACACCAGTTTCTGCCAGATCGGCGAATGCCGCCGGCAGATCGGCGGTCGGCTTGTCCGCAATCCGAAACGACTTTCCATCCGCCGTCCGAAGCTCGGCAATCGTCATCCGGTTCTCGGTGAGCGTGCCTGTCTTGTCGGTGCAAAGGATCGTCGCCGAACCAAGGGTTTCGATCGCGGCGGCCCTGCGGGTCAGGACGCGCGCCTGCGATATGCGCCACGCACCCATGGCCATGAAGATCGTCAGCACGACGGGAAACTCTTCCGGCAGCATAGACATGCCGAGCGCGATGCCTGCCAGCGCGGCGTCAAGCCATCCGCCCCGCAGAAGCCCGTAAAGCAGGACCGCGACGACGCTGACCGCGCCGCCGACCATTGCGAAAATACGGACAACGCGCCGCATTTGTGCCTGCAATCGCGGTGGTTCTGTCTCCATTAAACTCAGCGAGTGGCCGATCTTGCCGATTTCGCTTCGTGGCCCCGTCGCCCAGACTTCTCCTATACCCGAACCGCGAACGATCAGCGAACCCGAGAATATGAAAGGCAGGTCGTCGCCGCCTGGCCGACGTTCGGTCAATGGCGAGGCGCTGTCGGCGGCAATCTTCCGAACCGGCACGGACTCACCAGTCAAAAGCGATTCGTCGCTCTGAAGGTCCTGGCTCTGCAGGAGCGTGGCATCGGCAGGCACCCGGTCGCCCTCGCCAAGCACGACGACATCGCCCCGGACGACTTCTCGACCCGCGATGCGCTTGCGTTCACCAGCGCGTATGACCAGGGCGCGGGGACTGGTGAGATCACGCAGCGCCTCCAGGACACGCTCGGTGCGTGTCTCCTGTATGATGGTTATGCCGATCGACATCGTGGCGAAGGCCAGCAGGATCAGCGCTTCCTCCAGATTGCCCAGAAGCAGATAGACAACGCCGCCGCCAAACAGGAGCGCAAGCATCGGCTCGCGAATGACCTCGAATGCAATCCGCAACGGTGTACGTTGTGTGGACCTCGGCAGTTCGTTGAACCCTTCGGCAACCAGCCGGGCTTGTGCCTCGGCCTCTGAAAGGCCGGGAAACGGATCGGCCGTCGCGATAGGCTGGGGCATGTCAACTCTTTCTGGCGGACTGTCAGCCAATGTCATGGTCAGCTCTCACAGGCGCTATTTCAGTGCGACAGGAGGATAGGGAGCCGCAGATCCGTGAGAGCACCCTCAGCTGCGTAGTCAGCGAGAGACGTGTCATGAGTTTCATCGGATTTCGCTTCGGTCCAAACAGCGGCCAGATGGCCGCAAGCGTTTTTAACCCAATGGACGGGCCGGGCTTTGATTCATCGCAAACCGTCAGATTGAGGCTCCGATCATTGCCTTCTGCCCATCACGCGAGCGTTATGCGAACGAAGCCGTCAAAGTCATCCATTCCCTACGCAGGATGGCGTATTGCATGGTGTTTTCGTAGATCGCATTGCCCGCATCGTCATTAGTGAACGATACGAACTCGATGAACAGACCTTCTCGTCGCATGCCCAGCTTTTCGCAGAGGCGCTGTGAGGGTTTTTTGTGGTCTTCGACATAGGCATAAAGTCGGCGAAAGCCCTTTGCCCGGAACAGATGGTCGAGCAGGGCTCTTGCGGCCTCGAACGCATTTCCCTGGCCGCGGAACTGCGGGTTGAGGTGCCAGCCGACCGAGGTGCTCCCGTCTTCCTCCTCCTCTCCGGCGCCGCCGAACAGATCGCCGATGACCTGACCGGTCTGTTTCAGGCATATCGCCACGCTGCCCTCGTCGAGGGCGCGTTTTTTGACCTCGATCTCCGCTTCAGCCAGATCCGCGAGCTCAGCGATAGAAAGCAAGGGACCGTGGGCGCGCGCAGATAGGCGAAGAGGTCTTCTGCATCGCCCTCCCGGAAAGGCATGAGGATCAGGCGCTCAGTCTCAATGATCTGCATGTCCTCTACTCT
Source organism: Aminobacter aminovorans (assembly GCF_900445235.1). NCBI lineage: Bacteria > Pseudomonadati > Pseudomonadota > Alphaproteobacteria > Hyphomicrobiales > Phyllobacteriaceae > Aminobacter > Aminobacter aminovorans. Next base: position 121,088 of record NZ_UFSM01000002.1, on the reverse strand, counting down.
TCAAATGTCGGTCAATGATGTGCACGGGACAGGCTGCGATAGCCGGCCAGCGTTCATAACCCGTCGCCTCAAGCGAGCCCGCCGCGCCGCCCTTGCTCGCATCGACTGATCCCATGATGGCGATCGACGAAGCCGTCAGCCCAATGCTGAGCGTGAGTCCGAGAGCGGCAAGCGCGAACGGAACAAGGAAGCCCGGATCGTGGAAGTCGCTTCGCGCGAGAAACATCAGCGCACCTGCCGAGATCACGCAGGCCCAGGCCAAGGACCGCATGCAGGTGGAAGGCGTACTCAAGCTTCACATTCGCAACGATAAGGGCGGCATGGCCCCCTTGGCGGAAGTGGTCACGCCCGAATGGTCGGTAAGCCCTCTCCAGTTTAACCGCTACAACGGTTATCGTCGACAAGTTGACGCCCAACGCCTCCGCTTTCGCACGGTCAATATGGAGGCGGCCGCTCGGGCCGCTCGGTAGTCCATCGACGCGGACGTTCTGGAGTAGCTTGCTGTAGGCTGTGAGCTTGATGAGCTTGTCAGAGGCTTTCTGCAGCGCCTCCGCCCCGTTTCCATCGCGATCAATGAGGCGCATCGCAAAGCTGGAAGTCGTGCCGAGCTCGTCGATCGCGGACGGCTTCATAAGGAGAATTTCTCCTTCCGTCGCTTCCTGCATCGCCGCGCTGGCGGTCTCGATTTCAGCGAAAGTACCTGCCGGAAGGCTTCCGGTCGCTGAGTTTTCCAGTCGGATTGCTGCGGGCCGCATGAGTTCCCGTTTGGTTCGCCCTTATCGTACGATTAGCACGGCTCTTGTTCTGACCCCTACTAGGATGCAAAGCGCTTGTTCCAAGCCGAAATGAAAGTTTGAGTATGGGTCTTCAATATAACCCCTTTTGATGGGTTGTTAATTCGTAATTTTGCGATTATATAACCCATTATGAGGGTTTTTTCATGATCATCACGCTTCAGACGTTTGTGAGTGACCGCTGGTTCGATGCTGCAGAGGTTTCCTTTGAGCAGCCCGACGCTGGTTTCCTCGCCGGAGCGACCGTCAGTTACGATGTCGATTACTTCGCTGAAAAAGGTGCGGTCGAATTCGCAGATGAACGCCCCGTTACGGACTTCCGGGCCGTCTCTTTCAAATATCCTTTAAGCTTAGCGGATAAGCGCACTCCGCGCTGGCCTCCATTCCTGCTTGACCTCCTCCCACAAGGCCATGCGCGTATCAGGCTCGCCAAGGCACTCGGACTTCCACCAGACAGCCGTGCCTCGGACCTACCGTTACTGATGCGATCCGGGGGCAGCACGATCGGCAATGTCAGGATCAAGGAAGCAGCCGAACAGGAAGCCAAACGACTCCAAGGCGTTATTCGCACGGGGCTAGCCCTTGACGACATCCTCGATCGCACGGATCTGTTCGTGGAAGTCGTCGACAAGCACGCCATGATCGCCTCCGGTTCTAGTGGCCTTCAAGGCGAGTGGCCAAAGGTTGCGCTGACGCTTGCTAAGGACGGACTGTACTATCCCGACCCTCTGGTGGCTGATGATGAGGCCGTCGAACACCTCATCGTCAAGCTGAAGCGCGGCGGCGACATTGACGGACTCATTCTTAAAACAGAGGCTGTTTACTCGCAGGTGGCCGCCCGCATCGGCCTGCATGTCTACGCACCATCGACAGCCGGAAACGGAACAATGATAATCCCCCGTTTCGACAGATACGTGGACGAACGCGGGCGCACAGCCAGGGTTGGTCAGGAGAGCATGACGTCCGCAGTCGGCGTGTCAGATTTCGGTCACATCGATGCTCACGAACGTTACGTGGAAATCGTGAAGGCCTATTCCGCGGATCCGCAGGCTGATGTGCTCGAGTATCTCAAACGAGATGCAACCAACCTAGCAATGGGAAATCCCGATAACCATGGCCGTAACACTGCAATGTCCAAATATTCCGACGGCGCAGCGAGGCTCTCTCCCCTTTACGACTTCGCGCCGATGAAGCTGGCGGATGACGTGATCGCACGCTCAACTAAATGGCGTTGCATGCAAGACAAAGGCTCCGATTACGCGCCTGATTGGTCGCGTGTATGCGACGCCGTATCCGGTGACGGGATTGACGGAACGGCGCTGGCCGAAGGGCTCGTGGCCTTTGCCGACGCTCTTGAAGCTGCGCCAGCCGTCGCGATCGAGGAAGGTGCGCTTGCTGAGGCAGTAGAGCAAGCAACAGTGAGGTGCAGCGACGTGGTTGAGGCACTGCGCCGGGCGGTGAGGTAGATATGGCGAGATTCAGCAGGCCAAGCAAAGAAGAGGTCAGGGCACGTCGAAAGGCGCTCGGCGTAAAAGCAGCGGCGGGCCGTTTGCGGTTTCCGGATGACCTTAAGGAGATCCGCATGACCTTTGGAAAGTCTCAAGAGGAGTTTGCTGCCTTGATCGGACTGACCCGCCGACAGGTCGCTGAGATGGAAAGCGGGAACGCTAACCCGACCTATGAGACGATTATGAGGGTTGGTCGCCTTTTCGGGTACGGGCTAGCCTTCGTGCCCGACCGCAGCGATGAAGCGGATGAAAACGTCCAAGGCTGACCCTTGGAATCTCCCCGGTCAGCCTATTCCAAGCTTGGCAGGACTGGACGGTCCACCCCGGCAAGCATGCTAAGATCGCAATGAAGGCGATCGAGAAGTGGAATCGCCTGGTGCTTCATCTCACCCATTGTACGCCTGGCAAAGCAGTCAAGTTAGCCCATCTTTTGGACACGGACGTCAACTTCGGACTCACTAACGCGCCACAATGCTGGCATTGTTTCCGAACCGGAACATGCGGGAAGACAGTTCCGGCGTCTAAGGTACGGCGGGGCGCTGGGCAGCTTCCGCCGAAGTCAGTCCGGGTCGGTTCTGACGGTCGAGCATCGAGGTGCCGCGATTCGTTCAAGCCGGGTGGATGACATGCTTGCCTGCGGAACCGCTCCAGTCAGGCCACTCAGCCGCGCTGCGTAGGGCAGGTCGAAAGGCCGAGCATGCTGTAGAGCGGACACGTGCCGGCAAGTCCGGTTAGCAGCGGGACAAGGCCGAGCAGGCCCGCATAGCGCCAGTCGCTCGTCGGATAGATAAAAAGAAGCGACAGGACCACGAGCCCAATAACGATCCTGATGCCGCGGTCTAAAGGGCCGACGTTGCTGGTAAACATGAATGCCTCCTGTAGATGCGTTTGACGACCCGCATCCAAGCAGGACAGCGACGGACCAACTTTGATCGCGATCAAAAATCGCCGCAGCATCTTTCACTTCTCGTACACATATGTGCCGGGCGCCGAGCCGATCGCTCCGAAACCGTGTTCCCCAACTTTGGCCGGAGGCGTGGAATGCCCATCGAGCCAATCGGTCCATTCCGGCCACCACGAGCCAGGCGTCTCCCGGTGTTCGAGAGCATCTTCCTGGGGCCCGGCGGACGGTTCCGCATGACACCGCTTTACGACGTCCTGACCGCACAGCCGAGCCTTGACCAGGGCCAGGTCCCCCGCAAGAAATTCAAGCTCGCAATGTCGGTCGGAAAAACCCGTCACTACGCAATTCATGACATCGTGCCCCGTCATTTCATGCAGACGGCGGATATCGCGGGTGTTGGCACCCCGACGATGAAGGCAATCTTCGAAGACATTCAGGCGAATGCTGAGCGTCAGGCGCAAGCTGTCAACACTTCGATGCCGTGCAATTTCCCTGATCAACTCATGACTGCGACCATGGCAGCCATCAGCCCCCGGGTTCGCCTCATCGCTGGTGCGATGGCTACGGACTCACACCGTTGAACAACGCAATCGCAATTGGATAGCTTCAGCCAATTTGCAGGCTGGGCCAGCGTTTATGGCGCCAGGTTGATATTCTTCCGCCCGACCCTGCCTGAACTTTGACAAGCTGCTTTTCCAACGCAATAAAGCAGCGTTGCGTCCACTCGCAGCGAAAGCTGTTCCGGTGTCGCCATATCAATAGTCGCCGCAGACATGCTCGCCTTCTGTGGCTGGAGACCTGCATGGCGTTTCGATTTGTCCACACAGCCGATGTTCATCTCGACTCGCCGTTGCGGTCGCTGGCGCTGCGGAATGCCGAGCTTGCTGAGCTTGTTGGCGATGCGAGCCGGCAAGCCTTTGCCGCAATCGTCGACCTCTGCCTTTCGGAGCAGGTCGATGCACTCATTATCGCCGGCGATCTTTATGACGGCGATCAGACGTCGATGAAGACTGCACGCTTTCTGGCCACCCAGATGATGCGCCTTCATCAGGCCGGCGTGATGGTCTACAAGATCCGCGGCAATCATGACGCACTGTCGCGAATATCCAAGCAGCTCACGTTTCCTGAAACCGTGACGATATTTGGCGGCCGGGCTCAGACAGTGCTCCAGACAGCTGGTGGGTTCGACGTTGCCTTCCATGGCTTGAGCTTTGCCAGCTCAAAGGCGCCCGAGAGCCTTCTTCCCAAATATGCGGCTGCCCGGGAAAGCGTGGTCAACATCGGCATCATGCACACCAGCCTTGCCGGTTCTCCCGGCCACGATGTCTATGCCCCATGCAGCGTAGCCGACCTGCAGCGGCATGGTTTTGACTACTGGGCACTTGGCCATGTCCATGTCCGCAAGGTCTATCCCGGAACCGCTATGGTTGTGATGCCGGGAATACCTCAGGGCAGGGACATCAATGAGGCCGGAGAGAAGTCCGTTACCCTGGTGACTGTCCGTGACGACCGTTCGATCGAGATCGAGGAGAGGGCGGTAAGCATTGCGCAGTTCGAGCGTGTGGACGTCGACTTGACGGAAACAGTGGAATGGGCGGAAGCCTTAGGGCGCATTCGGATTGCCTTGGAGAAGGTTCGAATGACTGTCAGGTCGCGCCATGCCGTGATCCGTCTGAGGCTTATGGGCTCGTCGCCACTGTCATGGAGCATTATCCGTGACAGGGATCTGCTGCTGGCTGAGGCCGAACAGTTGGGTGAACACATCGGCGATATCTGGGTGGAAAAGCTCGAACTCGAGCTGTCGGACAACAGCTCTCAGGCATCTGAAGGCGCTGCCGACCCGATATTCGAGCTTGCTCAAACCATGGGCGCAGACATTCGGTCCCAAGCCTTTCGCGACGAAGCGAGGGCGCTCGTGATGAGGACGCTCGCAGACCTGCCGCCCGACGCACGCGATTTCGCGGGCAAGGATGAAACTGCGTTGGGGGAGTTTCTCGACCGAGTCCTTACCGGGGGCGCCGAACTGGTGACCGCCCGCCTCAAGGCAGGTGGCGTGCAATGAGGCTCAGGCGCCTTGATCTGGTCCGCTACGGCAAGTTCACCGACAAGACGATCGATTTCGGGCAAAGGCCGGAGCAAGGGCCCGACCTTCATATCGTCTTCGGGCTGAACGAGGCCGGCAAGTCGACTGCGCTGTCAGGCTATCTTGATCTCCTGTTCGGGATCGAGGAGCGCAGCCGTTACAATTTCATGCATGAGTATGGCGCCATGCGTGTTGGCGGTGTGCTCGAACTTTCAGGCGAAGTGCAGGTTTTCGCCCGCACCAAGCAGCGCAACAACTCGTTGTTCAATGAAGTCGGCCAACCGGTGAGCGAAGTTGCGCTTTCTGCTCATCTCGCTGGTCTTTCCCGCGATGCCTACACCACCATGTTCTCGCTCGATGACGAGACGCTGGAAGCCGGTGGGAGGGCAATTCTGGAGTCGCGCGGAGATCTGGGCAAGCTGCTGTTTACGGCCAGTGCCGGACTTGGTCATGCCAGCGACATCCTTGGCGCTCTTGAGACGGATGCGGACAAAATCCACCGCAGGCAAGCTCAGAACACCGAGATTGCGCTCCTCAAGAAGCGCCTAGCCGAACTGAAGGCCGCGCGCGAGGCGATAGACACACTTGCATCGACCTACGAAAGCCTGGAATCCGAGCGTCGTGACGCTAAGGAACAGTATGATCGCAGTGTGTCTGAACGCGCGGCCCTGACCGGACGGCTGGGGACTATTTCGAGGCTTCTGCACGCATTCCCAATGCTGAAAGAGATAGAGCAGAAGAAGGCGCGTCTGGCGGAACTGCCGGACCGTGTCAAGCCTGCCCTGAAGTGGACGGGCAGCGTCGCAGAGATGATCGACGACGACGCAAGCCTCAGGACGAGGCAGTCCGCGATCGCTGATGAGCTCGAAAGAGTTCATGGCAGGATGCGATCAATCCAGCTGGACGAACAAATACTTGCTGTATCGGAATGGGTGCACGCCATGGCAGACGCCAAGGCGCGTTACATTTCGGCCGGCCTCGACCTGCCGGCACGGAAAACCGAACTGCAAATCCTCGACAATGCAGTTGCGAGTTGCCTATCGTCCCTCGGACGGCCGTTTGAAACAGATCCGGAAAAATTGCTTGTACCTGCGGCGATTGTGGGGGCGCTGCGCAATCTGCTCGAACAGCGATCGGGCATAGCCACCAGTGTGCGTGTCGCGCGGGATGAGGCCTCGGCCTCATTCGACGCCCTACAGGCCGCACGTGAGCGTGTTGGCGATGAGCCGGCCGTGCCAGCACCGGCGAGGGCGCGGGTGATGGCATCGCTTTCGAAGGCCAGGGAAAGCAGCCACCTTCGCGAAATCCAAGCGGCGCGCGAGATTGAGGATGAGAACGGCGCCTTGTGGGAGGCCGCATTACGCCGCCTGCTACCCTGGACAGGCGATGCCCGGTCACTGTCTGGAACTTCAGTTCCCAGCACATCACAGGTCAGTGCGTGGAAAGGGCGCTCGGCCGAGCTCACCAAGACGAAGGCGGTGCTTGCCACGCGCATTGCTGAGCATGAGGAGTTGAAAGCGTTGCTATCGAGCCGGCTCGATGCCTTTCGTTCCTCCGCGGACGTTCCGGACGGCTGCAGCGATCCGTCGATATCGCGACGAGGCTTGGCAAAGGCATAGGGGCGAGCTGGTTGGCGAAACAGCCGATCAGTTTGCCTTGGCCCTTGCACGTGACGACGCTGCTGGGTTTGTCAGACTGACCAATGCGCATGTGCTTGCTGAAATGCGCGCAGCGAGGCAGAGGCTCGCTGAAACCGAAGCCATCCTCACCCGAGCGCATGCTGCCCTTGACGCGAACCGCCTGGATGGTGAAGCGCTGGTTGCAGAAGTGGCGACTGCGGCAGGCGACCTGCTCGCTCACAATCAGGAAGTCCCAGCCGAGCGATTGATAGAACTGACCGAGGATCGCGCTGCGGCTCGCAAGGAGGCTCTCGACGCCTGGACGAAGATCGTTGTCGCCCGCAAGAGGGCCATGCGTGCGAGCGATGACGGAGCGGTCACGTTGCTTGCGCTGGCTGGGGCGCTGGAGAGCGTCGGAATCGCCCCGAACGCCGGAGACAGTCTGGAGACGGCAATTGCCGTTGCCGACCAGTTCTTGGTGCGGCAAACCAGAATCGATGCCGAGCGGGCCGAGGCGTTCCGGACGGTAGCTGCCAAGGAAGAGGAGCTCGCAAACAGACGGCGCGCAGTCGAACTGGCGGAACGGCACGAGCAGGATTGGCTTCTTGCGGTTGCCGAGACGATCAGGGGAACATGGCTCGAGGGTAGCGTTGTGATACGTGGTCTTGGTAGCGTCCTCGACCAGTTGGCTCTTCTGTCTAGATCTCTCCAGGATCGCGAGGCATTGCAACTGCGCATCGACAAGATGCAAGCAGACCGGGCGAACTTCATCGTTGAAGTCGCAAACGCTGCAATTGAAGTGAACCATGCTGTCGATGATGACGATCCGGCGCAGCTCGTGGTGGCCTTTCAACGGCGCCTGGAGCTCGCCGATCGCGCAAGCGAGAACAGGGCGAGCCTCGTCATCGAATTGGAGCGTTTGAATGATATCAAGGAAAGCCTCGAGCAAGAGGCTGTGGCCCACGATCAGAAAAAGAGCGAAGTGCTTGAGATCTTCGCTGTCGATACGCTCGCCGAAGTCATCGAGCGTGAGGAACAGCTGCGCGAGCGGGACCGCTTGGGGCGCCTGGTGATCGAACTCGAGGAGAAGCTTTGCATCGAGCTCGCAGTAGATAACACAGTTCAGGCGATGGCGGCCTTGGACGGCCTGACCCTGGATTCCCTGGAGGTCGAAAAGGCTGAAATCGAGCGGCGGCTTGCTGATTTCGACGAACGCATCCAGGCGCAGCTCGTTCGGGTGACGCGGGCGGCCGACAGGCTGGAGGCGATCGGTGGAGACAGTGCGGTTGCTCGTATCGATGCCGAACGCCGGACCATACTACTCGACATCGAAGAAAAGGCGGTAAGGTTCATTGAACTGAAACTGGGTGTCATGGCTGCGGCAAACGCGCTGCGCCTTTACCGGGAACGTCATCGCTCAAGCATGATGGCACGCGCCTCTGACGCCTTTGCGCTGATGACGAGAGGGCAATACATCGGCCTGACGACCCAACCCGTCAAAGGTGGGGAAGCCCTCATTGCCATGCAACGTGACGGGCAATCCAAGGTGGCCGACGCACTCTCGAAGGGCGCTCGCTTTCAGCTCTATCTCGCGCTGAGACTGGCTGGTTATTACGAGTTCGCGCAAGTCCGCGCCTCAGTACCGTTTATCGCTGACGACATCATGGAAACTTTCGATCATGTGAGGTCGGAGGAAGTGTTCAGGCTGTTTGGCGAAATGGCCAAGACCGGCCAGGTAATATACCTCACGCACCATCAACACCTATGCGAGATTGCCCGCGAGGTTGTTCCGGGCGTGAGAATCCATGTGCTCGCATCGTGACAGAGAGCTAGCGACAGCCTTTCCCGAACCTATGCGATAATGTCTGCCGGCCAAGATCGCCCCGGCAAATTGACCGCTCGTCGGAGGTGATCAGCCCCGGTTCTCGCTCCGCTGCGCTATACTGAACCTCCTTAGGTCACCTTGTTGACCGATCGAGCCGGACGCGAATTTGCTTCGACATCGCCCCGGCATATCCGTCCTGTTGGACGTGCCGATGTCTGCGCCTTATGCGCTGCTCCTCCACAGGCCAGCCGGAGGTAACTCTTTTCGGCGTGATCCCGGCAAATCAACCCTGAAAGGAACCCACATGGTTCGAACGTTCCGAAGCCTCTTCTTCGGTGGCCTCGCCATGCTCGTGGCTGCCATCTTCCTCAGCATGCCGGCCTCGGCACTCGCTCGCGAATACGGTCTCAATGCCCCGACCGCCACGGCCTACGTCTACGTGCTGTCCGAGTTGGCGCCGACCTATGCGATCCATGTCGCCGAGCAACGGCACGAGATTCGAAGTCGCGACGCCCACGCTGTGGCCTACACCGTTGCCACCCAGCCGCTGACCGCCTGGCGCTTCAACGTCATGCTCGCGCATCGACACGCATATCGCAGTCGCCTGACCCTTTTAGGGCCGGTGCTTACAGCGCGCCGGCCCGCTCCTCCGTTTCTGTGGCTTGCTAAGGGTAGGCTTCTTAAATGGAGGCCACGACACCGGACTTTTGCATTAAAAACTTGTGATTGCACAGCTCTAAAAACTTGTATGTCAACGGCACAATTGACTTGCAATCACACTGCACTATATACTTGTAATCGCACAACGCTAAAAACTTGCAAAGGCACGGCCATGGCCAAGCCCCATGAAAAACTCGCGGAGTCCCTAGCCATCCTCAAAAAGCTGCAAGAGGGCGGGCGGCGCATCTTTAAGTCAGATGAGCTTACCCGCGTTCACCGCGAGCGCCTGCTGCAGAACGGCTTCCTGCGCGATGTGATCAAGGGGTGGGTCATGTCGTCTAGCCCACAGGCTCAGCAACAGGACACCACCCCCTGGTACGCAAGCTTCTGGGAATTTTGCTCCCTGTACTGCAATGAGCGGTTTGGCAAGGATTGGTTCCTGTCGCCCGAGCAGTCACTTTTGCTGCATGCCGAAGCGCCTACCATCCCGCCGCAGGTGGTGGTGAACACGCCTAAAGGTTCAAACAACAAGATCACCCTGCTATTCGAGACATCCCTTTATGACCTCAAGGTCAGGGAGATGCCAGCCGAGCTGACAGAGAAGAACGGCCAGCGCGTGTTCACGGTTGAGGCCGCACTTATCCGCGTGCCGGAGAGTTTCTTCCAGCGCGCGCCGATCGAAATGCAGGTCGCCATGGCATCGGTGCGCGATGTCTCAACAGTACTTGCACTGCTATTAGATGGCGGCCATTCCGCTGTGGCTGGCCGGATTGCTGGCGCATTCCGGCGCGTAGGACGCGACGCCTTTGCCGATGAGATTGTGGCTGCCTTCAAAGCGGCCGGCTACGATCTGCGCGAGGCCGATCCGTTCGCCAGGCAGTCTGGCGTGACCACCATAGCGGCAGGCGTGCCACCGCTGGTTGCCCGCCTGCGCGCTATCTGGGAGTCGCAGCGTGAAGCCATCATCGAGGTATTCCCGAAGGCCCCCGGCCTGCCGTACGACAAAGACGCCTACATGAAGTTTGTCGAGGATATCTACGAGAGCGATGCCTATCACTCACTATCCATCGAAGGCTACAGCGTCACGCCGGAACTCATCGACCGGGTGCGTCAAGGAAGCTGGAACCCGGATATCGATGAGGAAGACCGCAGGAACCGCGACGCGCTGGCAGCGCGCGGCTATTACCTCGCATTTCAGAAGGTCAAAGATTCAGTTGCCGCCATTATCAACGGTGCGCCTGGGGGCGCATTGACGCGAGATAAACATAGGGAGTGGTACCGGGAGTTGTTCGTGCCGTCGGTAACTGCAGGCCTGCTGAAGGCCAGCGCACTTGCCGGCTATCGGAACCATCCTGTGTACCTTCGCGGTTCGCAGCATGTCCCGCCGCGAACAGAAGCGGTGGCCGACGGCATGAGCGAACTTTTCGATTTGCTGGAGGCGGAAAAGGAAGCGTCTGTGCGCGCTGTGCTGGGGCACTGGCTTGTCGGCTACGTGCACCCTTACCCGGATGGCAACGGCCGCATGGCACGGTTTTTGATGAACGCAATGCTAGCGTCGGGCGGCTACCCTTGGACCGTCGTCAGGGTTGATGACCGGAAGGCTTATCTGACCGGGCTGGAAGAGGCGAGCAGCAATATGAATGTGAAGCCGTTTGCAGCATTGCTGGCCGAGCGCGTGAAATGGTCAGCGGACCAGACGAAGTGAGTAGTCATAGATGCGTGGTCAGTCACGCACCCAGACGACCCGCCCGTCGTCTTTGAATCAGTGCGGCCTTGGACGGCCTGACGCTGGATTCCCTCCAGGTCGAAAAGGCTGAAATCGAGCGGCGGCTTGCTGATTTCGACGAACGCATCCAGGCGCAGCTCGTTCGGGTGATGCGGGCGGCCGACAGGCTGGAGGCGATCGGTGCCGAACTATAATGTCTGCCGGCGCCAAGATCACACCGGCGAATTGACCGCTCGTCGGAGGTGATCAGCCCGGCTCTCGCTCCGCTGCGCTATGCTGAACCTCCTTAGGTCACCTTGTTGACCGATCGAGCCGGACGCGAATTTGCTTCGACATCCCCCGGCATGTCCGTCCTGGCGGACGTTCCGATGTCTGCGCCTTATGCGCTGCTCTTTGCCCGCCGAAGGTAATTCTCTCTTCGGCCCATTGCTCCAAGGAGCAAGCAGGGCAGAAGGCAGGCGCATCGAGGCGAAGCTGTTCGCTGCTCCAGCTTGTCTGCACGATTTCCGAGATGTGCAAGGTCCCCACGGTCATTGCCCCTCCCTGCGGGCGGAAGCCATCTGTCTATTACGAGAGGGCCTGTTCCGCATGGTAGGAGAATTCGCCGCGGCGGTCGAAACGGACAATCGCCGTGTAGCGCCGCAGCGTCAGAAGACAACCTGCCGATGCTGGCATCGGAAGAGTTCGGCGTGTTCGACCACAATGCGGCTTCGGCGATGTTCTTCCTGGGAGCAGGCGGGCGGCACCCGGCGCTGCACAATCCAGACTATGACTCCCCTGACGATGTGATCCCGATTGCGTCAAACCCCTTCTTCGCCTTTGAGCGCGGCATGGGTCGATGGCCTAAAGGCAACCGCTATCAACTTTCGTAATCTCTGCGACCAAGTTCATCAAGGCACGCATCAGACTGTCTTCGCACATAGACACGCTGAGCGTAATCAACACGGGCAGTTCGGCGCCACGGGAGTGTTGGCCTTGCCGAGTTCGGCGTCTGCATGGGCATCGATGACCATGGCCGCGGCGATAGAGCGGAAAAATCCTCGCGAGGCCCGATGCATATAATCCTGAATGGCGCCTGCGCATGCCAGTCAGTCGGCTGCTAAAAAGGCTGTCGTTGTTCCATACAGAGCCGGTTTTAAGATCGAGTTGGTGACTTTGGCGACAAGTGGACCAGCGGGCTCGCTAAGCTTCCTGGCCAACTGCCACCGCGGATCCGTAGCAAAGGCGGGCCATTTCGCCTCTCGTTCGGCGAGGTCTTCCCAAGCTAGCATGTAGTGGAGAGATTGGTCGTTTTCGCCGATCGCGGTTGTCCAGAAACCGAGTGATCGGATACCCAACTCGTTCCAGATCGGCAACGCATGATCCTCGAAACGCTTGAGGACCAGAGGTAGCTTTCCCGGCACGCATTCGTAGTAGCGTAGCTCATATATCATTGGGTATGTCCACACATCTGAGTGTCGGTTCTACTGGGCCGCCCTTGCCGCCTGCCTATGCGGGTGCAGGGCGGCGACAATTGGCGGCAATTGTTCGGTAATGTGGTCAAGCAATGCTCGGACAGCTGGCAACACACCTTGCTTAGATGGCAGCAAGGCGCTGACCATGGTCGCACCGGCAGTCCATTCAGGCAGTATATGAATGAGTTCGCCTGTCCTGATGTCATCGCCGCAGACAGATGCCGGCAACGCGGCGATGCCGGCGCCAGCGCGGGCAGCCGCGGCGACAGCAAAAATGTCGTTGCTGGCAAGGCGGGGCGTAAGGCATTGACATGATTGCCGATTGGTCGAGGTTTCGGTCAGGTCCCACCTAATCTGAGTGGACGTCTCGGACGTCGCCAGCATTTGGTGTGACATAAGATCGTCGGGACCGGCCGGCGGTTTCGAATGTGCAATATATTCACGGCTGGCAACCAGATGCCGTGGCTCGATCAGCAGCCGACGCTGGATCATGGTTGAGTCATCGAGTGCATCTTCATGAGACAGAATGAACAGGTCCGACATCCGGTTGGTCATATCCGCAGGCCGGTTCAGCACTTCCTGCTTGACGTGGGTGTTCGGAAAATTACGCAGGAACGCTGGCATGATCTCCGCAAAGCAAAGGCGCGAAACTGTAGGGGAGCTCGACAGCCGGATCGTGCCCGTCTGGTCGACGAGCCTGCGCTTGACTGCCGTCTCAGCCGCTCGTGCTTCCAGCATCATTTTTCGAGCGTGCTCGTAGAATTCGCTGCCTAATTCGGTAACGAGGAAGCTGCGCGGTGTTCTCTGGATCAGCCTTGCCCCCAAACGCGCCTCTAGCTCGGCGATCCGCCTGCTGAGCTTCGACTTCGGCAGGCCTAGCACTTTGCTGGCGGCAGTGATGCCACTGTTTTCCACGACTTGAGCAAAGTAGTAGTAGTCATTGAAATTAATCAATGATTTCTCCCATTCGGATTATTGGCCGGCCAGTGGGGCCTCATTGTCATCGAGGTCCTTGGCGCCTTGCAACCTCAGCCGCTGTAGTGCGGTTCTTGTCGGTATGCAAAAAATGGCAGAAAATTTCGTGATAGGCAATAAAAACCGCCATACTTTTTCATTTGCAAAAATTATGGCGTGGTGATCAAAATCGAAACATAAAGTTCCGGATTTGCAGTCTGGTGGCTCGCATGGGCAGATGCGACGGTGGCGATTAGAGGCGCGGCGGGCGGCAAGCAATACGATAGAGCCCCGCTGACGCAAGGTCGCTTCGTCTTGGCAAACGCAATGAAGGAAAAAATGTCCAGCCCTCATCCAGACCAGAATATTGACCATGTGCGCTTCTACCGCGCGCCTGACGACAACAGGACGATCGCTATCTACATCGGCGGCCACTTCAGCGCGTTCGACAGGTTCCCGCCATTCATGGAAACCGAGGATGAAATCCGTCATGTCCAGGAAGCCTACAAGGTGGCGGACCCGACACTTGAACGCACCACGAAAGCCCATGTGACGGACAATGGCTGGCCGTTGCAGATCATCATGCTCGAGCGCCAGAAGGGAGCGATCACCCTTCCTCACTATCACGTGCCGAATGAGCCACTCCCCCCGCTGCCTACCAGACACCAGATTCTCATGTGTCAGAGCGGACGCGCTCGGGTCGGCATCTTCACACGGCAAGGCGTGTCCTTGGGTGACGTCTTTCTCGAACCCAACGACCTTTTGTTGATGGCCGAAGGCCACGAGGTCGAGTTCCTCGAGCCAAGAACGCGTCTGATCGAAATCAAGCAGGGACCTTTCCCCGGCACCGACGCCGACGACAAGGTTGATATTGCGCAGGTGACACAATGAAGATTGCAACATTTCGAATTGATGGCCCGCTTGGCCCGGTCGACAGGTTCGGTATCGTCCGGATCGATGCTGCCAACAGCGATCCGGTCGCGGCCGCCAGGGATGGCAAGGGCTGGATCGTTGACGTCAACGCCGCCTACGCAGCGTTCTCGGCGGCCAGGGGCAAACCGTGCCCCTCTTTGCGCGCCGACGCTTTCGCTCCAGCCGATCTCCATGCCGTGGCGCTCCTATATGGGCCGTCCCTCGATCCGGTTCGTGAAATCGAGGACTGGCTTGTGGCTGAGTGGGATGACATCGCCGCAACCAAATTGCGCGGACCGAAGGGCGAAGCGCTTGCGCATCGGCTTGCGGATGTAAAGCTCATGCCGCCGATCAAGGTGCCGGTGTTGCGCGACTTCGCCGCCTTCGAAGACCATCTCTTGTCGACTTTCGGCAAGATGGGCCTGAAGCTGCCGCCGGAATGGTATGAACGTCCGTTCGCCTTCAAGGCCAATCCAACCTCGATCATTGGCCACGATCACGACGTGCAGTGGCCCGAATATACCAAGAAGTTGGATTTCGAACTCGAGATCGCTGCTGTCGTAGGGCTCTCGGCGCGTAACGTCGATGCGGCCGAGGCCGGTAAGCATATCCTTGGGTACACGCTGCTCAACGACTTTTCGGCGCGAGACACTCAACGCGGCGAGATGGCCAATAACACCGGTCCGTTCAAGGGCAAGGATTTTGCCTGGGGGCTGGGGCCTTGGATTGTAACGCCTGATGAAATGCCAGACGTTCTCAACACGCCGATGCGCGTGCTGGTCAATGGCGAGGTCTGGGCTGAATCGACGCCCGGCGAAATGCAGTGGAGTTTCGAGGAGATGATCTCCTACACCTCGCAGGACGAGACGGTGAATGTTGGCGACGTAATCGGTTCCGGCACGGTCAACCATGGCTGCGGTTTCGAACTCGAGCGGTGGATTTCGACCGGTGATGTCGTCGAACTCGAAGCTGCCGGCCTGGGTGTCCTGCGCAACCGCATCACGCCGCCCCGCTCGCAGAAGGTCAACTGGCGCAACATCCGCGCCGCAGCCTGACAACGATACGGAGGAGGCCATGATGGCGATACAACCAGTGCATCCGCGATCGGAAGAGGCCGCGAATATGCCTTACGCTCCTGCAGTGGAGGTGACCGGCTTTGGCGGGTTGCTGTTTATCGCCGGCGCCACGGCCTCCCCCCTCTACCATCAGCATCCGCATGTCGCGGAGGAGCATGTGCTGCCCCATGACATGCGCGAGCAGACGCGCCTGGCATTGGCAAACATCAAACTTGTCCTGGATGCCAAGGGATTGACGTGGCGCAACGTGGTGAAGCTGACGAAGTACGTTACCGATATGCGCGACATGGATGACATGTACGCCGTGCTCAACGAGCATTTCGGAGACTGGCGACCGGCTGGAACGCTGGTGGCAATCAACAATCTGAGTGCTCCGGGCGCACGGGTCGAACTTGACATGATCGCTGCTATTCCGGCGGCCTAGTTTAGGATGCGTGGCCTGGCGGTCGTATTTCCACGCTGCATCGACATGGTCTGGGAGGGCAAGAGATGGCGCAGTCTGACAATCTGGAAGGCGAAGTGCCGGTCCTCGCCGTCGACGCTGTCGGCAAAGACTATCCGGGTGTGCGCGCGTTGCATCAGGTCAGCCTCGACCTGCGCCGTGGCGAGGTCCATGCGCTGGTTGGTGAGAATGGCGCGGGCAAATCAACGCTGATCCGTATCCTGTCGGGGGACGCCCAGCCGAGTGAAGGCAGTGTGATGCTCGACGGACGGGCTGTCAGCTTTGCTTCGCCGGGAGAGGCAAGGCGGGGCGGCGTGGTCACGATCTTTCAGGAGTTGATGATCGTTCCCGGCATGACGGTGGCCGAAAATGTCGTGCTCGGCAACGAGCCAGGATCGGGTATCGATCGCCAACTTTTCAACCGTCGCGCCGCCGAAAGCATTGCCCGCGACATGTTCCGGGCGCTCGACTGCGAAGAGGAGATCGACCCGCGCGCATTGGCGGGCTCCCTCTCTACCGGGCAGAAACAGATTGTCGAAATTGCCCGGGCCCTGGTGCTCAGGGCCCCGGTCATTATCCTCGACGAGCCCACGGCTTCTCTTTCGGACAAGGAAGCGGGCGCTTTGTTGAGAATACTGCGGCGGCTGAGAGCCGAGGGCACGGCGATTCTTTATGTTTCGCACCGTCTGAACGAAGTGCTCGAACTTGCCGACCGCATCACCGTGTTGCGCGGTGGCCAGCACGTGAAAACACTCCCGACGGCATCGCTAAACGGTGCCCATGACCTGATCGAGCTGATGGTCGGGCGCCCGTTGACAGAACTTTTTCCCGAGCGAAACCGTCGTATCGGAGAGCCGGTGCTTACGGTGCGTAATCTCGGCCGCGACGGCGTATTCAACAATGTCAGCTTTGATGTGAAGGCCGGTGAGGTGATCGGATTTGCCGGCCTGGTAGGTGCCGGACGCACGGAGATCATGCGCAGCATTTTTGGAGCCGATCCGCGAGACCGCGGGGAGATTGCCAAGCGCGGGGTGGCAATAACAATCCGTGCTCCGACCGATGCCATCCGCAACGGCATGGCCTACATCCCCGAGGACCGAAAGGATCAGGGTCTGGTTACCACCCTTTCCGGCCATGAGAACCTGCTGATGGCTTCGATGGCCGATTACTGTCGCGGTGGGTTCATTTCATGGACCCGTGCCAAGACGGCCGCGCGTGACATGGCCAGGAAGCTGCAGTTTCGTGGCCAGCTGGCCAAGTCGGCGCGTACCAACTCCGGCGGCAACCAGCAGAAGCTGGTGATCGGCAAATGGATGTTGTCGCGCCCTGAGATTTTCATTTTCGACGAACCGACGCGTGGCATCGATGTTGGCGCAAAGGCCGAGATTTATCGGCTGATCCAGGACCTTGCCGGTCAAGGTGCTGCCATTGTCGTCGTTTCGTCCGAGATCTCGGAACTGCTTCATCTGTGTCACCGAATTCTCGTGGTGGCGGCGGGGGAGATTCAAGACGAACTGCTCGAAGACGAGTTCGACGAGCGGCGTATTCTGGCGGCAGCCTTCAAGGGGCATGCCATGTCCGCTTCGGCAGCGTAACGCCGCAAGAACGCAGGGGATTGGTGATATGCAGGCTTACGGTGAAAAAACACAACCGCTTGATGGAGCACGCTACTGGCGCCAGATACTGGTGCGTATCGTGCGTGAACGCGGGATGGAAATCGCATTGCCAGCCGCGACGATCGGCATGGTCATTTTGTTTTCGGTTTTCTCCGAGGTCTTTCTTACAGCCCAGAACTTCAGGAACATCGGCGTGGCCGCGGCCGCGCTTGCCGCCGTTGCGTTCGGCCAGACATTTGTGATTCTGACGGCCGGCCTCGACCTTTCCGTCGGCTCGACAGTTGCGCTCGTCAGTGTCGTATTGGCTTTCGTCATGCGTGAATATGGCATTGCACCGGGGATTGTGGCCGCGCTGATATGTGGTGCGTGCGTCGGATTGGTGAACGGGCTGATCATCACTCGCCTGCGTGTATCCCCGTTCATCGCCACGCTCGCTATGCTTTCTGTGACCGCGGGCCTGGCGCTCAATCTCGCCGGCGGCGTTCCCATTCCCGGTCTGCCTTCCAGCTTCGGGCAACTCGCCTATCGATCGATATTGGGTATTCCGATGCCAGTACTTATTGCGGCCGTGACGCTGCTATTGGCTGAAGTTGCCCTTCGCTACACGCGCTTCGGGCGCCATGTCCGCGCCGTCGGTGGCAATGAGGAGGCGGCTCGTCTTTCCGGCATCCGTGTCGAGCGCATCAGGATTGCATCCTATGCTTTCTGCGGGCTGACTGCCGCAATCGGAGCTATCATTCTTACGGCGCGTGTTTCCTCCGGGCAACCGACCCTTGGCGCTACGTTGCCACTAGAATCTATCGCTGCGGTCGTGCTCGGCGGTGTGTCGCTCGCCGGAGGGCGAGGATCGGCAATCAACGTCGCCTTTGGCGTCGCCTTCATCAGCATTCTCGCCAACGGGCTCAACCTGCTTAACGTCTCATCATACACGCAAATGATGATCATCGGAATGTCGCTGATCGCAGCAGTGGCGCTGGACCAAGCGGGCATGCGCCGCAAAGCGGGACACTGACCGGCCGCAGGGAGAGCGACCACAACCAACAACAAAGGGGAAGGAAAAATGAAATACAAAGGGATCTTTAGCGGCTTGACTTGGGCAGTTGCACTCGGTGCGGTGCTCGCAGTTCCAGCCACCGCGCAGGATGTGAAGCCGATAATTGGGCTGTCAAAGCCTAATCTCAAGGGCCCCTATCCCACCGCTGAGCTGTACGGGATTCTCGACGAGGCCAGCAAGCTAGGGTTCGAGGTGGTGGTGCAGGACGCGGGCGGCTACGCCAATATCGACAAGCAGCTCGACCAGGTTTCGAACCTGGTCATCAAGGGGGTCAAAGCGGTTCTGATCGATCCGGGCGATCCAGCAGCTCTGAATGGCGTCGCGATGCAGGCACGCGGGGCAGGGATATTCCTTGTCGGCGCTGGCGTGAATGTGGTCGCCAGCGACGTCGAGCCTGACGCTGCGGTGTCGTCCAGCCATTGCAACATCGGTCGCGAACTGGCCGCAGGCGCCAAGAAGCTGATGCCGGCAGGCGGTACAATCGGACTGCTGGCGGGCCCTGCAGGTTCGTTCTGGGCGGTCGAACGGCTCAGATGCTTCAAGGAGGACATTGCCGGCACCAACATCGTAGTGGTTGCAGAGATGACAAGCGAGCAAGACGCGGCGATTTCGCTTACTCGCGCGAGCGAGATGCTTCAGCGCAATCCTGATCTCGACATGCTGTACGGTGCGGATGACGTTTTCGGTGTCGGGGCAGCGCGCGCGGTGAAAGCCGCGGACCGCTGCGGCAAGACCAAGGTGATCTTCTCGGTTCTTGGTGAGGAAGCGGAAGAAATGATGCGGGCCGGTTGTGCGGACTATGTCGTAGCCCAGCAGCCGGTGCTGATTGGACGCACCGAGGTCCGCGTGGTCGCGGATCTGATGAAAGGCATCAAGCTTGATCCGAAAATCATCGACGTGCCGTTGATCGCCGTGACGATGGATAATCTGGAAACCGTGGATCGGGCCAACATGCATCCTCCCAAAGGATGGCGCCCGTAGGAGGCGCGCGACCCGGCGCTGCGAAATCCGATGGACGGCGCTGCGCCGGGGTCTCTTTTCACTCGAAGGCACGAGGATCTGACCCTGATGACTTCTACGGCTGATCTGATAATCGGTTTCTTATGAAGAACGGTTCAAGCTCCAAGTTGAAGACTGTGGCCGACAGCATTGCCGACAAGGCGAAGCCGGAACGAAAGAGGCGCGCCGAAGCGCTGCCTAGTAACGCGAGGGCTGCTGCTATCGACACCACCGAACCTGCGGCACTTGAGGCCGTGCGCATAGGTCGCCGGCTGCAGACAATGCGGCGGGCACAGGGCCTTACACTGGTCGATCTCGCCAGCAAGGCGAATTGTTCGGCGAGTTTGGTGTCGCGCGTGGAGAACGGCCGGCTTCTGCCTTCGCTGTCGGTGCTGCACAAGCTGGTTGCCGGTCTCGGCACCAGCATGGCTTCCTTCCTTTCCGGCTCGGAAAACGAGAGTTGCATGCTGGTCCGTGCGAGTGAACGGAAAGAGGTCGCGCTCGACTATCTGGGAGATCCTCATCAAGGGGTCAGGATCGAGCAGATCATTCCTCATTCCCCCGAACGCACGCTGCAGGGAAATCTGATCACCATTACCGCTGGCCATGGTTCAGCCGGCGACTATTCGCACGTGGGAGAAGAGGCCGGTTTCGTTATGGATGGCTTTATCGAGCTAACCATCGACAAGCAGACTCATGTTCTCGGCAAGGGTGACTCGTTCTGCTTCCGCTCGGAGGCGCCCCACTCGTTTTACAATCCTGGTCCGGGCGAGGCAGTGGTCCTCTGGATAAACACGCCGCCGACATTCTAACGACGGATCCGACAAGAGCTTCGCCCGCACGCGTTGGTGGGCAATGCCCTCCTGTGTGAATGCTACGCCGGTTCTCCGGCTTGGCGATGCGTCGCGTTGTCCATCGAAACGGCCTGGCGGAATTGGAACTTTAAGTTCCAGAACTGATGCCTGTTGCTGACCAGGATGCAGTGCGACCATCTCCGATGACAGCCGAATAGCTGCTGCGCCCGCATTTTCCACTTTGTATCGATGGAGGAGAACCAGATGACCGACATCACACGTAAGGAGTTTCTTAAATTGGGCGCAACAGGGGCCGCGGCCATCGCTGTAGCCTCGACCAATCGCCCTGCGCCTGCTGTTGCGGCGGTCGGGGGAGCAAAGCGCGCAATACTAATCCAAGGCGCCGACGTCTTGACGATGGACCACAAGCTGGGCGAGCTAGCTGGTGCGGATGTGCTGATCCGGGACGGAAAGATCGCCAACATCGGAATAGGCATCGATGCCGGCGACGCCGAACGGGTCGATGCGGCCGGTATGATCCTGATGCCGGGCATGAACGATGGTCACAGGCATCTTTGGCTGGGCCTTCACGCCGGCAGACTCGTCAAGACCGATCCGCAGAAATACTCCGGCTACCAAAGATGGAAAATGCGCACCATGGTGTGCATGACGCCGGAAGATTTCCATCTCGCCGGATATGTCGGCGGACTCCAGGCGATCAACTCGGGCGTGACGAGCGTGCTGGACTACGCCCATGCCCACCATACCAAGGAAAAGGCGCTCGCTGGGGCACGCGGTTTCGTCGCATCCGGCGTCTCCGGGGTGTTCTGCTACCAGGCATCTCACAATCCGACTTATGGACCCGGGGACACAGTACCAGAAGCGCAGGCAACGGCCGAAAGGAACGGGGCGCCACAAGAGTCCAACTATGAGACGGCAGCACTGCTTCGCGAGATGTTCTCCGAGGAGAGCGATAGGCCGGTGAAGTTTGGCATCGCAATCAGCGAGGGGTTGGGCCAGCGCAGTATGAAAGACATGAAGGTGGAGTTTGAACGCGCTCGTTCGTTCAATCCGCATTTGATATGCTGCCATCTCCACAAACCGAAACCAATGCCCCCCTCTGGTGTCTATCGCGGCATTGCCGACCTTCATGCCGCGGGTCTGCTCGGCCCGGATTTTCAGGTTTCTCACGGCGTTGAGATGTCGAATGCCGAACTCGAAATGCTCCGAGATTCCGGTGGGATGATCTGCTCCTGTGCGATGGGGGAATTTCCTTATCCTGCAGCCTCCATTCACGGTAAGGCACGGCAGATGGGAGTCCCCGCAGGGCTCGGGCTCGACGTGAACATGGCGTTGACCGATGACTATTTCGAGCACGTCAGGGCAGGCTTTTGGAGTCTATATCGTTCAGCGGAATACTCCGAAATTGCCAAGGAGTATAAATCTGCGGACGTGCTGGACTTCGTGACTAGATGGGGCGCCAAGGCCATGCGCCTGGGCGACGCCACGGGGTCGATCACTATTGGAAAGCATGCCGACCTAGTACTTCTCAGGACATCGCGCATCGGCTTTGCCACCTTGGGCAGCCTGGCGGATCGCGTTGTGAATTTTGCCGGCTTGTCCGACATTGACAGCGTTTGGGTGCGCGGCGTCGCACGCAAACGACACGGCGAGATGATCGGCATCGATTGGGCAAGCCTTCGAGCACAAGTGGTCGATGCTCAGCAGCGGATCGAGCGCGACGCCGCATCCGTAACCCTGACCTGATTATTCAGCTGACATCACGCCCAGTGGCTGATCGCCTCCTCGCGCGCAGGGGAAACTCAAGGAGTTGGAGAGCCATCATGCTCACTGAAAACCCCTCCGCCAATATCGCCGCAAATAAGGGCGACCCAAACAAGACGACCGTATGCTCGGTCCTGCCACCGGTCGCGTTTCCGCATCTGACCGCGGCGACATAGCATGATAGCGAGGCTGCTCGACATAGACACGGGTCCACGCGGGCTATCGACGCGCGCGCGGGCTGGCAAGCTGCTCCAGTGGGAGGGCAGTCTTGTACTTGACCTGCTTGAGGGCAAAGCTCGAGCGGATGTTGGCGACACCGCGCGTCTTGGACAGGCGGTCGACGATGAAATGCTGGAGCGCAACCGTGTCCCGCACGACAACGCGCAGCAGATAGTCGGAATCGCCGGTCATCAGATAGCACTCCATGACCTCGGGAAAGCCGGCCATCGCCGCCTCGAAAACATCGAGCAATGCCTCGGTCTGCTTCTCCAGTGTCACCTGGATGAAGACGCTGACATCAGCGCCCAGCAGCATCGGATCGAGAAGGGCGACGCGACGGGTTATGATGCCCGCCTCGTCAAGTGCGCGCACGCGGGCAAGGCACGGGGAGGCCGACAGCCCGACGCGCGCGGCAAGCTCGGCGTTTGTCAGGCTGGCGTCCTCCTGGATTTCCGAGAGGATACGCATGTCTATCGCGTCGAGATGCATGTGCAGCATATCCTGCTGAATGGAAAATACACTGCAGCATTATCTGCTGCATTTGCCGAAATTTGCAACACCTTCGGCAGGAAATGCCGGAGCCTTGCCGCTATCCTCGCGCGCAAGTGGAAATTCAAGGAGCTGGAGCGCCATCATGCTCACCAAGACCCCGTCCGCCCCCATCGGTGATGCCAGCGCCGGATTTGACGGCGACCCGCAGGAGACAGCCGACTGGCTGGCCTCGCTCGAGTCCTTGTTCGTCAGTTCGGGCGGCACGCGGGCCGAATTCATCCTCGGAGAACTCGACCGCAAGGCCAAGGAACTCGGCATCGTGCATGAGCCGCTGCCGTATTCACCCTATCGCAACAGCATTTCGCTCGAAAAGCAGCCGCCGTTCCCAGGCGATCTTGGCATGGAGGAACGCATCACCGCGATCATCCGCTGGAACGCGCTGGCGATGGTGGTGAAGGCCAACAAGGCCTATGGCGAGCTCGGCGGCCACATCGGCAGCTATGCCTCTGCAGCGGAGATCTTCGAGGTCGGCTTCAACCACTTCTTTCGCGCCGACACTGGTGCGGGCGACGGGGACGTCGTGTTTTTCCAACCGCATTCGGCGCCAGGCGTGTATGCGCGCGCCTATCTGGAAGGGCGGCTTTCGGAAGAGCATCTCCAGCATTACCGCCAGGAGATCGGCGGCACCGGCCTGTGCTCCTATCCGCATCCCTGGCTGATGCCCGACTTCTGGCAGGTGCCGACAGGGTCAATGGGCATCGGTCCGATCACCGCGGTCTACCAGGCCCGCTTCATGCGCTACCTCAACGACCGGAGCCTCGCCGATACCGAGGGTCGCCACGTCTGGGGGGTGTTCGGTGACGGCGAGATGGACGAGCCGGAATCGATCGCCGGCCTGTCGATCGCGGCACGTGAAAAGCTCGACAACCTGACCTTCATCATCAATTGCAACCTGCAGCGGCTCGACGGCCCGGTGCGCGGCAATGGCCAGATCATCCAGGAACTGGAAAGCACTTTCCGCGGGGCGGGTTGGAACGTCATCAAGGTGCTGTGGGGTTCGGAGTGGGACGCGCTGTTTGCACGCGACACCCAGCACGCGCTGCTCCGTCGATTTGCCGCCACCGTCGATGGCAAGTACCAGACGCTCGGCGCCAAGGATGGAGCTTACAACCTGGCGCACTTCTTCGAGGAGGATCCCGAGGTCAAGGCGCTGGTCGCCCATATGTCGGACAGCGACATCGACGCGCTGAAGCGCGGTGGTCACGACTTCCGAAAGTTGTTTGCGGCCTTCGAGGCGGCAAGGGCCACCAAGGGTCGGCCGACTGTCATCCTGGCCAAGACCAAGAAGGGTTTTGGCATGGGCGCTGCCGGCGAGTCACGCATGACGGTGCATCAGTCAAAGAAGCTCGACGTTGAAGCCCTGCTGGCTTTCCGCGACCGCTTTGCCTTGCCGATCAGCAACGAGCAGGCAGAGCAGGTCACGTTCTACAAGCCGGCTGAAGACAGCGCCGAGCTCAACTATCTCCGGGCGCGCCGCGAGGCGCTTGGAGGCTACCTGCCGGCGCGTCGCCGAACAGCCGATCGGGTGGCGATACCACCGCTGGCAAGCTACGCCGATTTCGCTCTCAATGCCGAGGGTAAGGAGATGTCGACGACCATGGCCGCGGTCAGGTTGCTTGGCAACATGATCAAGGACAAGGAGATCGGGCCGCGCATCGTGCCGATCGTCGCCGACGAGGCGCGTACCTTCGGCATGGCCAATCTGTTCCGCCAGGTCGGCATCTATTCGCCGGTCGGCCAGCTCTACGAGCCCGAGGATGCCGGCTCGATGCTGTATTACAAGGAGGCCAAGAACGGGCAACTGCTCGAGGAGGGTATCACCGAGGCCGGCGCAGTCTCGTCCTGGGTGGCTGCCGCCACGTCCTACAGCGTGCACAACCTCGCCATGCTGCCGGTCTACATCTACTATTCGATGTTTGGCTTCCAGCGTGTCGGCGATCTGATCTGGGCAGCGGCCGACCAGCGCTCGCGCGGCTTCCTGATCGGGGCGACCGCAGGCCGGACCACGCTGGCCGGCGAAGGCTTGCAGCACCAGGATGGATCGAGCCTTCTCGTTGCGTCGACCGTTCCAAACTGCCGCGCCTATGACCCGACCTTCGCCTATGAGCTGGCGGTCATTCTCGACCATGGCGCCCGCGCCATGATGGAAGAGGGCAGGGACGAGTTCTATTACGTCACTGCGATGAACGAGAACTACGCCCAGCCGTCGATGCCGGCAGGCGTCGAGGCCGACATCATCAAGGGGCTCTACCGGATCGCCAGCCACAAGCCCAAGAAGAGTGCCGGGCACGTTCGCTTGCTCGGTTCCGGCACCATCCTCCCGCAGGTGATCGAGGCAGCACAGATGCTCGCCAACGATTGGGACGTCGCCTCGGAAGTGTGGAGCGCCACCAGCTTCTCCGAACTGTCGCGCGACGCAAGGGAAGCGGATCGACACAACCGTTACAACCCGCTCGCTGAGCCAGTGGTCAGTCATCTCGCCGGGTGCCTGCCGGGCACGGCGCCTATCATCGCTGCCACCGACTATGTCCGCGCCTATCCGCAACTGATTGCGTCATACGTCGAGGCGCCGTTCACCGCGCTCGGCACCGACGGCTTCGGTCGTAGCGACACGCGTGCCGCGCTGCGCGACTTCTTCGAGGTCGATCATCGCCACATCGCGGTGGCTGCCCTTGCAGCACTCGCCACCGAAGGTTCTGTGACGCGTCAGACGGTTGCCGATGCCATCGCCCGCTACAGTCTTGATGCCGCGATCGATGCGCCTTGGTTGCGCTGATCGGGGTCGAGTTCCAGTTCTGAAAGAGTTGATATGAGCCAGCAGATGGAAGTCAGGTTGCCTGACATAGGCGACTACAAGAATGTGCCGGTCGTCGAATTCCTGGTGAAGCCGGGCGACGTGGTGGCGGTCGAAGACCCGCTGATGACGGTCGAATCCGACAAGGCAACGATGGAGATTCCGGCGCCTTTTGCCGGAACCGTCAGGGAGTTCGCAGTGGCGCTCGGCAGCCGCGTGTCGCAGGGCGCGCTGCTGCTGACCATCGATGCGACCGCGCCGGCCACGGTGCCTTCGGCAGCCACGCCAGAAACCAAAAAGACCGAAGCCGCTGCCGCCGTTCCACCCGTTAGGGCAGGACCGCCGGCCACGGCGAAGGTGGCACCGGCTGCACCAATGGCGAGCACTTTGCCAGCGGTCACGACGCAGACCGCTTTCGGAGCCCACGCGACGCCGTCGGTGCGCGCCTTCGCCCGTGAGCTTGGCGTCGAACTTGGCATGGTAAAGCCTTCCGGCGCAAAGGGCAGGATACTGCGCAACGACATCACAGCGCATATCAAGGAGCGCCTCGCCGGAGGCTCTCCAGTGCAGGTGCCCGGTTCCGCCATCGGCGCCGGCCTGCCGGCCTGGCCTGCGGTCGACTTCGAGAAGTTCGGCCCCGTCGAACGCCAGCCGCTGTCGCGCATCCAGAAGATCTCGGGCGGCAATCTCACCCGCAACTGGCTGACCATTCCGCATGTCACCAACTTCGACAAGGCCGATGTGACCGGGCTCGAGGAATTCCGCAAGGAGCTCAATGCAGCCAACAAGGACGCCAAGGTTACGATGGTCGCCTTCCTGATCAAGGCTTCGGCGCTGGCGCTCAAGGCGTACCCACGCTTCAACGCCTCGCTCGACGGCGAGGAGCTGGTGCTCAAGAACTATGTCCATATCGGCTTTGCCGCCGACACGCCCAAGGGGTTGATGGTGCCGGTGATCCGCGATTGCGACCGCAAGGGCGTTCTTGAGATCGCAACGGAAATGCGCGCGCTCGCCGACAAGGCGCGCGGCACCGGGCTGTCGGCCGTCGATATGCAGGGCGGCTGTTTCTCAGTGTCGTCGCTTGGCGGCATTGGCGGGACAGGCTTCACGCCGATCATCAATGCCCCCGAAGCAGCGATCCTCGGCGCCGGTCGCTCAGCGATAGAGGCCATCTGGGATGGCAAGGCTTTCCAGCCGAAGCTGATCATGCCGGTTTCCCTGTCGTGGGATCACCGCGTCGTCGATGGCGTTGCCGCGGCCAGGTTCCTTGGTCACATCGCCGCCCTTCTGGGCGATTTCCGCCGCGCGATCGTTTGAGGCGAAGATGAGCATCACCGAAATCAGGGTGCCCGAAATGGGTGACTTCAAGGAAGTCGCCGTCATCGAGGTGCACATCCAGCCGGGCGACGAGGTCGCGCTTGACCAGACACTGATCGTGCTCGAATCCGACAAGGCCTCGATCGACGTGCCGTCGCCCTCCGCCGGGCGCATCGCCTCCGTCGAACTGGCCATCGGCCAGCGCGTTTCCAAGGGCGCGCTGATCGCCATCGTGGAAGCGGCAGCGGGCGGAGGCGAAGCCAAGCCTGCTGCCACTCATGAAGCGCCGGCCGCAGTTGCGAAGCCGATCGTAGCAGCCACGCCATCACCTGCCCTGGGTGCCGCGCCCGATTGCGACGTGCTGGTGATCGGCGGCGGACCGGGCGGCTATTCCGCTGCCTTCCGCGCCGCCGATCTCGGACAACGCGTGATCCTAGTGGAGCGCGACGCCACGCTCGGTGGTGTCTGCCTCAATGTCGGCTGCATTCCCTCCAAGGCGCTGTTGCATGTCGCGGCGGTCAAGGAGGACGCCGAGCGCCTCGCCGACCATGGCGTCGCCTTCGACACGCCCACCCTTGATCTCGACAGGCTGCGCCGCTTCAAGACCGGTGTCGTCACCAAGCTCACCGATGGGCTGAAGGGCATGGCCCGGCAGCGCAAGGTCGAGGTTGTCAGGGGCACGGCGACGTTTGCCGAGGCCAATGCGGTCGACATCACGTTGTTTGATGGAGCAAGCCGCAGGATCGCCTTCGCCAAGGCAATCGTCGCCGCAGGCTCGATGCCGCTTAAGCTGCCGTTCCTGCCCGACCACCCGCGGATCGTCGATTCCTCCGGCGCGCTCGAACTGCCGTTCATCCCCGAACGCATGCTGGTCATTGGCGGTGGCATCATCGGGTTGGAGATGGCCACAGTCTACAGCGCGCTCGGCGCACGCGTGGACGTGGTCGAACAGCTCGACAAGTTGCTGCCCGATGTCGATCGTGACGTGGTCGAGACCTGGCGCAAGCGCAACGCTCACCGCTTCGACGCGATCCTTCTGGGTGCGCGTGTCGAAAGCGTCATCGCCGAGGAAGATGCCCTTGTCGTGACGACAAGCGGTGAGGGGGCGGGCGTGCGACGCTACGACCTGATCCTGCAATCGGCAGGCCGGCGACCAGCGGCCGAGGCGCTGCAACTTGTCATAGCGGGCATTAGCCTCGACGCCAAGGGGTTCATCGAAGTCGATGCGCAGATGCGCACGCATAACCAGAACGTCTTTGCCGTCGGCGATGTCACCGGCAACCCGATGCTGGCGCACAAGGCGGTGCACCAGGGCCACGTCGCTGCGGAGGCGGCAACCGGGCTCAAGAGTTTCATGGACGCCAAGGTCGTGCCGTCGGTCGCCTATACCGACCCGGAGATCGCATGGGTCGGCGTGACCGAGGACGCCGCCAAGGCAGCGGGCCGCACTGTCGAGGTCGGCAAGTTCCCATGGGCAGCGTCCGGCCGGGCCATTGCCAATGGCGCGGACTACGGCCTGACCAAGCTGGTGTTCGACAAGGAGACGCACCGCATCATCGGCGGCGCCATCGTCGGCCCGGCCGCTGGCGATATGATCGGCGAGATCTGCCTGGCGATCGAGATGGGAGCGGATGCCGTCGATATCGGCAAGACCATCCACCCGCATCCGACGCTCGGCGAGACCATCGGCATGGCCGCCGAAGTTGCCGAAGGCATTTGTACCGACCTGCCGCCCATTAGAAGGAAGCCTGCTTAAGAGAGATGGCCGGTCAAGGAAGAATGTAATCTTCGTGCTACATATTATGTAAATCTGTAGTACGAAGGTGTCAAAATTCCTACACCACACTACCCTCCCGCCGCGGTTCGGCGAGCGCTGCGCAAACTTGGGGCGGACATCCATGATGCCCGTCGACGCCGACGGCTGCCGATGGCGGTCGTAGCCGAGCGCGCCTTCACGTCTCGCTCGACACTGCAAAGGGTCGAAGCAGGGGATACCAAAGTCAGCATCGGCATTTATGCCGGCGTCCTGCTGGCGCTCGGCCTGCTCGACGGCCTGAGCCAGGTTGCCGACATCAGCAACGACAGCGTTGGTCAGGCGCTCGCCAGCGCCGACCTGCCTAAGCATGTCCACCTCAAGCGGCCAACCGGATCGTCCCGCGATGGCTGACTTCGAGGTGCATGTCGATCTCGCAAGCCGCACGCACCCAATGGGACTGGCGAGGAGCAATCGCGTCCGGGGCACCGAGACCATCCTCTTCGAGTATGACGGCGCACGGCTTGAGGACCCGGACCACTTTTCGCTGGAGCCAGCTCTTGCTCTGACCCGCGGCGCCTTTGCCCCTCCTGCTGGGCTTGCGACTTTCGGCTCCATCGGTGACTCAGCGCCGGATACTTGGGGCCGCCGTCTCATGCAGCGCGCCGAACGCCGTCTCGCCGACCTGGAAGGTCGCGCGGTTCGCACGCTTGTAGAAAGCGACTATCTTCGTGCATCTAGTTAGCCAGAACATCGATCTCGACCGCCGACGGAAGGTCGAGAAACGACGAGGAAGGCGAAACGTTCTGCCTCATCTGGTCGCGCCCGAACGCTTGGCGCGGCGACTGAGCCCAACCGGGGCCCCCGCCGGATAGGCCGGGCCCCCCTCGACGGCGGCGACCCGCTAATCGGCTCCATTCACGCAAGGGCTTGTCACGTCGCAGACTTGTTTCACCCCTATGCAGCGTCGCATCTGCTGCCGGTACCTGGCACCTCGTATCCCCGTCGCTTCTTCATCGTCTCCAGGCGTCTCAGCGCTCGATGAGCCTCGTCAGGGTTATCGTGGGTTTCGACCATGGCTTGTCCGCTGGTGCCAATCCGCCCCCAGTTCCGAATGACCGATACGCCACCAAACAAAGTCGGCTGGAGCGTTAGGCCGTAGAACCGGCGCATGTTCAGGGCCGGGTCGATGCGGTGCAGATGAATGTCTTCCAAGTGTGCGCGCATGACCGAGAGTCTCTGTGTGAACACGCGCAAGGTCTAACAACATGTTTGAATCGATCCGCTTTGATCGATTCATTCCGGTGATGCGTTGTCAGTGCGAAATGCGGCCGCTCTGTCCGCACGATCAGCGTTCTGTTGTGCACCCGCAGGAATCATGATGACCATTCGGCGAGAATCCAGCTGGTGCTGACTGGCGCATGGGCGCAAGTCCCAATGAGACGAACCGTCCTTGCTCATGCTTCGGCTTCTTTCCAGTGGAACCTGTTCTTGCCGACACATGTTGTCATGTCATCGCGCCGGAACCAGACCGCGCGTCCGCATCGGAGCGGAAAGGTGAATGGGGAGAATGCTCGCAGCGAGCGGAGGTTTGGGAAGCCATCGTGTCAGCCGCAATGGTCGCGATCTGGGTCTGAAAAAGGGAAAGCCCGCCGCGGGGAGGAGGTCGCGACGGGCTCAATATGGAAGCCGCCACGGGAGGAGTTGGCCGCTTGGTGCTGCCACTCCTGGGAGGAGGAAAGCGGCAACAGCAGTGAGATAGTTATTCGCGCTGGAAGCTTCAAGGCGTGGCCAAGTTCCCTATGCACTCCTTGGCCTCTGGTTCGCCAGGAAGGGCAGGCATAGCTGTTCGACGTGCAGCCCAGATATGTTCGAGTCTGTACGGACCATCCCATTTCGCCTAGCGAAGCCGCCAGTCACAGCCGCTGGTGATCTGCCAAGGTGCGGATCCAATCTTTGCCGTGATCATCGCCCCTGGGCGATTTTGTGCTCATGCAGCACGGGCGATAGCGGAGCCGTTTTCATCGAACAGTGTCACTCGGTTGCCGTCGATTGCGATGCCGACCGTCTCGCCGATGCGGACTGATGTGTCTGCAGGCGCGTTGACGTTGATCAGGCCGAGGCGGTCGTTGCGGACGAAGACGCTGGTGTTGCCGCCGAGGTATTCGGCGACCTCGACCGTGCCGCGGCAGTTGCCCTCGTTGGAGGCGACGAGCGTCAGATGCTCGGGGCGGGCGCCGAGCTGGGTCGGCGCGCCGGAGAAGGCAATCGACAGCGCGCCTTGGCCGGACAGGTCGAGTTTGCCATCGCCCGACGGGGCGCAGGCGAGCACGTTCATCTTGGGGCTGCCGATGAACTGGGCGACGAATAGGTTGGCGGGACGCTCGTAGAGCTCGTGTGGGCTGCCATGCTGCATGACGCGGCCTTCCTTGAGCACGACGATGCGGTCGGCCAGCGTCATCGCTTCGACCTGGTCGTGGGTGACATAGATCATCGTGGCGCCGAGCGCCCGGTGCAGCTTTGCGATCTCAAGCCGCATGTCGACGCGGAGTGCTGCGTCCAGATTGGACAGCGGCTCGTCGAACAAAAAGGCGACCGGTTGGCGCACGATGGCGCGGCCAATGGCGACGCGCTGGCGCTGGCCGCCCGAGAGCTGGCGCGGGTAGCGGTCGAGCAAATGGGCGAGCTTCAGCGTGTCGGCGGCCTGATCGACCTTGGCCTTGATCGCATCCGGCGACAGTTTCGCCAGCTTGAGGCCGAAGCCCATGTTCTGGCGCACGGTCATGTGTGGATAAAGCGCGTAGGATTGGAACACCATGGCGAGCTGGCGCTCGACCGGCGGCGCCTTGGTGACGTCGCGGCCGTCGATCAGCAGGTGGCCGGAGGTGGTCTCCTCGAGGCCGGCGATCATGCGCAAAAGCGTGGACTTGCCGCAGCCGGACGGGCCGACGATGACGACGAACTCGCCGTCTGAAATGTCGAGGTCGAGATCCCGGATGATCTCGGTGCCGCCATAACGCTTGCCGGCCTTTTGCAGAGAAATCGTAGCCATAGAACCTCCTGGCAGAAACTGTGTCAGCCCTTGACCGCGCCTGCTGTCATCGAGCCGCTGATCTGGCGATACATGATGAGGCCGAGCAGCATTGGCGGCAGCGCGCCGACGATCATGACGGCCGAGGCGACACCCCACTGCACGCCGCCGCCGCTGGCGGCAAAGAAGAACGAGGCGCCGACGGTGATCGGCACGGCCTTCGACGTGGTCAGCATCAGGCCGAACAGGAACTCGTTCCAGGCGGTGATGAAGCCGAAGATCAGGCTGGTAACGAGGGCCGGTCGGCACAGCGGCGCGATGACCTTGGCCAGAATCTGGAAGCGCGTCGCGCCGTCCATCAGCGCCGCCTCGTCGAGCTCGCCTGGCAGGTCGCGGATGGCGTTGACCAGGATCACCAGCGCCAGCGGCAGGTTGACGATGGCAAGGATCAGGCCGAGGCCGAGGCGCGTGTCGAGTAGCGAAAGCCACTGGAACATCATGTAGAGCGGGATGGCGAAGATGATCAGCGGCACGGCGCGCAGGTTGACGATGAGCGGCAGCAGCGTGCGTTCGCCGAGCTTGCCGCGGGCGATCGCGTAGGCCGCTGGCAAGGCGAGCGCCACAGCGAGCAATGTGCCGAGGGCAGCGACCGCAATGCTGTTCATCAGGTAGAGGAAGATGTTGAGCCGGTCGGACACCGTGAAGACGGTGGCGTAGTTTTCGAGCGTCGGCGCATAGACCCAAAGGCCGGGATTGGTCGACAGTTCGCGCGCGCTCTTGAACGAGGTCGAGAGCGTGACGAGGATCGGGAAATTCATCGCAAGGGCGGCGATGGCAAAGACGATCCAGCGGAGGGCGTTGATCATCAGCGGGCTCCCTTGCGGCGCGCGGCAAGTGCGTTGAGCCCGTAGAGGACAGCGAACGACACCACGAACAGGATGACCGAGGCGGCGACTGCCTTGCCGATGGCACCCTGCTTGAAGAAGGCTTCATAGATGTAGATCGACAGCGAGGCGGTGGAGCCGCCAGGGCCGCTGCCGGTCAGCACATAGACATTGTCGAAGACGCGGAAGCCGTCGATGAAGCGAATGAGCAGGGCGACAACGATCGTCGGCGCCATCAGCGGCAGCTCGATGTAGCAGAGACGGTGGCGATAGCGCGCGCCGTCCATGGCAGAGGCCTCGACGATCTCCTTGGGGATGGCTTGGTAAGCCATGTAGAAGAGCAGGAAGGCAAAGGGTGTCCACTGCAGCGTCTCGACCACTGTCAGCGTCCAGAAGGCCGAAGTCGGCCCGAGGAACGAGAAGCTCGCGCCGAACCAGGTCCAGAGATAGTAGGGCACGGGGCCGACGAATTCGTGCAGCACGAGGCGGTACATCAGGCCGACAAGCGCCGGCGCAACCATGAGCGGCAGCATCAGGATCGCCATCAGCCAACTGCGCCTTTCGACGAGCGGCGAAAGAAAGATGGCGAGGAACAGGCCGAGCGAGCATTCGAGCACTGCGGTGAGCAGACCGAAGCGGAATGAAAACCAGCTCGCTTGCCAGAACGAACTGTCGTTCCAGACTGCCGCGAAGTTGGAAAAGCCTGATATCTCGGGGCTGCGCAGGGTCTCGAAGCTGACCTCGGAGACCGAGTAGACGAGGTTGAAGATCGCCGGGAAGCCGAGGAAGACGAGCAGGAACAGCACCAGCGGGACTGCCAGCAACCGGAATTCGGACGAGGGGGCGCGTTGCGAAATCGTTGTCATCAATCGATCTAAGGCTGGCGTTCCAAGGGAAGCAATGGCGGCTGGCCAATCCCCGACGGTCGTCATCAGGACATTCACCTGGCCAGGCTCTGGATTAGGCACCTCGAACCCGCATGGGCGGAAAAGTTGCAAGGATCGCCATGCCGGGGCATGGAGCGCGAGCAGGTGCCGAATCCTGAACCGGTTGGAATGGCCGGCGGCGGCAGCCGACGCCGGCCATTCGCCTACTTGAGCAGCTCAGCCATGCCCTTTTCGGTGTTGGCAAGGGCGTCGTCGAGTGACTGTTGGCCCGACCAGTAGCCGGTGAACTCCTTGGCCTGAAGCTCGTAGACCGAGAGTGCCTTGGCCGAGGTGCCGCCGTTCATGACGTAGCCGTATTTGCTGGCGTACTCGCCGAGCTTGACCAGATCGGGACGCTCGGTCGCCACTTCCTTGACGACGTCGGGCGTGAGCGCCGGCGCACCGTTGTTCTTGGCGTAGATAAGTGCCGCTTCCTTCGACGATAGCCACTTGATGAAGGCCTTGGCGCCATCCTTGTTCTCGGCGTTCTTGTTGAGGCCGAAGCCGAGGCCATGGATGTGGGTGAAGCGCCCCTCGGGTCCGGCCGGCGGCGCGATGGTCTCGGTGACCTCGGCAACCGTTGGCGACTTCTCCTTGGAGGTCAGGTCGGATGCCGCGGCGTTCCACTGCATCATCGCGGCAACCTGGCCCGAGGCGTAGGCGGCATTGGCCTCGGCGAACTCGTAGGACAGCGAGTCGCGAGGGGTGGCGCCGGCGTCATAGAGCAGCTTGTAGATCTCGAGGCCCTTGCGGTAGGCGTCGGAATTGACCGTGACCTTGCCGCTCTCGTCCATCCAGTTGCCGCCATAAGAACGCGGCAGCGACTGGAACACCATCATGTTGAAAAGCAGGTTCTTGAGTTGCAGCACGGTGCCGTAGCGGGTCGGGCTGTCCGGGTTGACCGCCTGGGTGAAATACAGCGCGGTCGCCGCATAGTCGTCCCACGTCCACTCGTTCGGGTTCTTGGGCTCGAGCTTCTTGCCGAGGTGCTTCTCCGAGATTTCGGCGAACTTCGCCTTGGCCGCGTCGTCCTTCAGCAGAGCCTCGATCAGGTCCTTGCGGTAGTACATGAAGTGCAGCGAGAGATCGGTCGGAACGCCGAACTGCTTGCCTTCATACTGCATGGTAGACAGCACGGAGTCGCCATAGACGACCTTCGCCTCATCCGAAAGCTCGACCGGTTCCATGAATGGCGCGTAGCGGCCAATGGAGTAGGTGGCGAGCAGATTGGCGTCGAAAGCCTTCGAGCCGGCGGCCAGGTCGGCCTGCAGCTTGTCCCAGAAGCCGTCGCGGTTGAAGAACAACAGCTCGACCTTGTTGGCGTCGGTGACATCAGCCTTGGCGTTGTAGGCATCGGCAGCGGCGCGCAACGCGGTCTCCTCGGGACCGCCCGGCCAGCCGAGCACTGTCACCTTGGCGAAAGCGGGGCTCGCCATCAGGCTGGCGATCGCGGCCGCGATCAGGCCGCCCTTTCTGAGCGTTGAAAATGTCATGTGGTGTTCTCCCTCTTGGTCAGTTCTGACGTTTTGCTAGATCCGCAATGCCCACGACGCCGGCGCTCTCGCCGAGTGCTGCTGCATGAAGCTGCGGGGTGAGCCGTGGCGGCAGGCTTCCCAGCGCCTGCCGGACGGATTCGAGATAGCCAGGTGCAAGGCCGATGCCGCCGCCGATGACAATGCGGGCAGGGTCGAGCATGAGCTTGATGTTGCGGCACAGGAGGGCGGTCTGGCCCACCGATGCCTTTATGATGTCCTGCGCCCAGGCATGGCCCGAAGCGGCTGCTTCGAAGACCTCGCGCGCGGTGGCGCCGGGCTGGTGCGGCACTGCCTGTGCAGCGATCCAGTTGCCGGACACATGGTCCTCGAGAACGCCTGCATTTTCATCAAGGCTGCGCAGCAGGCCGAAATGTCCGGCGACCCCGCCAAGCAGGCGGCCGTTGACGACGATGCCGCCGCCGATGCCCGTGGAGATGGTGAGGAAGACGAGATCCTGGCTCTGGCCGGCACCAAAAGAGAACTCGCCCCAGGCCGCTGCCTGGGCATCGTTGGCAGCGAGCACCGCATCGATGCCGGTGACCCTTTTTACGGTGGCGACGAGCGGGAAGCGGTCGGGAATATCTAGGGTCTTGCGGTTGAGCGGTGACCAAAAACCGTCGTCGATAATGCCGGTCACGGCGACACCGACGCTGTCGTAGCGGCCATTCCAACCCGATATCGCGTTGAACAGAGGTGCCAGCCACTGCTCGGGATTGCCGCTGCGTGGCGTTGGCATCTTGTAGGTTTCGACGACCTCATCCCCACGCACCAGTGCCGCGAGCATCTTGGTGCCGCCGATGTCGAGCGCGAGAACGGTGTCGGTCATGGCGATCACGCTCCCGCTTTGGCGATGGTTTCGTCGAGTGCGGCGCGGAACCATGAGGTCACATATTCCGGCCGGGTGATGGCCGAGCCGACGACAACCATGGAGGCGCCCGACGCCAGCGCCTGCTGCGCCTGAGCAGGGGTGCGGACATTGCCCTCGGCCACGACATGAGGCGTGAGTTTTCGCATTGCCGATATCAGCGCGAAATCGGGTTCCGTTGGCTCGACCGGGCCCGTGTAGCCGGCGAGCGTCGAGCCCACCACGTCGGCGCCCTCGGCCAGTGCCTGCTCTGCGTCAGCGAGGATGGAGCAGTCAGCCATGGCGGCACGGCGGTGGGAATGGATGCGCTCGACGAGGGCCCTGGTCAAGACCGGGCGGACGCGCTGGGTGGCGTCGTAGGCGATGACGTCGGCACCGGCGGCGGCGAGCGCATCGACATCGTCGAGCCAGGGGGTGATGCGGACGGGCGTGTCGGCGAGGTCGCGCTTGATGAGGCCGACGATCGGCCTGTCGGTGGCGGCGCGGACGGCGGCGACATATTCGGCAGATTCGATACGCAGGGCGGCGGCGCCGCCGTCGATGGCTGCCAGCGCAAAGCCCACGACCATCTCGGCCTTGTCCATGGCGCCGCCCTTAACAGGCTGGCAGGACACGATGAGACCATTGTCGAGGGCTTTGAAGTCAAGCGGCACGCGGGCATCTCCTGTGATGCCCAAACGGTAGCAGTCTAATACCAGATTGCAACAGGATTTAAACTGGTATTATCGCATCAGTTCGATGACGAAGTCGTAAACGTCGCCGCGATATTTAGTCTGGGTGAATTCGACGATCTGGCCGTCGGCGAGGAAGCAGCGGCGCTCCATGACCAGCAGCGAGGTGTCTTCGGGCGTGGCGAGAAGCTGGCGTTCCTCGTCCGTGGCGGGCTTGGCTTGCATCCGCTGCAGCGCCCGGACGGGCAGGGCACCAGTGGCCTCGAGATATTCGTAGAGCGATTCCCTGACTGCCTCGGGATCGGGAACGAAGCGGGCTGGCAGCGTGGCGATCTCGATGGCGATCGGCGTGTCGTCGGCGGTGCGCAGGCGGCGCAGGCGCACGACCTTTTCGCTGCCGGAGATGCCCAATGCCATCATCTCGGCAGGCGAAGGGCGTGAAATCTCTCGCGAAATCCAAACGCACCCAGGTTCCAGCCCGCGCGAGCGCATGTCCTCGGAAAAGCTTGTCATGGTCGCCAGAGACTTCTCCAGGCGCGACGATACGACGGTCTTGGCACCCTGGCGACGGTCGAGCAGCCCATCTGAGACAAGACCGTCGATGGCTTTGCGCACAGTGACACGCGAGATGCCAAGCGCATCGCACAAGGTGCGCTCGCTGGGTATGACGGCATTACGCTTGAGTTGGGTGGTGGAGATAGCCTGCTTGATGGCGTCTTCCAGCCGGCGGTAGAGCGGCTCGCCGCTCTCGCCCGAAAGCTGTCGTGCAAGGAAGTCGAGGATTGCCTGATCGCCCATCGGAACCACCTTTGAAAGTCGCTCCTTTATGCAGAATTTTTCTCAGGTGTTAAACTGGTATTGTTCTCATCAGGTCTTTTTGCGAGATAAGTGCGAGATAAGGATTGCCGCTACCTTGTTTCAGACGCCTATGCGCTAGACACGGGCACTGTTCTACGTGGGCGTCCACGGCATGCGAACGGCCGTCGAGGCGATGTCACTGCATTGATCCTCATTGCAATGTCTGCCCGCCGTCGGCGAGCAGCGTCTGGCCGGTGATCCAGCCGCTGAGTGGCGAGGCGAGGAACATTATGACCCGCGTGATGTCCTCCGGTGTGCCGAAGCGACCAAAAGGGAAACTCGCCTGCGTCCTGATGTAGAGTTCCGGGTTCTCAACCCGGCATTTGTCCCACCACCCGCCAGGAAATTCCAGGGAACTAGGCGCAACGCAGTTGACCCGGATGCCCTTGCTGGCAAGTGCCGCGGCTTGCGACTGGGTGAAGTGCATGATCGCCGCCTTCGCGGCCCCATAGGCCGGCGTAGTCGGAGCGGGCGCGAAAGCAGTGCGCGAGGAGATGTTGATGATCGCCGGATTGGTTCCTTTTTCCAGGTAGGGTTGCGCGGCCGATGATGCGCGAACGGTGGCGAGTACGTCGATGCTGAGGCTTGCCGCCCAGTCCTGTTCGGTGTCGGAACTGGCCTTGCCGGTGGCGTTGTTCACCAGGACGTCGATGCCGCCAAGCTTGGCAGCAGCGTCCTCGACATAGGCCATGATCGAAGCGTGCTCGGCGAGGTCACAAAAGGCCGCGTGGGCGATGACACCGTGCATTGCGATCCTCTCTCGGGCATCGTCCAGGTCGCCTTTACCGCGGGCGCAGATCGACACCGAGGCCCCAGCCTCAGCGAAGGCAAGCGCGGTGTGGAGCCCAAGCCCCCTGCTGCCGCCGGCGATGACGACATGGCGCCCGCTCAGATCGAGCTCGAACATCTGAAACCCTCCCGCATTCCCGCTGGCGAACTTATCTGCAATATTTTCATGCTCAAGGAGAAAATTTCCTTGCATGATCCCTTGGCATCGCCATGGTGGGTCGGGTGTGAACGCCCGACGAAGCCATATTCCATCGCCAGCTTTTGGCAGTTGCCGAGGTTGCGCGATGGCCAGCCATGGAAGGGAAAGCTGTGGTCTGATGGCACGGAGGCGCCTGGCGAATGAGTGGAAACAACGACAGTGGAACAGGCGAGTTGACAAGCTCGGACATACGGAAAATGACCACCAAAGAACCGGATGAACTGGCGACACTGGAGGCGGATGGGGCTGTCCGCGAAATCAACCGGACTGCGCGCAGGGCTTCGGGCCGCAAGCCGAGCCGCAAGACCGAAGGCGTGCAGGAAAAGATCCTCGACGCTGCCGCCAAGGTGTTTGCCCAGAAGGGCTATCAGCTTACCAAGCTCAGTGAAATTTCCGACGCGATCGATCTGCATGTGACGGCGCTGCGCTATCACTTCCCGACAAAGGACGTGCTGGTCGAGGAAATGATCAACAGCCTGACCCGGGAGCTGCATATGAGGCTCCTGGCCACGCTGCAGCAACTGCCGCCGGAAACGTGCTATCGCGAGCGCATCGAGGCAGCGGCGATCACCTATCTCAACACGACGCTGCAGAAGCTCGACTACATCGCTGCGCATGGCAATGTCATCAATCAGGTTCCAGAGGATGTGCGCGAGCGGCATTTCGGCCTTTTGAACGAGACCAACAGGATCTGGCGCGACCTGATGGCAGCGGCTTCGGAGGCAGGCGAATTGCGGCCCGGCATCAATGTGTCGCTTGCCAACCAGGTGCTGCAGGGAACACTGATCTGGACCCGCGAATGGTACCGTCCGGGGGGGCTCACGCCGACCGAGCTCGCGCTGCAGATCCTCGATATCCTGTTCGATGGGATCGCGCCGCGTTAGGCACTGCTGTCAACGTGCAGCGGCCTCTGGCGAGAAATGGGTTTCGAACTTGCCATCGAGCCCCTTGAAGGCTTGTGCATCCTGAGGTGGCGGCAACTGGGCCGAGATGACAGGCCATTTCGCTGAATACTGCCTGTTCAGCGCCAGCCACTTTTCCGCCAGCGGGTCGGTATCGGCGAGGATCGCATCGGCCGGGCACTCCGGTTCGCATACGCCGCAGTCGATGCAAACCTCTGGGTCGATCACCAGCATGTTTTCGCCTTCGTGGAAGCAGTCCACCGGGCAAACAGCCACGCAGTCGGTGAACTTGCACCGCACGCAGGCGTCGGTCACCACATATGTCATTTTTCGTCTCTCCAAAGCCGTGGCGGGAAGCTAGCGAACATTTTTTGTACTTCAACATGAAATTTCATGTTCGAGGAGAAAAAATGTCTTGCGCTCCAAACCGGAAGCTCGTAGCTCTAGGGCCACCAGCAACCGGGAGGGGTTACTTGGAACTCGATCTTTTCATTTCCGGTATTGGCGGGCAGGGCATCCAGCTTATCGGCAAGTCGCTGGCACTCGCTGCCATCAAGGATAGCCGGCACGTAATGCTTGCCGGCGAGTATGGCGGCCACATGCGCGGCGGCAGTTCGATCGGCACCGTCGTCATCGGCGCGAAGCCCTTGAAGGCGCTGCCTATCCTTCCGCATGCCGGCTCGGCCATCGCAATGTCGCATCTATTCTGGGAGCGCGTTGGTTCGCGTCTGCGGCCGGGTTCGTTTGTGCTGGCCGAAGAGACCATCGCGGCCGACCTGCCCGATATGGAAAAGCACCGGCTTGTGAAGCTTCCGGCCACAGCGATCGCCACCGAGCTGGGAAGCCGCATGGCCGCCGGCATGGTGATGCTCGGCGCCTTCGCGGCGCTCACCGGTGCCGTGAAAATCGACAGCGCTGTGGCTGCAATGGCTGAACAGATCCCGTCCTATCGCCGCCAGCACATCGAAGCAAACGAGCGGGCGATACGTGCTGGCGCAGCTTCAGTCACGCCGATGGCCTTCGCCGTCGACCTCGACGCACGGGAGGTCGCATGAGACAGGTCACGCGCGGCACGCTCGTCATCGATGCCGACCGCTGCAAAGGTTGCGAACTCTGTATCGTTGCCTGTCCGCCGAGGGTCCTGACCATGTCCAGGACCGGTAATGCCACCGGCTACCTCTATCCCGAACTTGCTCCCGGTTGCACCGGTTGCACCGCCTGTCAGCAGGTGTGTCCCGACTTTGTCTTCGAAGTCTACAAGTACCACGAGCCGATCGTTTCGGGCTCCGACGCCGAAAGGATGCAGTGATGACGATGCGCCTGATGGATGGAAGCGAGGCGATCGTCGAGGCGGCGATCCAGGCGGGCCTGCGCTTTTATGCTGGCTATCCGATGTCGCCGGCGACCGAGCTGCTCGAATACATGGCCGAGAAGTTGCCGCACCATGAAGGGGTCTGCATCAATGCGGCAACGGAAATAGAGGGCGTCAATATGGCGCTCGGTGCTGCGGCGGGTGGTTTTCGCGCCGCCAGCGGCTCCTGCGGCCAGGGCTTGGCGCTGATGCAGGAGGCAATCGCCGAGGCCGCGCTCAACGAGACACCGATCGTCATCTTCAACATGGCCCGCAACCAGCAGGATTATTTCCAGGCGACACGCGGCGGCGGTTGGGGCGACTACCGCACCATCACGCTGGCGCCGAAGGACCTGCATGAGGCGGTCGAGCACGCGCAACTCGCCTTCCACCTGGCCGACAAGTACCGCGTGCCTGTCATCTTCATGGGCGACAATCTGCTCGCCCGCACCCAGATGGGAACGACGCTGCCGCAGCTCGACCTCGAGCCGCTGCCGCCCAAGGACTGGCAGCTCGACGGCACTTCGGGTGGCACCGGCAAGTCGCGCCAGATCTGGACCTTCGGTTGCGGCAAGACCAATGATCCTGGTCCCGGCCCGAGCAAGCACTGGGAGCGCATCGCCGCCAAGTTCGACGCCATCGCTGACGTCGAGGCGCGCCATGAAGAGGGCTTCACAGACGATGCTGAAACGCTTGTGGTCGCCTTCGGCTCTGGCGGCAAGTTCGTCGAGCATGTGGTGCGCGAGATGCGCGCCGACGGCCACAAGGTGGGCTATTTCCGCCCGATCACGCTGTGGCCTTATCCGGGCGAAGCGCTCGAGCGGGCGTCGGAGGGCTGCAAGCGCGTGCTGGTGTTCGAGCTCAACGCCGGCCAGATGATCGATGACGTCAGGCTCAACGTGCACGACCGCAAGCTGGTCAAGGCTATCGGCGGCGTCAGCTTCGATGAGTCCGGCCTGAACCTGGGCCCCCTGATGGGTGCGACCGTGATCCGCGAGCGCATCGAGCTAGCCATCCACGGAGCCAGCAAATGAGCATCGTCATGACCACGCGCCCGCCCGAGGCGCCGAGCAACAAGGTGGCTTCGTTCAAGCCGACGCTGCTGCAGACCGAGGAACACCATCTTTGCCCGGGCTGCGGCGAGCCTGTGGCCATCCGCCTGGTGCTCGAGGTCATCGAGGAGCTCGGCCTAGCTCAAAAGAACGTATCGATCATCGGCCATGGTTGTTACGGCTCCTTCATCATGACGATGGATGTCGACTCCACGCTTTGCTTGCACGGACGCGCACCCGCGGTCGCGACCGGCCTCAAGCGCATGCGTCCGGAGGTCGCGGTGTGGACGCTGCAAGGCGATGGCGACATGACCAGCGAGGGCCTCGCCGAGATATTGCATGCGACGGCACGCGGTGAAAACATCACCTGCATCCTGCTCAACAACGGCGTGTTCGGCGA
This sequence comes from Aminobacter aminovorans, assembly GCF_900445235.1. Taxonomy (NCBI): domain Bacteria; kingdom Pseudomonadati; phylum Pseudomonadota; class Alphaproteobacteria; order Hyphomicrobiales; family Phyllobacteriaceae; genus Aminobacter; species Aminobacter aminovorans. The sequence goes on along the minus strand of NZ_UFSM01000002.1, from coordinate 78,785 downwards.
CACCGGTGGCCAGATGACGGCGTCCTCCGTCATCGGCCAGCGCACCAAGAACACGCTTGAAGGCCGCGACGCCGCCTATCACGGCTATCCCATCGTCATCGGCGATATGGTGGCGGCGATGCCGGGATCGGCCTTCGTGGCGCGCGGCTCGGTGCACAACGCCGCCTCGATCGCGGCGACGCGGCGACTGATCCGCAAGGGCTTCCAGCGACAGATGGAAAAGAAGGGGCTCAGCCTCGTCGAGATCCTGACCATGTGCCCGACCGGCTGGTTCGTGCCGGCATCAGGTGGCGCGGACTACATGATGGAGTCGCTCGGCAAGACCTACCCGCTGGGCGAGATCAAGGACATTGCGGCTACGGAACAGGCATGATGCAACGGCTCGTCCATCGCATACTCGATCTTGCTGTCAGTTCGACGCCGAACGCACTGGCCGCTTCGCTCGACGAACGCACCATCACGTTCGCCGAGGTCGACGGCTTGGCCAACGCCATGGCGAGGAGCCTGCAGTCGCTCGGCATCAAGCGTGGTAGCCGCATCCTGTTCCAGGCTGAAATGACACTCGATCATCTGGCCTTTTATTTCGCCAGCCAGCGACTGGGAGCTGCCTTCGTGCCGCTGAACCCGGCGCTGTCGCGAGACGAGCTGCTGCCGATCGCCGACTATATCCGGCCGGACCTTCTCGTGCTCGATCCGTCGCGGCAGGACGGCCATCGCTTGTCCTCGGCCTGCGCCGATATTCCGGTGGCGATCCTCGGTGCCGGCGCCGCGGCAACTGCGGGCGTAAACCTTGATGCTCTTGCCAGCAGGGCCAGTTGCGACGGACTTCCCGACCTCGGCGTCGAGGAAGAGGACACCCATGCGATCTTCCTGACCAGCGGCAGCACGGGCCGGCCGAAGGGCGTAGTGCTGTCGCATAAGGCAAGTTGGCTGCGCTCCTATCTCGGCGCCTCGCGTTTCGTCACGTCGGGTGGCCGTGGCGAACTGATGACGTTCCCGATGTTCCATTGGGCCGGCTGGAACTACCTGATGGAGAACTGGGCGCATCGGCGCGCTGTGCACTTCGTCAGCCGTCCCGAAGGCGACATGCTTGCCCGCGCCATAGACCGCTGGAAACCGGCTTTTCTCTACTGCATTCCGGCTGTCTGGGAGCGGCTGCTCGCCTCCAACGTCGCTTTCGACGGTTCAGTGGTACGCTCGGCGGCGTCAGGCACGTCGCGCTTCGACCCCGTGCTGATGGATCGCATCCGCGCCTGCTTTCCGCGCGCCTATCGCGCTGCGATGTATGGCTCGACCGAGTTCGGCGCAGCACTCGGCCTCAACGATTCCGAGATCGACCGCAAGCCCGGCAGTGTAGGCCTTCCCTTGCCTGGCAACGAGACGCGCATAATCGATGGCGAGTTGCAACTGCGCTCGCTCAGCATGATGGACGGCTATTTCGAACTGCCCGATCAGACTGCCGAGGTGTTCGTCGACGGATGGTATCGCAGCGGCGATATCGCCGAGACGGATGGCGAAGGCTTCCTGACCATTACGGGTCGCCGCCGCGAGGTCATCCGCTCGGGTGGCGAGACGGTGGCACCTGCCGAGGTGGAGCTCGCGCTCGCCGGCTGTCCGGGAATCCGTTCGGTCGCCGTTGTCGGTTTGCCGGACCCCGTATGGGGCGAGCTGGTCTGTGCCGCCGTCGTACTCGACCGCCCGGGCGAATGCCCGAGCCTGGAGGCCGTGCGCAGCCATCTCGGCCAGTCGCTGGCGACCTTCAAGCATCCCCGCCGCATCGTGGCTGTCGACGAACTGCCAAAGACGCCGGCCACCGGACAGATCATGCGCTCGCGCGTGAGGGAGTTGGTTCTGCAGATCCACTGACCGTATTTCATCCGGGGAGGAGGAAGCCCCGGTCTTTTGGGAGGAAGACATGCGATTGAACAGAAGACATTTTTTGACGACTTCTGCAGCGGGCCTCGGCACGCTGGCGATGCCGGGCATCTTGCGAGCCCAACAGGGCGAGGCGGTACGCATCGGCCTGATCACCACGTTGAGCGGCCCGGGCCAGCTCTACGGCAACTACATCAAGGATGGCTGCGAGATTGCGGTCGAGCGCCTCAATGCTGCCGGCGGCGTCAATGGCGCGAAGATCGAGTTGGTGGTGCGCGACGACAAGAACTCGCCCGAAGGTGCCGTCACTGCTTTCCGCGAACTGACCGGCAATGGCATCAAGCTTTTTGCCCAGGGCACCTTCACCGCCAACCTTCTCGGCACCTTGCCGCTGCTCGAGGAAGCTGATGTCACCATGATCATGGTGGGGGCATCGGCGCTTGCACTGACCCATGAAGCCTACAATCCGCGCGCCTTCCGCCTCGGCTTTTCGTCGCCGATGTGTTTCGGCGGCTACGGTACCCTGATGGCCCAGAAGCACCCGGAGATCGAGAAGTGGGCAACGCTGCGCTCCGATGTCACCGCGCTTGCCGACATCACCAACGCCTTCACCAGGGGGCTGAAGGCGGAGGCCGAAAAAGCCGGTCGCAAGGTCGAGGTGCTCGACCCGGTGCTGGTGCCCTATGGCGGCGCCGACTTCCGCAACCAGATTTCCAACATCATCGGGTCGGGCGCGCCGGGGCTGTTCAACGTACTGCAGGGCGCCGACGCCATCAGCTACTACAAGCAGGCCCGCACCTTCGGTCTCGACGAGAAGTTCAAGGTGCTGTGCGACTCTGCCAACGAATTCGCCATCGCAAAAGCCATGGGCGCCAACACGCCTGCGTCGCTATGGAGCTGGACCGGCTGGTACCCGGCTGCCAACAAGGGCAACCCGGTCAGCGACGAGGTCCACAAGGCCTACATCAAGCTGCGCGGCGATGAATATCCGAACTGGTACATCGGCGTTTCGCACGACAGCATCCTGACGATCGCCAATGCTGTTGCCAAAGCGGGTTCGCTCGACGCGGCCAAGCTGATCCCGACCATCGAGACCGAGACGCCGCAAGGGGCGCTGGGCAAGATCCAGTTCCGCAAGGAAGACCACGGCTTTGCCGGCGACCTGACCTACATCCGCTTCGGCCGAGACGACAAGAACGCCAATGGCTGGAGCGTGTTCGAGACGGCGCAGCTTCCGGGCGCGGAGTTCCTGGAGAAGGCAACCCCCGGCTCCAAGCTCAACTAGAGGCGGAAAATCAGATGTTTACGCTGGTCAACGGTCTCACGACCGGGATGGCCGTGTTCCTTGTCGCCGCGGGTCTGACCCTCGTCTTCGGGATCATGCGCATCCTCAACTTCGCCCATGGCGCCTTCTTCATGATCGGCGCCTATGTCGCGAGCTCGCTCGTCGGCTCGGCGCCGCGTTCGGTCCTGGCGCTGGTTGCCGCGGCCGCGGTTGCGGCGCTGGTGGTGGGCGTCCTCGGGATCGTTGTCCAGCGTTTCGTCCTCCGGCGCATTCAGCATGTCGACGAACACTACATGCTGATCGCAACCTTCGCGGTCATGCTTGTATGTGTGGGCTTCGTGAAGCTTGTATGGGGGCTCGAGTTCCTGTCGGTCGACCCGCCTCCCGGCATCGATACCGGCGTCGATATATTCGGCCTGTTCGTGCCGTCCTTCTCGTTGTTCATCATCGGCTCCGGCATCGTCGTTTTCCTGGCACTCGACTTCGTCATCCATCGGGCCTGGGCCGGCAAGATGATCACTGCGATCGCCCGTGACGGCTGGATGGCAGAATTGCTGGGCATCAACGTTCCGGCGGGTATCATGGCGGCGGTTGGCGGCAGCTTTGCGCTTGCCGGGCTTGCCGGCGGACTGTTGCTGCCCAACCAGACGCTGTCGCCGGCGCTCGGCGACACCTTCCTGCTGCTCGCCTTCATCACCGTTGTCATCGGCGGGCTGGGCAATGTCCGCGGCGCCTTTATCGCCGCCATCCTGCTCGGCCTGATCGACGGCCTCAATACAATGTTCCTGCCGGCCTATCCGGGCGTTGCCGTCTATGTCGGCATGGTCGCCTTCCTGCTGATGTGGCCGAACGGCATCCTCGGGGAGAGCCGGCTATGAACCGCGCGATTTCGGGCGCTCTGCTCGCGGTCCTTGTGGCAGCTCTCGTCCTGCTGCCCTTCTGGGCCAATTCCGGGCTGGTATTCCTCGCCGGCACGACAATGGTTGTCGCCGTCTTCGCCCTCTCCTGGAACCTGCTGTTCGGTTATGCCGGCCTGGCCAGCTTTGGCAGCGGTGGGCTGTTTTCCATCGGCGCCTATACGATGGCGGTGACACTGCGCGCCGGGTATGAAGGGCAGTTCCTGCTGCTGATCGCCCTGTCGACGGTCGTTGGCGGAGCGGTGGCCTTTGTCATCGGTGTCGTGGCGCTCAGGCGGTCGACCGGCATCTTCCTCGCCATCCTGACGCTCGCGCTGGCAGAATTGCTGCGCATCACGCTCGCCAAGATCCATTGGCTGGGTGCGGAGGATGGCATCCCAAGCATTGTCCGGCCGAAGGCATCCATCGGCGTCGCCACCGTCGATCTCGCCCAAGGCAACCACTACTACTGGTTCCTGTGCATCGCCTGCGCTCTTCTGGTGGCCCTGTGCTGGTGGATCGCCCACGGCCGCTTCGGTCGCACGTTGCGCACGATCCGGCTGGACACCGAACGTGCTGCCTTCATGGGCGTCGACACCCATCGCTACCGCCTGGTCGCATTCACCATCTCGGGTGCGATTGCCGCCTGCGCTGGGTCGCTCTTCGCGCCCTGGGCCCAGATCGTCACGCCCGACATCGGCAACATGATGCGCTCGACGCAACCTATACTGTTCACCCTTCTGGGCGGTGCGTCGTCCTTCTGGGGGCCGATGATCGGCGCCTTCCTGTTCTCCGCAATCGAGTTCTCGACGCGCACCCTGGTCGGTGTCCAGGAGATCATCACCGGCGGCATCCTGCTTGGTGTCGTACTGCTGTTTCCCACTGGCGTGGCCGGTGCCTGGAACGCGCTGGTCGGCCGCCTCGTCGCAGATCCGTATCGGGCCGAGGCGACGGCCACAGCGGCGACCCTCCGGCCAGTGAAGGAGTAGGGGCGATGATCCGACTGCATTCCGTCGACAAGAGTTATGGCGCGCTCAAGGTGCTGCACAGCATCGAGGCGGAGATTCTGGAAGGTGAGACCTTCGCCATCATCGGCCCCAATGGGGCCGGCAAGACGACGCTGTTCAAGGTCATGACCGGCGAAGTCGGCTGTGAGGCGGGAACAGTCGAGTTCCTCGGCAAGGATGTAACGAAGGAACCAGCATACCGCCGCACGCGTGCGGGAATGGGCCGCACCTTCCAGATGGCGCGCATCTTCAAGGAAATGACTGCTGAGGAGAACATCGTCGTTGCCATCGAGGCGCGCGCCAAGAACATGGGACAGCGCGACACGCCCTGGTATCAGGTCAGGCCGTCCCGCGCGACCGTGGACGAGGCCAGTGAGATCCTGGCCAGGCTGTCGCTGGAGCGCAAGGCAAGCATTGCCGCCGCTCAACTGTCGCATGGCGACAAGAAGCGGCTGGAACTTGGGATCACGCTCGCCGGGCGGCCCAAGGTCCTGATGCTCGACGAACCCACCGCAGGCATGTCGCCCAGCGAACGCGTTGGCGTAACCGAGCTGATCCGCAGCATCAGCGGCAAGGGCAGCGGCCTGACCGTCATCATGACCGAGCACGACATGGGCGTCATCTTCGGGCTGGCCGACCGCATCATGGTGATGAACCAGGGCCGCAAGATCGCGGAAGGTAGCATCGACGACATCCGCGCCGACCCTGTGGTGCGCGACGTCTATCTCGGCAAGGAGGCGCATCATGCTTGAGGCAAGCCGCATCAACGCCTTCTATGGCGGCAGCCACATCCTGCACGGCGTCGACCTCGATGTTCCTGTCCTCGGCCGGGTGGCCGTGATCGGCCGCAACGGTGCGGGCAAGTCGACGCTCTTGAAGTCGATCATGAATGCCGGCCCGACCGTCGATGGCGAGGTTCGCTGGGAGGGCCGGTCGCTCAAGGGCCTGCCGGCGTTCAAGCGGGCACGGCTCGGCCTGCAGCTGGTACCGGAGGACCGACGTATCTACCAGCATCTGACGGTGCGCGAGAACATCAGGATGGCTGCCTATGCGACCCCGCCCGGCCGTACGCCCATTCCTGCTCAGGAGATCGTCGACCGCTTCCCGATGCTGCAGCCGATCAGCGAACGCGGCGGCGGCCAGATCAGCGGCGGCCAGCAGCAGATGGTGGCGATTGCCAGGGCAATCGCCTGCCGCCCGCGGCTGCTTCTGCTGGACGAGCCGACCGAGGGGCTGGCACCGGCGATCGTCGAGCAGCTTGCTGTCAGCGTGCGCGAGCTGTGCGAGGCCGAGCAGGCAGCACTGCTGTTGTGCGAACAGAACATCTGGTTTGCCAGGCAGACAACCGACACGGTGCTGGTGATGGACACCGGCCGCATCGCCTTCCGCGGCAGCTGGCAGGAGTTCGACGCCGACCCTGACATCAAGCAACGGCACCTGGCCGTCTAGCGGCGTCACCCACTCACACTTCCAACGTCCGAACGGACCTGAACCCTTAGCGAGGAGCACGGGGAATGAGCAACCTTACCCAGCAGCAGGTGTTGAGCGTGCATCACTGGACCGACACACTTTTCTCCTTCACCACGACACGCGACCCGGCGTTCCGCTTCGAGAATGGCCAGTTCGCAATGATCGGGCTGGAGGTGGACGGCAAGCCGCTGCTGCGGGCCTACAGCGTGGTCAGCCCAAATTACGACGAGACGCTCGAGTTCCTGTCGATCAAGGTGCCGAATGGCCCGCTGACCTCGCGTCTCCAGCATCTGGCCGTCGGCGACAGCATAGTGGTGGGACGCAAGGCGACAGGAACGCTGCTCGTGTCAAACGTCAGGCCGGGCCGCAATCTCTACCTGTTCGGCACCGGCACGGGTCTGGCGCCGTTCATGAGCCTGATCCGCGATCCGGAAACCTTCGAGCGCTATGAGCGCGTCGTTCTGGTGCATGGCTGCAGGCAGACCGAAGAACTGGCCTACAAGCATCAGATCATCGAGGAGTTTCCGGCCAATGAGTATTTCGGTGAGCTGCTGTCGGAGAAGCTGATCTATTACCCGACGGTGACGCGGGAACCTTTCCGCAACCGCGGCCGCATCACCGATCTTATCCGTTCGGGCGCGCTATTTTCGGACATCGGCCTGCCGGCGATCTCGGCAGAGAACGATCGTGCCATGCTATGCGGCAGCCCCGCCTTCATCGCCGATATGCGCGATATCCTAGAAAGGCTCGGAATGGCGGAGGGAAACAATGCCACAGCAGGCGAATATGTGGTCGAAAAGGCCTTTGCCGAGAAGGCGTAGCCGGAACTGCCTTAGCTTGCCACCCGACATTCAATCAGACTGTTCGACAGATGTGAGCGTGATCGGGGCGACGCTTCAAGCCGGAACGGCCTCGATGCGAGCCTTCGTCGGATCAAATGCAGCATGACGCTCCAGGAGCAGGTGGTCAGCCCCATCTGCGGCTTCATATGACCACATGAAGTTGTCCGCCGCTTCCCCGACGGCGTTTACGCGCCAGTATGCGGCGGACCCGTACCCCGTCGGTCGCGTCTGGCGGGTAAGGGTCAGAAAGTCGAAATATATATCCTCGAAAGGTAGGAAAAAGACCGCCTCCTTGCCCGGAGTACTAAGCACCTTTGCATCCTTTGACGATGCAATTATCGCGTCCGAATAGCTGACGGTCACAGTCCCGCGAAACGGAACGATTGTGGATGTTCGCAGAGCCTCGTCCATAAATCACCTTCCTCTAGCAAGGAGCTTGGTTTCCAAGGTCGGCTGCTTGATCGTCACCTTGGCCTGGCGTGAGCTACTTTTGCGCGAGAATGCGCTGCGGACTGAACGGGACAGATGCTCGTCTGCCAATTCGTTGGCCAGGAAGAGAAATCGGGAAAAAGACTTCCTGTTCATCGTACCGTCGCGCCCGATTGACACAGCCCGCAGCAAGTACCCAACTATTCAAGTCGCTAAAGGTTTCAGCGAAAGTTGCGGCTTCTACGTTTACTATCCAGCCCACGCAACTGTGCGCACACGATCTGATAGGTGATAGGCAAGGGTCACTGTTGCAAAAGCGGCCACCATCGTGATCGTGCGCAAACCCGTGTTTGCGTACATCTCGGCGTTCCTTAAGAAAACCGGGCTCAACCTCGACGGGCCCTCAAACGGTTCCAGCGGCATTCAACCTTGGGCCGATTTCGATGACTTCCACCGCCTCGACAGTCGATCGCAAGCTCTCGGCGTCACGATTTTGAATCGCGCTATCCACTTGCTCAGCCGAGCAGATCTCGGTGTTGCCGAGCCTACGGCACTACAGCTGACGCCTCATGCCGGAACTTTCTCTTCCTCTTCGCGTAGTTCCTTCAATTCCATCTCAGGAGATGAACGATGACGCATTCCGAAAAACAAGAGATCATTGATCTGGAGCAGAAATTCTGGCGCGCGATGGTGGACAAGGACGTTGAAGGCTCCGTGGCCATGCTCACTGAGGAATCTATCGTCGCCGGCGCTCAAGGGACTGCATTGCTCAGGCATGACGACTATCGTGGCATGGCCAGGCAGGGCGAAAGCCTCTGGCAGCTGAAGTCCTTCCAGTTCGACGATGTGAAGGTCATGTTTCCTTCCAAGGACGTTGCCGTCATTGCTTACACGGTGACTGAAGAGATGGAGGTTGAGGGGAAAGCTCTGACCTTGAAGGCAGCCGACGCCACCACCTGGATCCGTGAAGATGGTCAATGGCTTGCCGCATTGCACACAGAATCGGTGCTTGGCGATCCCTTCGGCCGCGATCGCATAGAGGCTACCTGAGCTGTATAGGCCCAGGGCGGGAGCGCTTCAGTACGTAGCCATCGATAAAAGGCGGAATCTCGCTGGTGATGTCGCTGCAGCAATCGAGCGACGTGAGGAAAGGATCGTTCGGCATCTTTCGCCGAAACCGAAGGTTACCCATCACCAGGGGCTACAGGAAGATAACGTGTAGCACTTCGCGTCAGCTGTGGGGCGATCGCATGCGATCGATGTGGAGGAGGCCCAGGCGTGCGCAGGACGAACACCCAGGCAAGAGGCCAGCCTTGCAGGTCGCCCGCCGGCCTTCCCTGGTTGGTCGACCTGGTCGCGATAACTGCGGATTCTACTGTGCGTTCAGCTTACCATTCGGCGAAAGAGCCGTCGGCGTGGCGCCAAACAGGGTTGCGCCAGCGATGGCCTTCCTTGGCGCGTTCCTTGACGTAGTCCTCATCGACCTCGACCCCGAGGCCGGGGCCATTCGGGATGGTGACGTACCCGTCTTCGTAATGGAACACGTCCTTGTTCCTGGCGTAGTCCATCAGGTCGTTGGACTTGTTGTAGTGGATGCCCAGGCTCTGTTCCTGGATGAAGGCATTGTAGCTCACCGCGTCGAGCTGCAGGCAGGCAGCGAGCGCGATCGGACCGAGCGGGCAATGGGGGGCCACGGCGACGTCATAGGCTTCGGCCATGGCAGCGATCTTGCGACATTCGGTGATGCCGCCGGCATGTGACAGATCCGGCTGGATGATGTCGACGACGCCTTCCTGGAGCACGCTCTTGAAATCCCAGCGGCTGTAGAGCCTTTCGCCGAGTGCGATCGGCGCAGATGACAGCGCGGCGATCTCCTTCAGTGCCTCGCGGTTTTCGCTGAGCACCGGCTCCTCGATGAACATCAGCCTGTAGGGCTCGAGCTCCTTGACCAGAACCCGGGCCATCGGCCGGTGGACGCGGCCATGGAAGTCGACGGCGATGCCGACATGCGGGCCGACTGCCTCGCGTACCATGGCGACACGCGCGATCGCCGCATCGATCTTGTCGTGACTGTCGACGATCTGAAGCTCTTCGGTGCCGTTCATCTTGAGCGCGGTGAACCCGCGCGCAACGACGTCTTTGGCACCTGCTGCGACTTCCGATGGCCGGTCGCCACCGATCCAGGAATAGACCTTGATGCGGTCGCGGCAGCGCCCGCCAAGCAGTTCATGCACCGGCACGCCGAGTGCCCGGCCCTTGATATCCCACAGCGCCTGGTCGATGCCGGCAATCGCACTCATCAGGATCGGACCGCCGCGGTAGAAACCGCCGCGATACATGACGTTCCAGTGGTCCTCGATGAGCCGCGGATCCTTGCCTATCAGATAGTCGGCGAGTTCATGCACCGCCGCCTCGACTGTGTGGGCGCGGCCTTCGACCACGGGCTCGCCCCAACCGCTCACGCCCTCGTCGGTTTCGATCTTGAGAAACAGCCAGCGCGGCGGAACGATGTAGGTCTTGAGTGCAGTGATCTTCATGGTGTCGGCACTAACTCCGGATGGGCTGGCGTTCAGTCTTTCTTGTGCTGGCTCTTGGCGCGCGCGAGGTCGCGCGCGGCGAGATCCAGGATCTCGTTGGCGGCGACGCGCGCGGCGGCGGCGTCGCGCATGCGCAGCGCTTCGACGACGCCGTAGTGGACCCTGACGGCTTCGTCGCGCCGGTCGACGGAATTGGCCGTCGCCTCGAGCGCGAAGTTCAGCGCTGTCTCGATCATCCCGCCGATCTGGCGAAAGATCGGGTTGTGGCAGGCCCCATAAAGGACCTGGTGAAAGGCGGCGTCCGAGCGGGCGAAACGGGCAACGTCGCTTCCCGCCGCTTCCATGCCTTTCCATGCCAGTTCGAGATCGGCGATCTCCTGCAGCGAGGCTCGGGTCGCGGCAAGTTCGGCGACCAGCGGCTCGATGGCACGGCGGGTTTCCAGGATGGAGTCGAACAATTTGGGATCAAGTGTGTTCGGCGCGTGCCACTCCAGCACCTGGGGATCAATGATGTTCCAGTTGTCGCGTTCGCAGACGACGGTGCCGATGCGCGGGCGGCTGAGAACAAGGCCCTTGGCTGCGAGCGTCTTGAGCGCTTCGCGGATGACGGTGCGGCTTACGCTGTATTCCGTGCAGAGGTCGATTTCGCTCGGTAGCGTGCTGCCCACCGGATAGTTGCCGGCGAGGATTTGAGAAGCGATTGCCCGCACGACATCGGGCAGGACGCGCGGGCGACGTGACTTCGCTGGCGCTTCAGGTGCCTCGTTGATGTTCATGCGTTCTCCTCCCCCAAGAGCGTTTTCTCGTTCTTATGTCCGCTTCGTAAGCCGGACAATGCGCCCCTGCGATCATCCATGACGACGCCGCAAAAGGAAGCTATCTCATTTATCATACCAACGCAATTGACTGGTATGATAAAAGAAGCTAGCGTTTGTCATCCGGGCTGAGTGCCCGGCACCTTTGGGAGGAGTTCACATGCGATTGTTGAAGACGGCGCTCGTCGCGGGCGCCCTTGCGGTTCTGTCTGCCACCACCATTGCTTCTGCCTATGCGCAGGAAACCAAGATCGGCTTCATCGTGAAGCAGCCCGAGGAGCCCTGGTTCCAGGACGAGTGGAAGTTTGCCGACCAGGCTGCCAAGGAAAAAGGCTTTACGCTGGTCAAGATCGGTGCCGAGGACGGCGAGAAGCTGATGTCGGCGATCGACAATCTCGGCGCCCAGGGCGCCCAGGGCTTCGTCGTCTGCACGCCCGACGTGAAACTCGGGCCTGGCATCGTCGCCAAGGCTGCGGCCAACAACCTCAAGGTGATGACCGTCGATGACCGTCTGGTCAGCGCCGACGGCAAGCCGATCGAGGAAGTGCCGCATATGGGCATCTCGGCCACCAAGATTGGTGAGGCCGTCGGCCAGGCGATCGTCGACGAAATGAAGGCCCGTGGCTGGAAGGCCGAAGAGGTCGGTGCGATCCGAGTCTCCTATGACCAACTGCCGACCGCCGTCGACCGCGTCGAGGGCGCCATCTCGGTGCTCAAGGCCAACGGCTTCAAGGCCGAGAACATCTTCGACGCGCCTCAGGCGAAGACCGACACCGAAGCCGCGCACAACGCGGCGACGGTTGTCCTGAACAAGAACGCCAACATCAAGAAGTGGGTCGCCTTCGGCCTCAACGACGAAGCGGTTCTGGGTGCCGTGCGTGCATCGGAAGGCGTCGGCATCGCAGCTGACGGCATGATCGGTGTCGGCATCGGCGGCGCGGACTCGGCGATCAACGAGTTCAAGAAGCCTTCGGCCACCGGCTTCATCGGTTCGGTGATCATCTCGCCGAAGCGCCATGGCTATGAGACTGCGCTCAACATGTATGAGTGGGTCGCCAACGGCAAGGAACCGGAGAAGCTGATCCTGACCGCCGGGGCGCTTGCCAAGCGTGACGACTTCGAAAAGGTCCGTGCGGAACTCGGCATCGAGTAATCACCGCTACATTGAACGGTGTCCGGCGGCGGTGCTTTGCTGCCGTCGGACATTCAGGAGGACCGTCGATGTCATTTCTCGAATTTTCTCACATCTCGAAAGCCTATCCTGGCGTCCAGGCGCTGTCCGACGTGTCGTTTTCCGTCGCAAAGGGGGCCGTCCATGGCCTGATGGGCGAAAACGGCGCCGGCAAGTCGACGATGATCCGGGTACTCTCGGGCGACCAGCATGCCGATACCGGCGACATCATCATCGACGGCCAGGCCCAGAAATATGCCTCGACGCGTGACGCCTTTCATGCCGGCGTTATCGTCATTCACCAGGAACTGCAGCTGGTTCCCGAGCTTACCGTCGCCGAAAACCTGCGGCTCGGCCGCTTTCCGGCCAATGCCGGTGTCATCCAGTCACGACAGATGTTTTCGGAGGTCGGCGACAAGCTGAAATCTGCAGGCATCGACATCGACCCGCGCCGCAAGGTCAAGACGCTGTCGATCGGCGAGCGGCAAATGGTCGAGATCGCCAAGGCGATCATGCTCGATGCACGCGTCATTGCGTTGGACGAGCCGACCTCGTCGTTGTCGTCGCGCGAAAGTGAAATTCTCTTCAGCCTGATCGAGCGCCTGCGCGCCGAAGGCAAGGTCATTCTCTACATCTCCCATCGCCTCGACGAGGTGTTTCGGCTCTGCGACAGCCTGACCGTGCTGCGCGACGGCAAGCTGGCCGCCCATCACCCGAGTCTCGAAAACGTCACGCGCGAACAGGTGGTGGCGGAGATGGTCGGTCGCGAGATCTCCAATGTCTGGGGCTGGCGCGCCCGAACGGTGGGCGCTGTCAGGCTGAAGGCTGAAGGCATCGCCGGCGGGAAGCTCGTGCAACCGGCGAGCTTCGAGGCGAGGGCTGGCGAAATTCTAGGCTTCTTCGGACTGATCGGTGCCGGCCGCTCCGAATTGATGCGCCTGGTCTATGGTGCCGACACGCGCAGCAGCGGAACGATCAAAATCGATGGACAGGCAGTTCACGCCGTCGACCCGCGCCAGGCGATACGCGCGGGCATCGTGCTGTGCTCCGAAGACCGCAAGCATGACGGCATCATCCAGGGGCGCTCGCTGGAGGAGAACATCAACATTTCCTCGCGTCGCCACAACACCCGCTTCGGCATCCTCAATGCGCGCAAGGAAGCCGAAATCGCCGAGACCTATATCAAGAAGCTCAAGGTCCGCACGCCTTCGCGCAAGCAGGACATCCTGAACCTGTCGGGCGGCAACCAGCAGAAGGTCATTCTCGGCCGCTGGCTGTCCGAACAGGGCGTCCGCGTCCTTATCGTCGACGAGCCGACACGCGGTATCGATGTCGGCGCCAAATCCGAAATCTACGAAATCCTCTACCAGCTCGCTGAGCAAGGCGTGGCGATCATCGTCGTCTCCAGCGAACTGCCCGAGGTGATGGGCATCTGCGACCGCATCCTGGTCATGTGCGGCGGCCGCATCTCGGCGCACATCGACCGCAACGATTTCAGCGAGCGCGCAATCCTGGCAGCAGCGCTTCCCGACAAGAAGACGCCAGACGCAATCGCATCCTGAGGGGACTGAGCATGACAAACTCTTTGAAGAAGATACTGCTCGGCGACCAGGGTCTCGTCGTGATCTTCGTTCTGGCCTTTGCGCTGGTGTCGATCTTCGTCCCGAACTTCCTGACAGAGCGCAACATGCTGGGCCTGTTGCAGTCGGTCGTCACCGTCGGCATCGTCGCCTGCACGATGATGTTCTGCCTGGCGGCGCGGGATTTCGATCTGTCGGTCGGTTCCATCGTCGCTTTTGCCGGCATGGTCGCCGTCATGGCCTCGAACGCCACCGGTTCGATCATGGTCGGAATCCTCGCTGCCCTGCTTTGCGGCGGCGCCGTCGGCCTGATCAACGGCGTGGTCATCGCCAAGTTTCGTATCAATGCACTGATCACCACGCTGGCGACGATGCAGATCGTGCGCGGTCTCGCGCTGATTGCCTCCGACGGCCGGGCGGTGGGCATCAATGATCCGAATTTCTACCAGCTTGCGCTGTCCAAGCTGCTTGGCATTCCAACGCCGATCTGGGTGCTGGCGATCCTGTTCGTGGTGTTTGGCTTTGTGCTCAACCGCACCGTCTTCGGCAAGAACACGTTGGCCATTGGCGGCAATCCGGAAGCGTCGCGTCTGGCTGGCGTCAATGTCGACTGGACGCGTATCTGGATCTTCACCCTGCAAGGCATGGTCTGCGCCATCGCCGGTATCCTGCTCGCATCGCGCATCACCTCGGGCCAGCCCAATGCGGCCATCGGCCTGGAGCTGTCGGTCATCTCGGCCTGCGTGCTCGGCGGCGTTTCGCTGGCCGGTGGCCGCGCGGCAATCGCCGGCGTGATCGTCGGGGTCATGATCATGGGTATCGCCGAGAATGTGATGAACCTGCTCAACATCCCGGCCTTCTACCAGTACATCGTCCGTGGCGTGATCCTGCTGCTCGCCGTGTTGCTCGACAATCTCAGGTCCAGCGCGCTCGGACGCCGTTGAGATGCAAGGGTTTGTCGAGCTTGAAGGCGACCGCCTGTCGCTGCGGATGAGCCTTAAGGGCGGGGCGGTCGTTGACGGCCATACGCGCGATGGACGTCGCTTCCTGCGCCGACATGACGACGGCGCGTTCGACGTCTTGCGCTCGGCCTGCTTTCCTTTGGTTCCGGTCGGCAATCGCGTCGAAGGCAACGATTTCGAGCTCGGCGGCAAAAGCTATCGCTTCACGCCCAACACGGCTGAGCCGAACTACATCCATGGCGACGGCTGGCTAGCCGAATGGAACGTTGAAGATGCATCGGCCACCCATGTTCGGCTCGCTTTCGAGCAACTGCGGCCGGCTAAGTCGCCACACGTCTATCGCGCTGTCCAGACCGTCACTCTGGACGGTGCAACCGTGACCTTATCGCTTTCGGTGACGAACCTGGGTAACGAGACGTTGCCGTTTGGCATCGGCTTCCACCCCTATTTTCCCCGCACCGAGGGCACCCTGCTCACGGCCCCGGCGATGGCTTGGTGGACCGAGCGCGAGGGCTATCTGCCTGGCGTGCGCACGCCGATCCCGGACAGCGCCGATTTCGCAACGCCGCGCCTGCTGCCACGCCGCAGGCTGAACAATTGCTTCGAAGGCTGGAGCGGGCAGGCGCAGATCATCTGGCCCGAGACGAAGCTCGCCGCAGACATCGCCGCCGATGCGTCGTTCTCGCGCTACATGCTCTATGCGCCGGAAGACGACCGTAGCTTCTTCTGCCTTGAGCCAATGTCGCACACGCCCAATGCGCTGGCGACTTCAGGCCCGAACGCACTCCATCTGCTTGCGCCTGGGCAAAACCTGTCTGGGGCTTTCTCGATCACCGTCTCGAACTTCGAGGTTACCCAATGAGCGACCGTCTTGTCGGCAAACGCATTTTCCTGACCGGCGCAGCACAGGGCATTGGTCTGGCCATAGCTCAGCAATGCCTGAAGGAGGGTGCAAGACTTTTCATCGTCGACCGTGACGGTCCGCTGCTGCGCGAGACTGTTGCCAAGCTTGGGGCATCCGAGGGCGCGCTCGGTCATGCCGAGGCCGACATTTCCGATATGACTGCCATAGCTGCCGCCATGATCTCGGCGGAAAAGACGATCGGCCCCGTCAACGCCCTGATCAACAATGCCGGCATCAACGTCTTTGGTTCGCCGCTCGAAACCACCGATGCCGAATGGCAGCGTTGTTTCGACGTCAATCTCAAGGGCGCATGGAACTGCTGCAAGGCAGTATTGCCGGGCATGATCTCGGCAGGCGGCGGGGCGATTCTCAACATCGCCTCGACGCATTCCTTCACCATCATTCCGCATACCTTTCCCTATCCGCTGGCCAAGCACGCGTTGCTTGGCCTCACCAAGTCCCTGGCGCTCGAATATGCGGCTTCCGGCGTGCGGGTGAATGCGCTCGCGCCCGGCTATGTCGAGACGCAGAAAAACATCGACTACTGGAACAGCTTTGCCGATCCGGCAAAGGCGCGCGCCGAAACCCTGGCGCTTCATCCCGGCAAGCGCATCGCCACCACCACGGAGATCGCCAAGGCGGCCGTGTTCATGATCTCGGACGAATGCCCGTTCATGAACGCTGCCTGTCTTGTCGTCGACGGTGGCCTGAGCGTCCTCCAGCACGCCGCGCAGTGAGGGGACGATGGCCGCAGCATCCGTCATCGTGGCAATCGATTGGGGAACCACCCGCATGCGGGCGTGGCTCCTCGATGCCGAAGGTGCCGCCCGTGCCGAACATCGCAGCGACGAAGGGCTGACCACAGCCCAGACGGTCGGCTTCGAGCCCATTCTCGAACGGTGCCTTGCTGCCTTGAGCGCGCCGGACGACGTGCCGGTCATCATCTGCGGCATGGCCGGCGCGCGCCAGGGATGGATCGAGGCGCCTTATGTCGACGTCCCGTCCTCAATTGCGGCGATCCTGAGGGGCGCCGTCCGCGTTCCCCATGCGGGGCGCGACATCCGCATCGTGCCGGGCCTTGCCTGTCGCAGTCTCGACGCCCCCGACGTGATGCGGGGCGAGGAGACGCAACTGGCCGGCGCGAAGCTCGAGACTGCCGGCCGCCATGTGGTCTGTATGCCGGGTACCCACTCCAAATGGGTGATTGTCGACAGCGGCGCCGTCGAGACTTTCCGGACGTGGCCAACCGGCGAATTGTTCGCGCTGCTCTCAGGTCACTCCATCCTGCGCCATTCGATTGGCGAGCAGCCGGACGCCGTCTCGACGGAGAACCCGGTATTTGCAAGAGCCTGCGAGATCGCGCTCGCTGACGGCGGCGATTTCGCCTCGCGACTGTTTTCGATCCGGGCCGGTTCGCTGCTTCATGGTCTGACGCCTGAGGACGCGGCGGCTAGGCTATCCGGCCTGATGATCGGCAGCGAAGTGGCGTCTGCTCGGCGACAGTTTCTCCATGCCGACAGAAGTGTGACCCTTGTCGCATCAGGTACACTCGCCACGCTTTATCGCCGTGTTTTCGAGATCGCCGAGCTAGAGGTCCGCGCCATCGATGCCGACACCGCGGTGCGCATCGGCCTGTTTGAGGCGGCGCGCCAGAACGAAATGATCCACGGAGTGCCGGCATGACCAGAACAGCGGAATTTCCCAAGCTGCGCCGCGGACTGGTCGCGATCCTGCGCGGGCTTACTCCTGACCAGGCCGTTGCGGTGGCCGGCGTCATCTATGAAGCCGGCATCGAGGCGATCGAGATTCCGCTCAACTCGCCGGAGCCATTTGCCTCCATCGCTTCCATCGTCGGAAGCCTTCCAGCTTCCGCGTTGATCGGAGCAGGTACCGTGCTTGAAGCAACTCAGGTCGATAGCCTCGCCGAGGTCGGCGGTCGGCTTGTCGTCAGCCCCAATATCGCCGCCGAGGTGATGGCTGCAGCTGCCCGCCAAGGCATGGTGACTATGCCGGGGGTGATGAGCCCGACCGAGGCGTTCAAAGCGGTTAAGCTCGGAGCTTCGGCGCTGAAATTCTTCCCCGCCAGCGTGATCGGGGCAGGCAGTATCGCCGCGATGCGCGCGGTGCTGCCCAAAGACACTGTCGTCGGTGCCGTCGGCGGTGTTTCGTATCGCGATTTCGCCAGCTATCGCGCAGCCGGCGTCACCGCTTTCGGGCTCGGCACCAGCCTGTTCCGACCTGGCATGGGCATCGATGAGGTGGCGGAGCGGGCAAGGTCCGCAGTAGCTGCCTGGGACGCGGCTTTCAAGGACGAGAACAATGCCGGCTGACCTCGTTTCGGTATTGTCCGACCATGCCTGTGAACTCGGCGAGGGACCGAGCTACGATCCGGTGAGCGACACGCTTTACTGGTTCGACATCGTCAACGGGCTGCTGCTGGAAAAACGTTTCGGCGAAGATCGCACCACAACCACCCAACTCGGCGAGATGGCGAGCGCCCAGGCGATCATCGATGGCGAGCGCCAGCTGATCCTGACCGAGACCGGCCTTCATGTCAGGGACAGGCCGTCTGGCCGTCTTGTCCTTCACACATCGGTGGAGGCGACCAACGCGGCCACGCGCTCGAACGATGCCCGCGTGCATCCCTGCGGCGCCTTGTGGTTCGGCACGATGGGCAAGCAGGCCGAGACAGGTGCCGGCAGCGTCTACTGGTTTTTTCGCGGCGAGCTGCGCCGACTTTACGGCGGCATCTCGATCCCCAATTCGATCGCGTTCTCCCCCGACGGCACCATTGCCTATTACGCCGACACCGCAGTCGGTAGGATCATGCGTGTTGCCTGCGACGCAAGGACCGGACTGCCGGAAGGCGAGCCCAAGGTTTTTGCCGAAAGCCAAAGCACGGGCAGCTTCGACGGATCGGTGGTCGACGCCGACGGAACTCTGTGGAACGCGCGCTGGGGTGAGGGCAATTTGGTCGCCTACGCGCCCGACGGCGAACTTGTCCGCTCGGTGCCGTTGCCGGTGAGCCAGCCGTCATGCCCGGCATTCCTGGGCAAAGATGCCGACCGTCTTGCGGTGACCTCCGCATGGATCGGGTTGAGCGATGACGCGCACCGTGCCGAGCCGGATGCCGGAAGGACTTTTCTGGTCGACCTGCCGGTCAAGGGCCGGCTGGAGCCTGATGTGCTGATCTAGCGGCACAGCAGTGCCGCCCGCCGCCAGCGGACCTTCAACTACGGGAATACGACAGTGACACGGAAATTGCGTTCACAGGCCTGGTTCGGTGGCTTTGGCAAGGATGCCTTCATTCACCGCAGTTGGATGAAGAACAACGGGCTGCCCGACGACGCCTTCGACGGCCGCCCGGTGATCGGCATCTGCAACACCTTCTCCGAACTCACCCCCTGCAATGCGCATTTCCGCGGCCTGGTCGAGCACGTGAAGGCGGGCATTCTCGAAGCGGGCGGCCTGCCGCTCGAGTTTCCTGTCTTCTCATGCGGCGAATCCAACTTGCGTCCGACAGCCATGCTGTTTCGCAACCTCGCCTCGATGGATGTCGAAGAAGCGATCCGTGGCAACCCGATGGACGGCGTGGTGCTGATGGCCGGTTGCGACAAGACCACGCCGTCGCTGGTCATGGGGGCTGCGTCCTGCGACGTGCCGGCGATCGTCGTTTCGGGTGGCCCGATGCTCAACGGCCGTTTCCGTGGCAAGCCGATCGGCTCTGGCACCGACGTCTGGAAGTTCTCCGAGGACGTGCGCGCCGGTCTGATGACCGAGCAGGAATTCGCCGCTGCCGAAAGCGCGATGTCGCGTTCGCCCGGCCATTGCATGACCATGGGCACCGCGTCGACCATGGCGTCGATGGTCGAAGCGCTCGGCCTGGCTTTGCCCGGCAACGCCGCCTATCCCGCCGTGGATGCTCACCGCGCGCGGCTTGCCCGCCTTTCCGGCCGGCGCATCGTTGTGATGGTCAAGGAAGATCTGCGCCTATCCGCCATCCTCACCAGGAAAGCATTCGCCAATGCCATCCGCATCAACGGTGCAATCGGCGGCTCGACCAATGCGGTCGTGCATCTGCTCGCCATCGCCGGCAGGATCGGCACTGAGCTGACGCTCGAGGACTGGGACCGTTATGGCCGCGACATCCCGACCATCCTCAATTTGATGCCTTCCGGCAAATTCCTGATGGAAGAGTTCTGCTACGCCGGCGGTCTTCCTGCCGTCATGAAGGAGA
Source organism: Aminobacter aminovorans (assembly GCF_900445235.1). NCBI lineage: Bacteria > Pseudomonadati > Pseudomonadota > Alphaproteobacteria > Hyphomicrobiales > Phyllobacteriaceae > Aminobacter > Aminobacter aminovorans. The sequence goes on along the minus strand of NZ_UFSM01000002.1, from coordinate 58,775 downwards.
TCGCCGACCTGCTCGATCTCGACGCGCTGACGGTTACCGGCAAGACGGTCGGCGACAACATCGCCGGTGCCGAGAACTTCAATGAAGAGGTGATCCTGCCCCGCGACAATGCGTTGACCCAGCAGGGCGGCATTGCCGTCCTGCGTGGCAACCTCGCGCCCAACGGTGCAATCCTGAAGCCTTCCGCAGCGTCGCCGGAGCTGATGCGCCATCGCGGCCGCGCCGTGGTTTTTGAAAACATCGAGCACTACAAGGCGCGCGTCGACGACCCCGCGCTCGACATCGACGAGACCTGTGTGATGGTGCTGAAGAACTGCGGCCCCAAGGGTTATCCCGGCATGGCCGAGGTCGGCAACATGGCCCTGCCGCAGAAGCTCTTGGAAAAGGGCGTACGCGACATGGTCCGCATTTCCGACGCGCGCATGTCGGGCACCGCCTTCGGCACGGTTGTGCTGCATGCGGCACCCGAGGCGGCCGTCGGCGGCCCGCTGGCCCTCGTCGAGGATGGCGACATGATCGAACTCGACGTCGAGAGCCGCCGTTTGCACCTCGAAATCAGCGATGAGGAACTCACCCGCCGCCGCAAGCTGTGGACCCCGCCTGTGCCGGAGATGCAAGGCGGCTACCAGAGCCTCTATGTCGAGCGTGTCATGCAGGCCGATCGCGGTGCCGACCTCGACTTCCTGGTCGGTTGCCGTGGCCATGACGTGCCGCGCGAAAGCCATTGAAGGAGAGGCCGATGTCACGTTTCGCTGTCGCCGAAATGCACGGCATCCACGCCATCCTCTACGCGCTGTTCGATGACCAGGAGCGGCTCGACCGAGGTGCGATGCGCCGGCAGGTCGAGCTTTGCCTTGGGGTCGGCGTCCACGGCATGGCCGCGCTCGGCCTTGCCACTGAAGCGTCGAAGCTGACGGATGCCGAGCGCCGGATGGTTATGGACTGGATCGCCGAAGACACGGGCGGAAAGGTGCCGCTGGCGCTCACCATCTTCGGTGCGTCGGTGGCAGAACAGATCGCGCAGGTGCGCCACGCCGAAAGTGTCGGCGCTGACTGGCTGATCCTGCAGCCGCCGATGGTCGGCCAGTATGGTGCTGCCGAGTATATCCGCTTCTTCGGCCGCGTGGCCGAGGCGACCGACCTGCCGGTCGCGATCCAGAATGCCCCGGCCTTCATGGGCCGTGGGCTGAGCGCGACCGAGATCAGCGACCTCGTTCGCCAGCACCCCAATATCCAGCTGGTCAAAGGCGAGGGTCCGGTGGTCGACATTGCCGGCCTTGTCGAGGCAACCGGCGGCAAGCTGCCGATCTTCAACGGCCGCGCCGGGTTGGAAATGCTCGACAATCTGCGCATCGGTTGCCGCGGCCTGATCCTGGCACCCGACTGCATCGACTACGCAGTCGCTGCCTACAATGCCTTCATCTGTCGAGACGAAGAAGAAGCGCTGTTGCATTACCGCAAAATGCTGCCGGCCGTCGTCTCGACGATGCAGGGCATCGAACACCTGATGGCCTACGGCAAACGGTTGTTTGCTTTGCGTGCTGGTCTGGTCGTTCATGACCGCGCGCCAGCGCTTAGGCCAAGTGCGGTGGGGCTTGCCATGATGGAGCGCTTCAATGCCGACCTTGGGCCGCTGCAGCGCAGGACGAAAGATGTGGCGGTCGAACCGATGTGACGTAAGCTTGACCAAGCTTCTCCAGCGTTGGATCGGGCGTGGGCACAGCCGCCTGGCGCATCTACTCCCCGAGGACGGATATGAAAACGTCCCGGCGACGGCGCTGCCGAGACGCCTGTCCGTCGCAGGCTGGTTCGGCGATTTGACGCAATGCGGATCTATTTTGACCGTCGGCCGATGATCTCATCGGTATTGGCCAAAAGCTTACGAACCGCATTGCGCGCGGCAGTCGGTTTCTGCAGTCGAATGCACTTTTCGATGTTTTCGTGAAGTTTCTGCGCGCGAAGCAGGCTGCTGTCTTCGCGAGTTACATGAACAAACAGATGGTTCAACGCGGATTCGATCAAAACACCAAGTGGCACCAAGAGGTCGTTGCCCGAGGCGCGCAGGACCGCCATGTGAAATCGCGTGTCGGCTTGCGTCCGCTGCTGCAGTGTAGGGGCATTGCCCATGTCGCGCAGCGCCTGGCTGATCTCTGCCATTTGCGCTTCGGTCCGGCGCTCGGCGGCCAGTGCCGTCGCTTCCGGCTCGATGATGTGGCGAAACTCCTGCACCGTCCTCAGAAAGCCTTCGCGATCCGGCGAGGCGGCGTACCAGCTCAGAACGTCGCGGTCGAGCAGGTTCCAATGTTCCTTGGGCTCCACCCAACTGCCGATCTTGGGGCGGGACGCAAGCAGGCTCTTGGCCATCAGCATCTTTATGGCTTCACGCACTGCGGAGCGACTGACATCGAAGATTTCGGTCCACTTGGCCTCGTTGGGCAGGATCGTTCCAGGCGGGTAGTCGCCACGGACGATCCTGAGGCCTATCTCGCTGGCGAGTGAAACGTGCACGCTTGCGCCCGAGATGCGGGCGGCGTCGGTCCGGCGACTTGCCATCGGCTTGTCGGCAATGATTGCGTCTGTCGGCTTTGCGGCCATAGGTGTGTCGTCTTCCTCTTATCGTCTCGCCGATGCTCGAACAGGGAGCGCCTACGCAAGAGAGTGGCGCTTCATCCCATGTGTCAAGCGTCGCTTTCTTGCGCCGGGTTGCGCCGGGCAGTCAGCTTTGCAGGACATATTTTCGCCAGCTGTGCTGGCTGCGGAACCCGAGCATCTCCTTGGCCTTGCGGTTGGAAAGCAGGGTCTCGAACTCGCCAAGTTCGCGCTTGAGCGGTACGCCAGGATAGAACCGCTCCAGCAACTCTCTGGTTGGCAGGTCGGATGACGTGTCGTCGTTGGCTGCGTTGAAGACCTGATAGCCGAGGCCGTCCTTCTTGACCGCGAGGTCGGTGATCAGACCGAGGTCGCGGGCATCGATGTAGCTCCAGGCGATGCGCTTGCGGAAACCCGGGTCGGCAAACCATTTCGGGAACAGCTCATATTCGTGCGGCTCGACGACGTTGCCAATGCGCAGGGCATAGATGTCGACACCGCTGCGCAGGGCAAAGGCGCGTGCCGTCCTTTCGTTGACGACCTTGGACAGGGCGTAACTGTCCATCGGATCTACGTCATACTCTTCATCGAGCGGGAAGTAGCTGGGAGCCCGGGGTTCGTTGGCAAAGACCAGCCCATAGGTGGTTTCGCTCGATGCAATGACGATCTTGCGGATGCCGAGTTTCACCGCAGCTTCGATGACATTGTAGGTGCCGAGCGCGTTGATGCGGAACACTTCGTTGTCAGGTGTCAGCATGATGCGAGGAATGGCGGCGAAATGCACCACGGCATCGACCGGCTGCGGCCGCAGCGACGGGTCGAACTCGTGCAGCCCCATATAGCTCGACAGCGCATTGAAGACCTGGCCGCTGTCCGTGATGTCTGTAACCAGCGTCCGCACCTTTGGATTGTCGAGCGGCCTGGTGTCGAGATTGAGCACCTGATGCCCCTGGTCGACCAGATACTGCACGACGTGCCGACCAGCTTTGCCGCTGCCGCCGGTGAACATGATCCGTTTTGACATTTTATCCTCCACATTCTGCCAGATCGGTAGATATTGTCAGACAATATCATCGGTGACGACTGCGCCGAATTCAACACGCGAACGAATGGGCACGGAAGATGGCAACGAGCACAAACGCAGGCGAGCAAATCGGTTTCATCGGTCTCGGCCTCATGGGCCATGGCATTGCCAGGAATATCGTCGACAAAGGCTATCCGCTGACCTTTCTCGGCCGAAAGAACCGCGGCCCGGCTGAAGACATGATCGCCCGCGGCGCTATTGAGGTCTCTACTGCTGCGGAGGTAGCCGCCCGCTCGACCGTCATATTCATCTGCGTCACCGGTTCACGCCAGGTCGAAGACGTCGTTCGCGGTGCAGGGGGGCTCAAGGACACTTTGAAGCCCGGCTCGGTTGTTGTCGACTGCTCGACATCCGATCCTGTTTCGACGATGGCGCTGGCAGCCGAGCTTGTCGCTCTCGACGTCACATTGGTCGATGCGCCGCTGAGCCGTACGCCGAAAGAGGCCTGGGAGGGGACGCTGGACACGATGGTCGGAGCTTCCGACGCGATGTTTGCCCGGCTGAAACCGGTGCTCGACACCTGGGCAGGGCGCGTCGTTCACGTCGGCCAAACCGGCGATGGCCACCGGATGAAGCTGTTGAACAATTTCCTGTCGCTCGGCTATGCCGCGCTCTATTCCGAAGCGCTGGCGCTGGCCGGCAAGGTTGGCATTTCGCCCGCCCGCTTCGACAGCGTCATCCGCAACGGCCGCATGGATTGCGGTTTCTACCAGACCTTCATGCGCTGGACGCTGGAAGGCGATCGCGACGCCCACAAATTTTCTCTCGCCAATGCGGTCAAGGACCTGACCTATCTGGAATCGATGGCCGATTCCGTCGGCATGGTGAACCCCTTGGGCAATGCCGCCAAGAATTCCTTCGCGGGTGCGGTGGCCGCCGGCGGGGCCGAACTCTATGTGCCGATGCTGGCGACGCATGTCGGGCGCATCAACGGCGTCGACCTGACGCCGCCGGAAAAGACCTGAATCAGCCCCCGGTCGGGGCAGGCGTCTGCCGCCTCGAACGGGCGATCACGTCGTCGGTATTGGCGAGCAACCTGTGCACAGCGTTGCGCGCCGCCTGGGGACGCCGCAGTCGGATGTTGGTCTCGATCGCCTCATGCAGGCTTTGGGCGCGCTGATCCTGGACCTCTTGCGTCACGAAGGTGAAGAGATGATCGAGAGCGGATTCGATCAGCACGCCAAGTGGCACCAGCAGGTCGTTGCCGGATGCACGCAATATGGCAAGGTGGAAGCGTGTGTCGGCGAGGGTGCGTTCCTGCAACGATATCGCTTGGCCCATTTCCCGGCAGCTCTGGCTGATCTCGCTCATCTGCGCTTCGCTGTGGCGTTCCGCAGCGAAGGCGGCGGCTTCCGGCTCGATGATATGGCGGAACTCCTGCACGGTGCGCAGAAAGGCTTCCCGATCGGGTGAGGCGGCATACCAGCCCAGCACATCACGATCGAGCAGGTTCCAGCGGTCCTTCGGTTCGACCCAGCTGCCGACCTTGGGCCGGGATGCCAGCAGGCTCTTTGCCATCAGCATCTTGATCGCCTCGCGCACCGCCGAGCGGCTGACCTCGAAGGTTTCTGACCACTTCGCCTCGTTTGGCAGGATGGTGCCCGGCGGATAGTCGCCGCGCACGATCCTGAGGCCGATCTCGCTGGCAAGCCAGGCGTGCACGCTCGAGCCGCTCATGCGAGCGGCGTTGGGGCGACGCATCGCCGGCGTTCGGTCGGCGACCGTTTCGTGGGGCCTCTTGGACGTTCCGTCTGCCATCGACCGAGTCGATCTCGTCTGGACCAATTCCGTTTTGATTGGTGTGCAGCAAGGCCGCCGCGCGCGGCGGAACCGTCGGCGCTCCAAATGAACCGCACAGGCTTGTCGGAGCGCCGGCGAACCAGGCGCTCCGACATGCAACCCTACTTCTGGATGCAGGTGTCGACCGTGTCCTTGGTGCATTCGTCGAGGCCAGTGAAGACCGGATCCTCAACCTTCTTGCCTTCGATCAGGTCGATCATGACCGTCGGTGCCTTGTAGCCCATTTCGAACGGCCGCTGGCCAACAAGCGCAGTGACCAGACCCTCCCTGGCAATAGCCACTTCGTCGCCGATCGTGTCGGCAGCGCCGATGACGAACTCGTTCTTGGCGATCTTGTCGGCCATTGGTTTGAACAGGTCGCGATAGGGCTGCGGGGCACCGAACAGCGGCCAGCCGCCCATGATGCCGAAGGCGTCGAGATCGGGATTGGCAGCCAGGATATCGGTCATCGCCTGGACGCCCTTGGCGCCATCGTCATTGGTGAAGACCGGGCAGCCGGCGACCTCGGTCCAGCCGCCTTCACCCTTCAGTTCGGTCAAGCCCTTCTGACCGGTCAGCGTGTCGCGCATACCCTGGGCACGGCGCAGGATGTTGTCGGCGCCTGGATTGCCTTCAATGGTGCAGATCTTGCCGCCATCAGGCTTGGCCTTCTTGATGTACTCGCCGATGCGGGCACCCATCAGGTAATTATCGGTGCCGAGATAGGTCTTGCGCAAGGCCGCGTCCTCGGCGGCGAGATCGGCGTCCAGCGTCATGACCGGAACAGTCGGGTTTGCTGTCTTGATGGTCTGGGCGATCAGCTTGGCGTTCGATGGCGAAATGGCAATTGCAGCCGTATCTGCCTTGCCCAGCATGTCCTGGACGATCTGCGCTTCGCCGGCCTCATCCGAGGTCGACGCCGGGCCAGTGTAGAAGCACTCATATTCCGAACTGGCGTTTTCCTTGTTCCACTTCTGGCAACCCTGGTTGATCGCTTCGAAGAACGGGTTGTCGAGACCTTTGACGACGATGACGAGTTGCTTCTTGGCGAGCGCGTTTCCAGCGCTGAGTGCCAGGACTGCTGCTGCAAGCAATAATGCCTTCCTCATTGTTTCCTCCCATTTGAACAAACGGGCACGGCGTGCCCGCGACGAAATCAACCCGGATACCAGACAGTGCGAGGATCATTTTCCGAACGCTCGTACTGCCAGGCCAGGTCGATGAGCATTTTCAGGTCGTATTTGGGTTGCCAGCCAAGCAGGTCCTTGGCCTTGGCATTGTCCATCCAGTTCGAGTGGTACTGGCTCGGTATGTCGACGGATTCGAGGTGTCGGGTTCTGGCGAGGTAAGTTGCAACCTCGCCATAATCGACGGGGCGATCCAAGCAGACGTTGAAGAGTTGTTGGCTTGCCCGCGGATTGTCGATCGCGGCCAATATGGCTGACACCAGATCGTCGACGTGGACGAAGTTGCGCTTCAGTGGCTGCCCGTCGGCGTCGCGTAGCAGTGGCACAGTGCCGTCGCTGGCATAGCGCCGGGCGTCTGCCTCCGGCACCAGCGTCTTCCAGACCGGGCCGCCAAAAACGTCGTCACCGAAGGAAAGCGTGTATCGGAAGTCGTCCTTCTCCATGATCCATGGCGCGCGCAGGCAGCACCAGTTGATGCTATATTGGATGCCGAACTGCTCCAGCATGACCTCTTCGAGCACCTTGGACAGAGCATAGCTGCCGGGATAGGCCTGATGTCGTGTCGCTTCGGTAAGGGGTGCATCGTTGCGGTAGTAGAAATGGCCGATCGCGGCGTCGCCGCCGATGAGGATGAACTGCCGAGCGGTTGCGCTCAGCCGAAACTCATCGAGCAGCCAGAACAGTCCCTTGACTGCGACGTCCATCACGTCGCTTGGCGTTTCCTTGCATGTGGCGAGGTGCACGACGTGGGTGACGCCCACGAGGGCGTTGGCCACGACGTCGCGATCGGCGATCGAGCCACGGGCCGTCTCGATGCGGTCGGTTTCATCGAAAGAGCGGTTGTGACAAAGCGCGCGGATATGGGTGTTGGAAAATCGCGGATCGTCAAGCAGCCCAGCGATGAAGTGCCGCCCGACCTTGCCCGTTGCACCGGTAACAAGGATCAGCATGCTCTTCCTCCGATGCCTAGCTAATATCCGCGCGCCTTCGTCGTCAACACTATTTGTCCGACAAAACAGATTTTTGAGACATTTGTATCGAGTTCGTCCGACAATTGATTGACGCTGTCGAGACGTTTTGCATAAATGCAGGTCTTCGCGTCTCCTCGGAGGAGATTGAGAGCGCGAATTCGCAATGCCAGACCGAGACGAGTGCGGGACGGCTGCGAGGCTTGCATGTTTCGGGAGGCTAGAGGCTGGTGGCAGTTCTCGAACTCGCCAACATTTCCAAGCACTTCGGCGCCATCCAGGCGGTCAACGACGTTTCGTTCTCGCTTGAGGCGGGACAGGTCGTCGGCCTGATGGGCGACAACGGCGCCGGCAAGTCTACCCTGGTCAAGATGATCGCCGGCAACTTTCGGCCGAGCCATGGCACCATGCGGCTCGACGGTGCCGAGCTGATCATGCATCGCCCGGTGGAAGCGCGGCAGCATGGCATCGAGATCGTCCATCAGGATCTTGCGCTGTGCAACAATCTGACTGCGGCGGCGAATGTCTTTCTCGGTCGCGAACTGCGCCGCGGCTTCGGACCGCTGCGCGTCCTCGACTATAAGACGATGTACAAGCGGGCGGGCGAGATTTTCAGGGAACTGAAGTCCGAGACGCGGCCGCGCGACCTCGTCCGGCAGATGTCGGGGGGGCAGCGTCAGGCGGTAGCCATTGCCCGTACCATGCTTTCCGAGGCCAAGATCGTCCTGATGGATGAGCCGACGGCGGCGATTTCGGTTCGCCAGGTTGCGGAAGTCCTCAACCTGATCCGCCAGTTGCGCGATCGCGGCATTGCCGTCGTGCTGATCAGCCACCGCATGCCTGATGTCTTCTCGGTGGCTGATCGTGTCATTGTCATGCGGCGGGGCAGGAAGGTTGCCGACAAGCCGATTGCCTTGAGTTCGCCGGAGGAAGTGACGGGGCTTATCACCGGTGCCATCGAACAGGCATGATCACTCCTGTCGGTCGCATCGAAACGTAACGAAGGTCGATGATGGCTATTACCCTTGACCAGACCATTTCGCAGAAACAGCAAAGCTGGCTGTCGAAGGTTTTCGGCAGCCAGACTTTCTGGGTCCTTATCGCCGTCATTCTCGCCTGCATATTCCTGTCCTTTGCCACCGATTCATTTGCGACGACGAAAAACCTCTACAACATCACCCGCAACGTCACCTTCGTCGCGATCATCGCGCTCGGCATGACGCTGGTCATCATCACGGGCGGCATCGATCTCTCGGTCGGTTCGGTGCTGTGTCTTTGTAGCATGGTGCTGGCGGTGGTCATGAATGCCGGTTACAGCATCGAGGTCGGCATTGCCGCGGCCATCGGTACCGCGCTTATAGTCGGAGCGTTCAACGGCATTTTGATCGCCTATCTCGACTTTCCGCCATTCGTTGTCACGCTCGGCATGCTGTCGATCGCGCGTAGCCTGGCCATGGTCGCATCCAACAACACTGTCGTCTTCCAGTTCGGCCCTGATCACGACAAGCTGCTGGCGCTGGGTGGAGGCGCCTGGTTCTTCGGCATAGCCAATCCGGTGCTCTACATGATCGTTTTGGCGGTGCTCACCGGTTTTGTGCTGCGCTGGACGAGATTTGGCCGCTATGTCTTTGCCATCGGCGGCAACGAGCATGCAGCGACGCTGACCGGCGTTCCGGTGCGAAAGATCAAGGTTACCGTTTACATGATCTCGGCACTCTCGGCCGGTATCGCCGGCATCATCCAGACCGGCTGGCTCGGTGCCGTCACCACCAATATCGGCGCGGGCATGGAGCTCCAGGTGATCGCTGCCGCAGTCATCGGCGGTGCCAACCTGGCCGGCGGCGTTGGCACTGCCTTCGGCGCGATCATCGGCGCGGCCCTGATCGAAGTCATCCGCAACAGCCTTGGCCTCCTCGGCATCAACGCCTTCTGGCAAGGCACGTTTATCGGCAGCGCCATCGTGCTTGCCGTGCTGTTCGACAGGATCCGCAATTTCCGACTGAGCGACTAATCGTGCCTGCCGTTCATTGGGTGCGATCAACCAAGGTATTGCCGTAAAAGCTACAATTCACCGCTAGAGCTCGTCCCACTATTGTCCGGCGACGGTGGTATCGAAGCTCACCTTGCAACGCTGGCCGGCGGGAATGCTGGCATCGGCATTTGGCAAAGCCAGGCGAATGCTGAATGTGCCGCTGGCGGCGTCGAAAATCCGATCGACCACCGTTACTTCGGCCTCGATGCGGGTGTTGGCAGGATGGTCAAGCGATACCGTGCCGCGAGAGCCTTTCACGATCTTGCCCCACAAGGTGGTCGGCACATAAGCCTCGACATGCAGCGGGTCGGTCTGCGCGATGGTCATGATGGCGCTGTCCTGGCGGACGAACTCGCCGGCGCGCAAGCTCTGTTCGACCACGACACCGTCGACGGGGCTCTTGATGCTCTGGCGGGCGAGCAGTGATTTTTGCCGATCGAGTTCGATGGCGGCGAGCCGGAGACGCAACTCTTCGGTGACCAGGTCGCGCCTGGCGATGGCCACGATCGCCTGCAACTCGTCGATCTTGGACTGCGTCACCGCGCCGGAGTTCAAGAGCTTGAGTGAGCGCTCAAGATTGGCTTCGGCCAGCTCAAGGCGGGTACGTTGCGACTCGAGACTCTCACGCGCATTGGCCTGTGCGGTTGCAAGCGAGACGTTGGCTTCCTCGACAGTGGATTCCAGCCGAGCCAATTCGTCGCCGCGCTTGACCTCGTCGCCACGGCCGACCCTGACCGATGCAAGCAAGCCTGTCACCGGGCTGCCGATCGCCACACGTTGCGCCGGCTCGGCGACACAATCGAAGACCTGAGGCTCGGCGTGCGCAGCAGACACCAAGAGCACGGCGAACAGTGAGGCGGCAGCGAGAGTGGGCTTCATGGTCACTCCGGTCGGCCGGTAAAGGCCAGGGTGCGGGTTTGGTTTTCGTCCGATTTCAAAAGGTCGCGGCGCATGCCGGCATGGATACGTTCGGCCCGACGCTGGGCATGGCGCAACAGCCATCGTGCTATCGTTTCGCCCAAAACCGGTTGTGCGACACGGCAAAAGTCCTTGAACAGTCCACTCGCGGCGAATTCCATCAGGGGGTCGTCGAGTGACAGGATCGCCTGGAAGCAACCCTTCTGTCCCTGACGTCCGCTACGGCCCGCCAGTTGGTCGTCGATGCGGCGGGCCTCGTGGCGCTCGACCATGATGACATGCAGGCCTCCCATCTTTTCGATGTCGTCGGCAATGTGAATGTCGGTGCCACGGCCCGCCATGTTGGTGGCAACGGTGATACGGCCACGTTCGCCGGCGAGCGCGACGATGCCTGCCTCGACGCCATCCTGCGCAGCATTCAGCACCAGATGCTGCAAGCCGGCTGCCGACAGTCGTTCGCTGGCGGTGACGGAGGATGCAACCGATCGAGTGCCGAGCAATATCGGAATGCCCTGGGCGTTCAGTTGCTTGACGCGTTCGGTGACCAGGCGCCATTTCTCTGCGTCATTTGCGAGAACGCGGTCCTTGAGATCTATGCGCTGGCGTGGCCGATGCGTTGGTATGGTGACGACCGGCAAGCGATAGACCTGCCAGAATTCGCGCGCCACTTGTCGCCCCGTTCCGGTCATGCCGGAAAGATGGGCGTAGCGGCGAAAGAAGCGCTGGTAGGTCATCCGCGCAATCGTCGTGCGTCGCGCCGAAGGCGTACAGCCTTCCTTGACCTCGATGATCTGATGCTGACCGTCGCTCCAGGCGCGGTCGGGCATGACACGGCCTGTATGTTCGTCGATGATCTGCACCTTGCCGTCGCGCACCAGATATTGCTCGCCGCGATGGAACAGATGCAGTGCTGACAATGCCTGCCGCGCCAGCTCCTCGCGCACCACGACGCCGCGCCATTCCTGGCCGCGCTCGTCGGCGAAGGCAGCGATGGTTTCGCGTCCTTCAGGCGTCAGGACAATGCGCTTTTGGGCGGCGACAAGCACATAGTGCTTGCCGGATTCGAGCAAGCCGGCGAGATCGAGTGCTTCTTTGGCAGTCGTGGTGGAAATCTCACCCTTGGCTTCGCCGGAAATGACCAACGGGGTTCGCGCCTCGTCGACAAGCACGCTGTCGGCCTCATCGACGATGGCGAAATGCAGCCCGCGCAGGCGCAACTGGTCGGCGCGCGGCTTCCTGCCTTGCAACCTCTCCAGCTTGAGCCGCAGATTGCCACCGTTCTGACCCAGGATGATGCGGTCGCGCAAATAGTCGAAGGCAAGTTCCTTGTTGGTACAATAGGTGATGTCGCAGGCGTAGGCCGCCCGGCGCTGGTCGACGGATTGACCGGCGACGACCACGCCGACGCTGAGGCCGAGCCAGTCGTAGATCGGCTTGGTGAGTTCGGCGTCGCGTGCGGCGAGGTAATCGTTGACGGTGACGACATGCACGGGCAGCCCCGCGAGAGCTGCGGTTGCCGCGCCAAGCGCAGCCGTCAGCGTCTTGCCTTCGCCCGTTGCCATTTCGGCGAGGTAGCCGCGCAACAAGGCGTATGCGCCGACCATCTGGACGCCATAGTGGCGACGGCCGCTCAGCCGCCCGGAGATTTCGCGTATGACGGCAAAGCTCTCGGCGACGACCTGTTCCGGAAAGCCCGTCTGGCGCTTGAGGGCTACCGCTATCTGGCGGCCGCGGGCACGCAATTCCTCGTCGGAGAGCGCTCGCATCTCGTCGTCGAAAGCCGCCACCTTGCGCTCGATGCCAGCAAGTCGTCGGGCGCGATGGCTGGAGGCGGCCACTTTCAGATAGGCAACTGCCTTGGCGGCGTAGTCATCGAGCGGCGACTTCTTCTTGTCCGGGCGCTCGGCATAGAGGATCGGCTGCGGCGGCCGTAGGGTCGATGCATCAGACATTGAAATGGCTCAGGAACGTCTGGCGCAGGCTGCGCAGCCAGCGCCAGGCGACAGGCTCGCTGCCATGGTCGAAGCGGACGTGAACCCGGCTGCCCAACAGCAATTGGCGTTGCGCCTGTTCGGGTTCGAGATCGAATACAAACAGGCCTTCGAGAGCACGCGGGCGACTGTTGGGGCCATTGCCATTCTGGACCGCGACCACGCCGCCGCCTTCGGTGGAAAGCGCCAGGCTCGGCAGGTCGAGCTGGGCTGCCGGCACTTCGCGGCTTATGTGAGCGGGCACGACGCGAGCCGGGTCACTGGCATAGCGGATGTCGACGCGATTGGTGCGGGCGCGCACCAGATCGACTTCGCTCTGTGGGACGATGACGCGCAAGGCAGGTGTGGCAGATGATACGACATAGCCGACAAGGTCGCCCTGGTTGACGTACAGGCCCGGCAGATTGGCGGCATTTGGCAGGATAAAGCGGCCGCCATCCCTGGCGCGGATGACCAGAGACTCCCGCCGCTGACGACCGGATTCAATGATACCGTCAATGTTGCGCAACTGCTCCAGAAGCATGTCACCCGCGGTCCGGTCGGCAAACTGTACCGCGTCGTAACGCAGCCGCAATTCGGCTGCCTGCGCTTCGAGCAGCTTCACGCGCCCGTCAAGCGAGGCGTCGGAAAGGCGGATCAATGGCGTGCCGGCGGCAACGAGGGTATCGGGTCTTGCGAGGATTTCGGTGACGATACCGCCGGTGTCCGCTCTGACCTGGGCGCGATCGGGGATCCAGACAACACCCTGGGCAATGGTGCCATAGGGTAAGGGTGTCAGCAGCAGAAGTCCCAACACCGCAGCCGTCAAGGCGCCGGTCACTGCCAAGGCGCGGCCGCGCCTGCTGTCAAGCTTCGGCGACGTCAGCAGATATTTCGCGCCCTTGAACAGGGGCTGGATGAAGGTATTGAACAGGGTCAGCAGCGCAAGCAGCACGCCGATGAAAAACAGCTTCGACGCTACAAGCAATGCGATCGTCAGGCTCAAGACCACGCGATAGAGGAATGCGAGCACGGCGTAGCCGAATAGCCATTTGCGTTCGCCACGCGCCGAGGCGGGGTTCTCGACATTGTCGACACCGAGCAGGTAGCGCTGGACCAGATACCAGAAATACTTGTTGGCACGGTTGCCGAGATTGGGGATTTCGATCAGGTCGGCGAGGATGTAGTAGGCGTCGAAACGCAGCAATGGGTTGCCGTTGAAGAAGATCGTCGACACGCCGCCAATCAGCATCACGTTGAAGGCCACGGCACGGGCAAGGCCTGGTTCGGCGTTTGCCCAGAAGATCATGGCAATCGCCGCCAAGGCAAATTCGACCATGATGCCGGCGCCGCTGACCAGCATCCGGCGCCATTTTTCCCGAAAGCCGGTCGAGGCCGTTGCATCGACGTAAGGTGCCGGCATCAGCACCAGCAGCATGATGCCGACTTCATGGACGACCCCGCCGAAAGCCTTGGTCGCATAGGCATGGCCGGCCTCGTGGATGGTTTTCACCAACGGATAGATCAAGACGATCATGGCGATGTTGGATGCGCTGAGCAGCCGGTCGGTGCCGTCGGACGTAAGCTCGGACCAGTGCATGACCGCGAGAACGATGCCGGTGACGACCAGCGCCAGCCAGGCCAGGAAGCCATAGATGGTGAACAGCGGCCGGACCAGCGGCATCGTGGCATCGAGGAAGGCGTTGGGATCGAAAAGCGGCAACCGGAGCGACATCGGGTTGCGAAGCTTGTTGATCACCTCGCTTCGCGCCTGCTTGGCCGAGCGCTCGCCAAGTTCCTGGAAATCGGGCGGCATGGCTCCCTGCAACAGGTCGGAGCCGTGCAACTGGGCAAGCAGTTGGATCGCTTCGTCCTGGGTCGGGGGATCGTCACCGGCGCGCCGGCCGACAAGATCCCAGATCTCGCCAAGGCTACGCTTGCCGTCCATCAGCGACACAAACAGGTTGGACGACGGCGACAGCCGGTGGAATCGGCCTGTCTGGTGATCCTGCAGCACGTACCAGAGCTCACCGCGGAATTGCTGGCGGTGAATCTGGGCGTGGCTGCGCAGCCTGAGCTTGAGGTCGGCGACGCGGTACCAGGATGGGCTGAACAATGACCTCGCCATGAGGCTACCTCACGGCATCCAGCGCCACGTGGCGAGCCGCAGCCAGTCGAGCATCGGTCGCGTCCAGATCGCAATGAGTGGTTCGGTTCCGATGTTGATCTTGGCAATGCCGATCATTCCGGGGCGAAGGCTTTCCGAATTGCGTGTCAGCGCGCCTTCGACCTGGAACAGGTTCTTGCCTTCATGCGACTGCGATACCGGGGTCACCTTGGTGACAGTTACACCAAAGCCTTGCTCGGGCAGGGAGGTGAATACGACCTCACCTGTTTGTCCGACTTCGATGGATGCGATCTGGCGTTCGTCCACCTGCATGACGACGCGGTAATCTGTAAGCGGCGCGATCTCGAACAGTGTTTCGCCGCGGCTGACCGAACCCCCGACACGCTGGCTCAGATCGCCCGAGACCACCATGCCGTCGAAAGGCGCGATCAGTTTTGTGCGCGCGATCTGCTCATCGATGAGCCGCAGCTGTGCGTCGGCCTGGTCAATCTGGCTTTTGACCACGTTGATGGTCGCCGGCTGGCGGCTTGCAAGTGCGCGATCATGTTCGAACACGCGTTGCTGGCGCTCTGTCGCCCAGCGCAAGCGCTCGAGCGAGAGTTCGCGGTCCTCGAGCGTCGCGAGCGTATCGCCCGCCTTGACCATTTCACCAGCGCGCACGTTGGCCTGCTGGATGTAGCCGTCATAGGCCGAGACGACGGCGCGGCGCTCCAGGCCTTCGATCTGGGCATCGGCGTTGACGCGATAGGTGTCGGTCGCAAAGGCAAAGAAGGCGCATGCTGCGACGATGCCGGCGACCGCAAGCTTGCGCCCGACATAGCCCGGCCCAAGCAGGCACTTGAGCTGCAGGCCAAACGCCTCGGCTGCCTTGACCACAAGCCAGCGGTCGTTGCGCCGCTTCTCCTCTAGGATCGGACCGATCGCAGTGGCGATGACGTCGAGCAGGCGAACGGTCTCGGGATCGAAGGCGTGATCCTTGCCGCGCTCGAAGGTGATGGCACCGACGAAAGTGTCGACCACAAACAGTGGCACGGTGAAAATCTGCCCGTCATGCTGCATGCGCGCGAGATCGCGATGCGCGGTGGCGGCGACTGCCTCATCCGCCCCGATCGGATACAGGATCGAGGCACGCTGATCGATGGCCTCATCCATCGCCGATCCTACGGCGCGAACCAGGCTCATTTGTCGGCCAAACTGGGCGGTATGAGAAATGGCCGCCAGACGCGTCGTTCCACGGCGGCGGAAACCAATGCTCACGCGGGCGCAGTCGAAGCGGATCGCAAGCTCCGTGGCAGCTGCCATCGCTGCCGGTTTGAAGCTCTCATGCTCGAGCACTGTGGCAATGAAATCGAGCGTGGCGGCGGACTGGTCACGTTTGCCGCTGCTCGCCTCTGTGCGCAGCCGACGCATGTGGTCCCGCAACCAAGCCGACCCCCATTGCAGCTGGCGGATGGCGCCGCGCAACTCGTCCTTGGCATGGGCCGGCTGCGAGATCGCCATTGATACCGCGATTGCCGCGACCGTCTTGCCGTCGATCACGACAGGATATGCTACGGAAGGGGCTGTGTCGGCGGCGCCATTGGCCCCGCGCGCAACCGCGCGGGCCTCACTGACAGCAAGTTCCGCAGTTGCCGTGAGGTCGACCGGTTCGCCATGGCCGTCAGGCCAGGCAGCCAGCAGGCGGAAGCCGTTGCTCGTCGCCTCGCGTACGATGCCGGCTGTCGCACCTGGTATCATGCTGCATTGGAGGGCCAGCCACACAGTCGCCAGTTCGCTGGCGGTGCTGGCTTCGTTGAGGCGCTGCCAAAGCGCTGGTTCAAGCACTGTGAGGGGACGCGCGGTTGCTTGCGCATCCGCCAATTCCTCACTGTGCCTGGGGGGTGTCATTGGCTGCGCCCGCTACTCCACGTCGAGGGGGCCGTAGCGGCTTTCGTGCTCGCGCAAGACGCCGCCGAGAACGGTCCAGAGCCGCTTGGCCGCCAGCGGCGTCAAGATGATGCGGTTGGACAGTTCAACAGCGACAGAACCGCCATCCTCGACGTTCCAGGTGCGGT
The DNA here is from genome assembly GCF_900445235.1 of Aminobacter aminovorans. Taxonomy (NCBI): domain Bacteria; kingdom Pseudomonadati; phylum Pseudomonadota; class Alphaproteobacteria; order Hyphomicrobiales; family Phyllobacteriaceae; genus Aminobacter; species Aminobacter aminovorans. Next base: position 42,066 of record NZ_UFSM01000002.1, on the reverse strand, counting down.
TGGTGCCAAAGAATATGTCGACCTGTTCACGCGTGCCCTGAACGTTGACGACATTGGCGAAATGGGTGGCCATGCGGTCTTCGATCCACTGCACGCCGCGCGAAGCGCCTTCGTCACCGGAGACTGGCTGCTTGCTTTTACCTGTCATATGCTTCCCCCTGATGCGCCATTGCGGCGCTCAGCCCTGCGGAACATAGATGAAGCCCGTGTCAGCGCAAAGCCACATCCGCCGATTGTGTTAGCGAGGTATTGCCATGACCCCGGCTGATTGCCGCGCCATCAGAAGCGGTATGCAAGACCGATACGACCCGTCAGCAGAGAGGGCTTGATCGAAACCTGCTCCGTCTGCGAGTTGCCCAGGATCATTTCGTCAGTGGCCTTGGTGTACACACCTTCGATGCGCAGGGTCAGTTTCTCACTCAGGGCAGATTCAATGCCCGCGCCGACCTGATAAGCGGAAAGCGTCTTGGTGCCGCCGTTCTCAAGAGCAAAGAAGTCTTCGTTGGCATCCATGACCATGCCTGCAAAGCCGCCTTTGGCGTAGACCAGCGTGGAGGGGGTCGCAACGACGCCGACCCGTGCCGAAACGGCATAAGTCGCCTTGAGCGTGCCAAACAAGGTGGTCGCGCCGGTTGCAAACGAGTTCATGGACGGGTCTTCGAACTTGGCGTTCACGTAGGCGGCCTCAGCTTCCGCGCCGACGACAAACATATCGTTGATGAGGAAGTCGTAACCGACAAAACCACCGAAGCCGAGCGCGTCGCTGGCAAACGGTCCGGTCGTGGCAACTGGATTGTCAATCACCTCAAGCGTCGACTGAGCGAAGCTGAAGGCTCCAAAACCACCGGCGTAGAAGCCGGAAAACTGCATTGCCGGTGCCGGTTCGGCGGCGTGAGCGGAACCGCCCTTGGCGCCGAATCGGTAGGAAAGGCCAGCGTTCACAACCAGATACTTGGGATCAAAGGCTTGAGAATCGGCGGTAACGAATGCTTTCGAGGCATCTACGTAGTTGGCTTCGATACGGGCCGTTACGTTGTCAAACAGGAAGGTCTCGGCACCGATGCCGGCCTTCGTCGCACCAACCGACCCACTTGCCGTGCCAGTGAAACCCTCTTCGGCTTCCATGCTGATGGAGGCATATCCCAGCCGGCCATAAAACAGGGTCTCCGGTGTGACCAGATAACCGACCCTGCCGGTAATCGAATAGCTCGATTTGACCTTGGCAATGGGGTTGTTCAATCCGCCGTTGAAGGGCGAAAAAGGCAAGCTCATCTTGGTGTAGTCAAGTTCGAGACCGGCCACCCAGCGACTGGAGAACTGGTAGTCAAAACCGCCATGTATGCCGTAAACCGCATCCTCATCCGAGAAACTGTAGTCGAGATCGGTGGGGAAGCTTGGCAGAACGTATCCGAGACTGCCCGAGGCCATGCCGCCATGCACGCCGACATAGAAGCCGGTCCAGTTGGGCGCCTGATATGTCGTTTCGACAGGGGCGGCCATGTCGGCTGCGAGGGACGAGGCGGCCGTGCTCAGGATCGCGGTTCCGGCTGCCAGTGCAATCGACAACAATCTAAGCATTTATGCGTGTCCCCTCGCTTATACTCAAACCGACTAACATGCGTTTTTTGAATATGTCAAAATAAAGATGCCATTCATTGTAGTCGTCGCTGCCTCGATGCAGGGCGGCGTGTGATTTCAGCAACGGTCTTGAAGTCGTTTCAAGGCGATATGTGAAACTGGCGCGGCTTGGAGGACATGGATTTGGGGTGCGATGCCATCGAATGTGTTTGAGATCGTCGACCGTTACCTCGCCACGGAACTGTCGGCGCGAGCGCTGGCGCTGGCGTTTGCGCGCGGCTGGATAGATCGGCTGGCGTCAGGCGACAGGCTGGACGTCCGGACACTGAGCGCGCTCGCGTGTATGCCGCAGGGCTCCGCGCGGGCGGTTCTTGACCTGCTGTCGGCCAGCGGCGTGGTCGAAGACTCTGGCGGCTATGGCCTGGTCCGGGAATTCGGGCAGGCGCTTGAGGCGCGCGATCTGCTCGAGGCAAAATTGTGGTTTGCCAATCTGGTTGCGCCCGACGTTCATGAGCACTTCGAGGCTTTGCTCACGGATGTGCCTCGCTTTATGGCCAATGCCAAGGTGTTCGAGCTGTTTCGTTACGATCGCTGCCTTGCGGTCACTGCCGAAAATCTTGAGCTGACGCGCCGGTGGGTGAGCTACACCACCACCTTGACCAAATATGAAGCGCCCGAGGCGCTTGTGCGTCTTAACCTCGCCGAGAGCCGCAGCCTGCTCGATGTCGGTGGCAATAGTGGCGAGTTCGCGCGCCAGGCCTGTGCGCGCCAACCTCGACTGATGGCGACGGTCTACGATCTCCCGGTGGTTTGCGAACTGGGGCGTCAGCATGTGGGCAAGTTTGCCGAAGGCGGGCGCGTGCATTTCATGGAGGGCGACCTGCGGGGGCAGTCGACACTGCCGCGCGGCCACGATGTCATCAGCTTCAAGTCGGTACTGCACGATTGGCCGGAGGACTATGCGAGAGCTTTCCTCGGCAAGGCGGTCGAGGCGCTGGAACCCGCCGGCCAGCTGGCAATTTTCGAGCGTGGCACGATCAGGCTCGACGAGGCGCCGCTGACTTATGCCATGGTTCCCAATCTGGTATTCCTGCCGTTCTTTCGCGACCCCGGCCTGTATCTGGACACGTTGGCAGGCCTGGGCATGACTGACATTGCCGTCGAATGGATGGAGCTGGACATGCCGTTCTTTCTGGTCACGGCGCGGAAGCCCGCGCAATGAAGGCTCCGGTCATCGCGATCTCCGGCCACCCGGGAGGGGGCAAGACGACGCTGACCAAGGCGCTGGCCATGCGCCTTGGCGTGCCAGCTTTGCACTATGACGACTTCGAGACGATGACGAGCCGCCCGCCGGCGGACGTGCGGAGCTGGATCGAGCGAGGCTCGGACTACGACGAGATCGAGCTCGACCGTCTGGCGGGCGAACTTGTGCGGCTTGCGGAGGTGGGCGACCGGCCGAAATTGGTTCTGTTCGACACGTTGCTCGGACGCGCGCATCGGCAAACGGGCGAGCTGATCGACGTCCTGATCTGGATCGATACGCCGGCAGATGTCGCTCTGGCGCGCAAGATTGGCGAAGCTGCTGCTCGCGCCGCGCCGAATGAGTCGGCGGAATTCCTCGGGTGGCTGCGCGCCTATCTCGACCATTACCAAGGTTTCATATCAGGCACATACGATGTGCAACGAAAGCGGGTGCGACCGGGCGCCGACATTGTACTCGATGGCCGGTTGGGGCAGCGCGAGCTGACTGAACAGGCGCTCTCCGCAATCTTGGCACGGCTTTGAGGAAACGGCATGATTGCAGCTGAAAGCGATGAGCTGGTTGGCTTGACGATCGGCCCGGCAGGCCGCCGGCTGCTGTCGATGATCGAGCTGCTCGACGTTCCCTTCGGCCTCGAGCGTTCGATCAAGCTTGGCCAGAACTTTATCAACGAGGATCGCTTCCTTGCGATACTGCACAAAAGCTCGCTGGGCACGAACCCCGAGGCCCGATTGGCCTGGTTTGCCGGCAAGCTGGGCATGCCCGACGACATGCTGGCAATCCTTGTGGCGCGCCTTGCCGACGCCGACATCGTGCAGTTCGGCTACGAGGGCGGCGCGGCCGGTGTCTACAAGGTCTACTTGGAGTTTCCCGCCGATGTCAGCGCTGCCCGGCTTGCTGCCACGGGTAACGCTCCCAGCGATGTCCTCGTCCATCTGGCCGTCAAGTGGCAGGCAAGGCTCCCACATGACGCGGCGACCACGCGTTATGTCTGGCCGGCGGATGCCAGGGGCATCGCGGCAATCAATGTGCGTCTAGCCATGCCGGGCTTTGGCGGATTGCCGTCTGCTGTGGCCGCACGGGCAATTGTCGAGCGTGCGCGGCGGCGCTGCGAGGACGATCAGATATTCTTTCTCGAGGTATCGGAGCAGGGTTCGGTGCGTCGCTCCTTCGACGTCAATCTCTATGCCGCCGGGCTTGCGGTCCACGAGGTTGAAGCAACCCTGCGGACTCTTGCCCGCGCCTATGATCTCGAAAACCAGGAGTTGGAGCGCCTGCTGGTCCGGCTTGAATCCGCGACCCTTGGCCATATCTCAGGCGGGCTTGGGCGCAACGGTCAGGATTTCGCCACGCTCTATTTCGGCGTGAGTGGACGAAAGGGAACTGGCCGTGAACATGCTTGAGTGGGCACAGCCGTCCGATCCCTACTACGACTACTGCCTGTGGGACTACCGGCCGCTGGCGCCGACCGCGGGCAAGCTGCGCTCGTCGACGCTTCTGTGGCATTCTTTCGAAACATTGGGCGCTCCGCCACGGCTCGCCGAAATAGTGCGGGCGATAAAGGCTGAAATAGGTGCGTTTCGGACCGTCTGGGGCGTCAAGAAGCTTGGCGACCGATACAGTTGGGAGCTCTATTTCTATGATTATGGCCGGCTTGAGCGAACGGTTTCGATCGAGCGCGTGCTGGCGGCCATAGCGCCGTTTGCGGGCTCCAATCTCGCCTTGTCGTCCAAGCGTCCGTATTTCATGTTCTCGATCGATCTGGACGAGGATCTGGGCGAGGGCCGTCGCTGCGTCGACGAGCTCAGCGTCTATCTGGGCAACCCCAGCGCGATGGTCTCGTCGGGGCTGTGTTACCAGCTCAGCCGGACGGGGCTTCGCTTCGACAATCTGTATTACTTCTTCGACCGCGAGAAGAACTGGGACGACATCGTCGGCAAGGTGTGCACCTCGGCGCATCTCGACCTGGCCGGCCTCGATCCGGCGGCGATCCTGTGGCCGGAGCTTTGCGATTGCGGCATCGTGGTCGTGGCCAACAAGAAGCATAATGACGGTGTGTATTTCTCGCGCATCCGCATCGATCAACTGATCTGGTTTGTCGAAAAGCTCGATTATCCTTCCAGCTTGCAGCAGTTCCTCCGCGATAACAAAAGCCGTCTCGATCACATGCTCTATGATGTCGGCATAGACTACCGTATGATCGAGGGACGCATCGAGATACTCAAGAGCGCCTATTATGGCGTTGTCTGAGCCGCAGGACGCCTGATGGCCATCTACGACCACTCCAAATACGTCTCGCTCACGATGGAGTTCCGCTGCAACCTCGCCTGCAAGCATTGCATGATCGAGGGCACGATGGACAGGCTTGCGCCGCAAAGCGACGAAGCCTTCGCGAGGCTGCTCGAACACAATGCCCGCACCGGAGACTGGACGGGGCTGATCCTGACCGGATCGGAAATTACCCTCCGACGTGATCTGCCCGAACTGGCTCGACGGGCGCGTGCGTCAGGCTTCGAACATGTCCGGATACAAACGCATGGCATGCATCTCGGACGCGCAGCCTACAGCCAGGCACTCGTCGAGGCCGGCATCGATGAGTTCTTTGTCAGTGTTGCAGGATCGGATGCGGCAAGCCACGATGGCATTACGACCGTTGACGGATCATTTGAAAAGACGCTGAGGGGCCTGGAGATCCTCGACAGCTATGACGGGGTGGCGACCATCACCAACACTGTGGTGACCGAGGACAGTTATCGCCTGTTGCCCGGCATCGTCAGTGCGCTCGGACACCTTCGCAAGCTGACCCAGATGGAATTCTGGTTCTATTTCCCGATGAAGGAAACCGACGAGAAAGGCCTCGTTGCCAATCACCTGGACGCATTGCCCTATCTGCGCGAGGCCACCCGTATGGCGCAGGCGCTGGGGCGAGAGGTCGAGATCAAGAACTATCCGGAATGCTTGCTCGGCGCAGATTCTATACTTTTGGTTAACGACCAGCCGCAGCTGTTTATCGACCCGGCTTTTTGGGATGAATTCGCTCGAAACGGCTTCTACCAATGTCCACACCGGGACAATTGTGTTTCCAAGCAATGCCTTGGGCTCAACACCGCCTACATCAAGCGTTTCGGCGATCATAAGGATTTACTGCGGCCTTTTCTTGGTCCAGCTGCAGAATTCTAGCCTGGCCGCATCACAGCCTCTTTCCATTTGCTAATATGCAATGTTACCGTGCGTTAGGTCGGACAGAATCTCATTAAAATTGCGTGCGGGCGGGGATGGCAAAACAACTTCTGATTTACGAGCGCGCCGTTCCGGTGACGCGGCAAGCCCACGGAGACCTCTCGGTCAAGGTTGGCGGGGACTTTTCTTATGCGCGCCATGTGAACTCGGTGCCGCTCATGGCGGCCGAATTCGCGCATGCCGCGGATGAGTACACGGTGGTCTTTGCCGGACAGGGCGAAGACATCATCCCGGTTGTTTTGCTTGGCGTGCGCGACAATGAAAACCTGTTCGTCGACGACAAGGGCGGTTGGGGCGGCAAGTACGTTCCGGCGTTCCTGCGCCGTTATCCGTTTGTGTTTTCAAGCGACGACGATGGCGCGAACTTTACGCTCTGCGTCGACGAGGAGTTCGAGGGCTGCAATCGAACCGGCCGCGGCGAGCGGCTGTTCGACAATGACGGCGAGCGCACGCAGTATCTCGAAAGCGTGCTCGGATTTCTGCAAGCCTATCAGGTGCAATTCCATCGCACCCGCGGCCTGACCAAGCGCCTCAACGAACTTGGCCTGTTCGAGTCGATGCAGGCGCGCTTCACTCTACGCAACCGGCAGGTGCTGACGCTGTCGGGCTTTCTTGCGGTCAACCGCGAGCGTCTCAAGGCGCTTAGCGGCGAACAGTTGGCGGAACTGCAGGCATATGACGATCTGGAATTGATTTACCTGCATCTCTTTTCCATGCGCCACCTGACCTCGACGGCAGAGCGCATTGGAGCGGGAGCTGTGGGGGGCGAGCAAGTCGCAGAAGAGCAGACGGCTCCGGAACCAACGGTGGCATAGGTTGTACGGGAGCGCTTGGCGCTCCCGTTTCCGTTCCGGGAGGCGGCAGGCTGGGACCGATAGGCCCCGGCCCTTTGTGCGTGGTAGGCGAAGGGGAGAAGGGGCATGGCGTTTCCGTTCAAGTCGGAAGGTGTATCGGGACGTCCGATATCGCACCGCCGCGCGAAGCTGTCGGAGGTCCTGTCGGCCAAGCTGGCGCGTCTCGCGCGCGGTTCGCGCGTACAGCGCGAGCTCGCCGATCGCGTTCGCCTGATCTTCGATCCGCTCGAGCCGCGCCTGCTGCTCAACGCCGACCTCAACGTCAACCTTGCCACCGATGGCGTCGACATCGACCACCAGATCCTCGTCCGCCTGATCGAGGAGGTCGAGAACGCCAACAATGTCGCGACCACGATCCAGCGTGTCGAAATCGTCGATCAGGCGCGTGGCGGCAAGGTGCTGGCCTTTGGCGACCTCAGCACGATCACCGGCATCACGATCTCAGGCGGTGCCGGCAACGACACACTGACCATCGACGAGGATTCATTCGGGGGGCTCACGCTCGCGCCGGAAATCTCGTTCAGCGGTGGAGCCGGCAACGACCGTATCGTGTTCGATTCCTCGGACAATACCGCCTGGAATCTCACTGGAAACAACACTGGCAACCTTGTCGGCGACAAGGTTAGGGCCAAGTTCGATGGGGTAGAAAACCTCAGCGGCGCGCATAACAACAACGACACTTTCACGATCGGCGCGGCCGGTCGGCTGTCGGGCGCAATCGATGGCGGCTATGGCGGCAAGGACACGATCATTTTTGCCGGTGCCACGGCCACCGCAATCGAGCTGGGTTCGGCAGGCTCGGGCAAGCTTACCGTCGGCGGGCAGGGCCTTGTCTTCGAGAACATGGAGCCGTTCAACCCGGGCGTTGCCGGCCACCTGACCCAGGACCTGTCGGCTCTGGTAAACGCTGCGACAAACAAGAACGTTTCGATCTCGGCATCCGGCGGCAACCTCGTCGTTACTATCGATGGCGCGGCGACCAACATTGCTGCACAGACGTCGCTGTGGCTTTACCTCGGCGACAACGCCAACGTGACGACGATCAGCTCGCTGCCGGCATGGGCCAATTTTTCGCTGATGGTCGATGCCGGCGAGGAAATCGTCGTCAATGCCACGCTCAACGCGGCCGGAACGCTGGGACTCAGCGCTGAAGACATCAATATTGGCGCAAGCGCTGTCATCAGCGCCAAGTCGATCGACCTGAAGGCGATCGATCACCTGCGCACCTCGCTTGGAGCCGCCGGCTCCGGAGCGACGCTGAGCGCAAGCGGCACGACCTCCGCCACCATCACCATCGCAGGTTCGCTGACGGCGACCAATGGAGCGGTCAAGATTGCCGCTCGCGCAGCCAACGTGCTCAAGATGCACGGCAAGGCTGATCCGGCGCTGCGCAACATCGTCGCCACGCTGAACAATACCGCCACCGTCGCACTAGCCTCGACAGCGCGCCTCAACGGCAGCACTACTGCCGTCAGCGCCAAGACCGATGTTGACGTCGACATCCTGTTGACCGAGGTGCCGCTGCCCAATTTCCTCGGCATTGGTGAAATCGCGCTGCCGACGAACGCACTCGACGGCATCCTGCCGGCCAACCTTATCAACGAGGTGTTCCCGGACGGCATCATCAACACCGGCAGCGAGGCCTTCACCAACCTGATCGCTGTCGGCCAGCTGTCGATGGACAAGCTGCGCGAGGTCGCCGCAAACATTGCCGATTTCAGCAACGCGCAGGTCGAATCCGACGTCACCGTCACCAACAGGACGGCAGTGACCGTCGATGCCGCAGCCCAGATCACCCAGGCCGGCGGTGCGGTCGGCGGTGCGAGCGAAGTGACGATCTCGGCCGGCGACGAAAGCCTCGTCCGGGTGAAGATCCAGACCGAGAAGGATGCCCTTATCCCGGCGCTGGCGACGATCGTCGTGTTTTCGGCAATCGATTCCGATGTCGACGTGTCGCGTACGACCGAAGTTGTTGTCGGGCCGGCCACGGCGGCCGTTGTCACAAAGCCAACTGTCATCAACGCTGCCGGCGATGTCGTCATTGCGGCGCGCAATGCCGGCGAGGTTCGTAACGACATTGCCTCGAACAGCATTGGTTCGGTGACCAATGATGCGACCGAAACGACCACGGCGCTGGTGCGCGGCGTCACAGTCGTCGCCGGCGGGCTGAACATTTCCGCCGAAAGCGACACCATCTACCGCGCATCGAGCCTCGATGCGGAAAATCGCGTCACCGGCGGCACCACCGCCGGGATCGACGAAAGCGTGGTTACGGCAGGGGCCGGCGGGGTGACGGTGGTCGCCGCCGACCGCTCCGAATTCGAGGCCACCGCGCTGCCGTTCCAGCCGCGCATGACGGAGACCGACGCCAAGGCCAAGAAGCACATCGCGCGGGTCAGCTCGATCAACGAGGTCACCAAGACGACAGGCGCCGTGCTGTCGGAAAGCGTTGTCACCAGCGCCGGTGCGATCGTCGTTTCGGCGATCAACGAGACCAAGCTGTCGGCATTTGGCCTGTCGCTGCCGATGGAAGAGGCGCTCGAAGACAGTGGCGACGATCCGACAAATCAGGTCAACGCCAAGAAGGTCAATGCCGGCGTCCTGGTGGCCAATATCGTCAACGGCTCGACACTGGCGACCGTGTCGGCAAGCAACCTTTCGACCAGCAATGGCGGCGACATCAAGGTCGAAGCCGTCGACGATACGTTCCTCGACGCGACGATCTACATCAACATCGACGGGCGTGGCGGTGTCGGCCGCTTGCTCAAGGGCGGTGCCAAGGCCGTCACCGGACTTGAGGCGATGAACATTGTCGGCTTCAAGGTGCCGGGCATCGCCCAGGCGACGCTTGACGCCATTTTGGGAACCTCCTTCTGGACGACCGAGGAACAGGTTCAGGTCAAGGCGTCGATCACCGATTCAGTCGTCAGCGCGGCCGGTGCCTTGTTGGTCGCAGCAGCCTCCAGGGGCGTGGTGAACGCCACCGTGTCGAACACCTCGCGTGCCGAGGCGACTGGCCTGCTCAAAATCAGCGCCAAGGCGATGGGCGTGGTTCTGGCGACCAACCAGGTCAGCCGACTGGCTTCTGCTTTGATCGACGGGGGCACGACCAACAAGTCCGTCAAGGCTGCTGGCGCGATCACCGTGACGGCGTCCGACGACACAACGGTCAATTCGAACGTCAAGATCGTCTCATCTGGCACCGCTTCCAGTGACGGCGGCTTGCATTCGCTCGAGCGCACGATCGACGGCGTTCTGGGCAGCCAGGTTGGCGGCGACCGCAAGCTGGTGGACGGGCTTGTCGTACCTGTCGCCTATGGCACGACGGTCGGCCTCAACTACGACACCATCACGGACGGCTTCAAAGGCGCCATCAATGTCAAGACCGGCGACGTCGTTGCCGTGGCCAAGCTCGGCGAGGCCGGCAAGCTCTACAAATATATTGGCTCCGACCAGACGATCAATTTCAAGCTCAACAACCCGGCGCGCAATTTCGACGACCCAGCCTACTGGCAGCTGATCAAGGGCGAGCCGGGGCAGATCTATACCTATCTCGGCGCTGACAACCCGACGCTCAATCTGCTGAACGTCGACTTTACCGACCGCGATCTGTGGAAGCCCGACACCGACTATTCGATCGTCACCGACAAGTACAATCTGCGCGCATCCGGCGGCGCTGCGACCGGTGCAGCCCTGGTGTTCAACGACGTACGCGGCGGTGCGACCGCGCTTGTGCGCAAGGTCGATCTCGAGGCGGCCCGCCTGACAGTCACGGCTGAATCCATCGGCAAGATCGAGGCCAATGCCGACATATTGAGCGAGGCCAAGGGTGGTTCCCCCTTCAACCAGGACAAGCTGATCGAAAAGGTCGCGCCGAAGGGCGCCAAGGGCTTCCTGTTCAAGAAATTTCTCTCTGGCGGCGGCACGACAAAGGCGCAGAGCGCGGTCGTGGCCACCAATCTCATCCAGGGCCAGACTTCGGCCAAGATCGAAGACAGCAAGCTCGGCACCGACGCCAACAAGATTGGCGACGTCACGGTTTTCGCCGAAAACAGCTCGCACATCGTTTCCGAAAACTCGACCGTTGCCACCGCCGCAAACGGCAACAAGGCGTCTGCGTTCCAGATTTCCAACAACACGATTGGCTGGGAACGCGGCAATCTGCTGTTCAATACGGTGGAAACTCTGCTTGGCGACGTTGTCCACAACATCGCCGAACCGGCGGGGGCGTCGGACATCCGGCTGCGCACGGAGAATCCATTCAACGTCGAGGCCTCGATCAGCAATACCGATATCACGTCCAATGGCGATGTGTCGGTGGAAGCGGTTTCCGAGGCGGTGATCTCTGCCTCCATCGACAACCGGGCAACGGCTTCCTACGAAGCCCTGTTCGACGGCAAGGTGACAAGCACCGGTGCCGTCATCTCCGGCAACAAGGTCAGCAGTGCCGCGATTGCCAAGATCAGTGGCGGCACGGTCAAGGCGGACACCGTCACCGTCAAGGCGCAGGACCGCGCCGAGATCGACGCGAGCACCAGCCTTGGCGTTACCGCCGAGCTCGACAACACCAATGGCGCCGACATCGTCAACTCGATCGCCAGCAATATCCTTGACGACTACGACTACACGACCAAATCCGGTACGCCGTCGCTCAATCTCGGCGACAAGGTGCGTATCAGCTCGGCTGACGATTACGCCGGCACCGGCGACAAGGGCGCGATCTACCAGTACATGGGCGCCGACGGCACGTCGGTTAATCTCGCCACCGCCAATTTCAACGATTTCGGCCTGTGGAAGAAGCTCAACACCGAAAGCCTCATCCCGGCATCGATGGTCAAGACCGGCCTGCTCGCTCTTGGCATGGACGAAAAATCGGTGGTCGGCAACGCCACCAGCAAGGGCGGCATCTTCGCCCGCAACCAGGTCAAGTCGAATGTCGAGGCGTCGCTCACCGACACGTCGGTCACGACGGTCGGCGACGTCACGGTCGATGCCAAGGAGTCGGCCAAGATCAAGGCCGTCGACAACAGCGTCATCGATGGCTGGGACAGCACGGCCGGCATTTCGGTTTCCAATACGGTGCAGGGTGGCGCCAAGGCTGCCGTTGACAACAGTTCCGTCGTCGCCGGCGTAAGCGGCGATCTCAATGTCTCGGCGCGCACCGACGCGACCATCGATGCGACCGCGCTCAGCAAGTTGACCAGCTCGGGCAAGACGATCGGCTTCGTCATTGCTTTCAATGCGGTGGGTTACGAGCCGGGCAACCTGTTGTTCGATGCGGTCGACACGCTGATCGGCTCGCCTGAGATCGGCAAGGCGCTGAAGGCCGAGAGCCCGGTTCTGACCACTGCCTACGTCAAGAATTCCAGCATCGATGTCGGCGGCGACATTGCGCTCGTGGCGGTCAATGTGGCCGGCATCAAGTCGGTTCTCGGCGCTGAATCGCTGATGGAATGGGAAAACGACTTCGCCGCCGGCGCCAAATATGGCGTCAGCGGCACAGCGGCAGGGGCAATCCTTGCCAGCAACAAGGTTTCCGCCGGCGCATCGGCCTATATCGACAACAGTGCGGCTGTCGATGGCTCGGGCAACGCAACCAAGACCGTCGAGGCCGGCGGCAAGGTCGAAGTGAAGGCCGACAACGCGGCCACGATTTCGGCTGACATCAAGGTGGTGGCAACAGCGCTGCCGGCAAGCACGCTGAATGCCTTGACCGACCTGATAGGCAACGCCGCCGAGCGGCTGGGCGCAGGCGATTATGACTTCACGACCAAGTCGGGCGTGCGTTCGCTCGAGCAAGGCGACAAGGTTCGTGTCGCGCTCGACTATCTCGATGTCGAAATCGACCTCGATGTGGTCACCGATGCAAGCGCGGCGGTAGACATCATCAAGGGCGACCGGGTCGAAGCGGGTGGCAAGGTCTACCGCTATCTTGGCGACACCACGATCACCACGCGCGGCGGCATCAATGTCGCCAACGCCGCGCTGTGGCAGGAAATGGACGTCAATTCCGGTGAGGTCTACGAATACATCGGCGAAACGCCACTGGCGAATGCCGACCTGACTGATGTCGACTACGGCGACATCCTGCAATGGAAGCAGCTCAGGACGTCCGATTTCAAGGACATATTCTTCCCCGAACTCGGCAATATCGTTACCACCAACGCCAAGGCGATTGGCCTGACGATCGCCTATAACGATACACGTGGCAACGCGCATGCCTATATACAGGGCGCAAAGGTCGAGGCCGGCGGCGCGGTCAATGTCGCGGCGACAGGCGCGTCGACAATCACCGCCTATACCACCAGCACCGTCACTGCCTCAGGCGGCAGCAGCATCAACGGTACCGGCAAGGTGCTGGGCTTCAACGGCCAGATCGTCACCAATGTCGTGCTTGGCAAAACCATTGCCAGCATCGCCAGCAGCAACATCAAGGCTGGCGGCAATGTCACGGTTACGGCCGAAAACGAGGCGCGCATCGACGCGCGGCTCTATTCGTCGGGCAATTCGGCCGCGACCTCGGTCGGCATCTCGCTCGCCTATAATTCCGTCGGCTGGGAAGCGCAGAACCTGCTCTTCAACACGCTCGACACGCTCGTTGGCGCTCCTTATCTCGCCGACAATGCTTTCGACGGCAACATCGGCGCCGATGCCACGGCCTCCATCCTCAAGAGCACGGTCGACGCAGGTGACAAGATCCGTGTTTCGGCGGAGTCCGATGCCCAGATCAACGCCACCGTCAGCAATGCGGCGGTAACCGACACATCGGCGCTGAAAGGCGCTTCTGGTGCCTCCTACGGCGCCATCATCGCATCCAACAAGGTCTCGGGTGCAGCCAAGGCGACGATCGACAATTCGGGCACCACGGGCAAGACGATCAAGGCCGCCAACGGCGTGTCGGTGATCGCCGACGATGCGGTCGGCATCTATTCCAATGCGAAGCTGGTGGCGTCGACGACGGTGACCAATGACGGTGGCGCCGGCATCATCCAGGAAACGCTCAACGACCTGTTTCCGGCTGACTACGACACCCGGCCCGACGCCGGGGGCACCAAGATCCGCGACATCAAGTTTGGCGACCGCATCCGCATCGCCGACGACTATCTCGGCAGCATCGCGATCGATCTCAACAATGTTCTGCCGCCGTCGAAATTCCCCATCAGCAATGGCGATGCCATCCGCTTCGAAGGCGTCGGCGACGATGCCGGCGCGATTTACCAATACAATGGCGACGACGCGATCATCGATCTCGAAGCGCTGGTGGCGGGTGGCGAGGCCAATCTTGGCCCCGACTGGACCAAGGTCGGCGGCAACGCCGGCAGCATCTATGTCTTCATGGGCTCGAATGCGCTCGGACAGGATATCGACCTTACGCAGACCGATTTCACCGATCTCGGCCTGTGGAAGGAAGCGCCCGAAGCAACAGTCCTTTTGCAGGAACTGAATCTGTCGGCGTCGCCGTCGAAGGCGGTCGGCGGGCTGGTCGTGATGAACGACGTGCGCGGCGGATCGTCGGCGACCATCACCAACGCCAATGTGACGGCGACCGCCGGCGATGTGGGCGTGTTGGCGCTGGAAAGCGCAGTCATGACCGCCAAGGTCGACAGCGCAATCTCGGCATCGGGCGGCAGTTCGGTCGACTGGGACGGCGACAAGAAGACGGGCGCTGCCGACACCAACCCTGGTACCAAGCACAAGCCCGGCTCGCCAGCTGACCCGGCAGCCGACACGACACCGGAAGGCCAGGAAAACAACACCGACAAGGTGCTGTCGATCAATGGCACAATCGCCACCAATCTGGTGCAGAGCAGCGCTGTCGCCAAGATTTCCGGATCAACGATCACCGCCGGCGGAGACGTCAACGTTTCGGCGGAAAACGTCTCGCGCATCGATGCCGACACCAAGAGTTCGGCCTACACGACGGGCGGCGACTCTGTCGGCGTCACCCTTGCCTTCAACACCATCGGCTGGAATCCGACCAATGTTCTGTTCAACGGCGTCGACGCGCTGTTGGGTGACGACCTGATCGCTGACGCATTCGGCGGGCGCAATCCGTCCTTTACCGAAGCCGGTATCGTCAATTCCGACATTTCGGCAGGTGGAAACCTGTCGGTGACGGCCGACAACCGTACCAGCATCGATGCCGAGGTCGGCAATGAGGTGACGTCGGAATCGACGTCGATCAGCGGCACCGATGGCAAGGCGCTCGGCTTCGTCATCGCCTCCAACAAGGTGGCGAGCGAGGCCAAGGCCTATATCGACAACTCGGGCAATGCGACCGCGGACGTCGATGCGGTCGGCGTGACGGTCAAGGCGACCGACGATGCCTCGATCACCTCGAAAGGGGAGATCAAGGCGCTTACCCTGATCAAGAACGACTACGGCATCAGCGTCGTTGCCAATCTCGCCAAGTCGGCGTTCGGCAATTACCAGTTCACAACCAAGTCCGGCACCCAGACTGTCAACAATGGCGACCTGATCTATATCGACACCAGCATCCCTGGCGGCCCGCAGGCGGGTGAGTTGTGGGAGTTCGATGGCGCGGACGGATCGACGATCAATTTCGACAATTTCACCGGTGCCGGCTGGTCGAAATACATCGTCAACGACGTCATCGACTTCATCAACGACAACCTTGTGCCGAGCCTTGCCGGCGGCAGCGCCATCGGCGTCGGCGCGCTTGTCATCCGCAACGACATCGACAGCGGCGCGACCGCCAAGCTGTTGAATGCCGACGTCAATGCCACCGGCAATGTGCTCGTTTCGGCCAAGCAGACGAGCGAGATCATCGCCGACGTCAAGGCGCGGGTCGAAGTGACCGGCAGCGCCAAGGGCAAGTCGATTGCCATCAATGGCGTGATTGCCACCAACAACGTGCTGAACTACGCCAAGGCGACTGTCACTGACAGCGACGTCACCGGCGCTGATCTCGATGTGCTCGCCGAAGGCGGCGCCACGATCAAGGCAACCATCGACGCGGATACCATCGCCAAGCAGGTTGCCGCCGGCATCACCCTGGCCTTCAACACCGTAGGCCTTGCCGGCCAGAACTTCCTCTTCAACACCGTCGACACGCTGCTCGGCACCGATCTCGTTGGAGCGATTTCAGGCCTCGATCCGAATGCTCAGATCCAGGCGCTGGTCACCAATTCGAAGATCGACATGACCGGGGACGTCCTGGTTTCGGCCAAGGCGAGCCAGGTCATCACTTCGGAAATCTCCAATTACGTCAAGACCTTGCGCGGCGGTGCGCCGAACGCCGTCAGTGTTGGCGGTGTGTTTGCGCTGAACCGCGTCTATGCGGTCGTCGAAGCGTCGGTGACCAGTTCCGCCGACATCGATGCTGACGGAAGCTTCACGGTCAGCGCCACCAACACCAGCAGCATCACGTCGAAGGTCGTGGCTCCGGTCATTGCCATCAACTACACCTACGGACAGAACCCGGACGGCAAGTCCGTGTCGATTGCGCCGGTGGTGTCGCGCAATGCCATCGATGCAAGGGTCAAGGCGTTGATCGACGGCGTCACGGACCTCGATGCGGCAAGCGTCAGGGTCGAAGCGACCCAGGCAGGCAAGATCGACGCGACCGCCGCGGCGGCCGCGGTGTCGGTCGCTGCCGGCACCGGCAAGGGTCTTGCCGTCGGTGTTGCCGGGACCATTGCCTTCAACACCATCGTGGGCGGGGTCGAAGCGCTGATTTCGGCCAGCGACGTCAACGCCTCCGGCAATGCGGCCGGCGATGGCGTCACCGTTTCGGCGACCAACAGCGCCGACATCGATGCTACCATTGCGGCTGCCGCGGCCTCGATCGCCGGCGGCTTCTCCGGCTCGGGCACCGCCGTGGCCGTCGGCATCGTGCTGGCCTTCAACTATATCGGCTACACCGGCAGCATCACACAGGCGGGTGTCGCCAAGCCGCTCAAGACCGACGCGCGCATCAGCAATGCCACCGTCACTGGCAACAAGGTCTCTGTGCTGGCGACGTCGAGCCAGACTATCGACGCAACCACGGTGGCAGCATCGGTCGCCATTGGCCTGGCGGGCTCCGGCGGCGCAACCGCATTCAGCGCCGGTGGCGTGTTTGTCCAAAACAGCATCGCCGCCGACACGATCGCCGCTATCGATGGCGGCACCGGAGGCCACTCAAGCATCACCGCACGTTCCGGCGGCATCGTCGTCGACGCCAAAAATCTGAGCAAGATCAAGTCGCTCTCGGCAGCGGCCACGATCGCCGCCTCGTTCTCCTCGAAGAATGCAGTCGCCGTGTCGATCGGCCTCGACATTGCCTTCAACGACATCAAGGGCAGCGTCGCCGCCAAGGTCGGCGACGCCACCATCAGCTCTGATGGCGCCATTGTCGTCGATGCGGAAAACAAGGCTGAAGTCCAGGCAATCGCCGTTGCCGCGTCTGCGTCGGTTACGATTTCGGGTGGGCGTTCGATCAGCTTCAGCGGCGCAGGTGCGACCGCCAAGAACGAGATCGACGTCGATACCGAAGCATCGATCAGCAACAGCATCATCACCAAGAGCGGCGCCATCACAGTCGAGGCGTCGGCCGAGCAGAAGATTACGGCCACCGTGCTTGCCGCATCGGCTGGCGTCGGCATAGGTTCGACCGGCATCGGCGCGTCGATCGGGGTTGCCGTTGCCATCAACAAGATCGGCAATGGTGCGGGCGACCGCAGCAAGGTCCTTGCCTTCATCAAGGACAGCGCCGTCAAGTCGTCGGGTGCGCTTAGCGTCACAGCCTTGTCCAGCCAGGACATCGACGCCATCGTTGCCGCCGGTTCGGTGGCGATTGCCGGCGGCTCGACGGGTGTCGCGGCGAGCGGCGCAGGGGCTGGGGCGAGCAACGTCATTTCGGTGGCAACCCAGGCCTATGTCGACGGCGATGGCACGACAGATGTCGGGCAAGGCGTGACGGCCGGCGTGAACGCCGCCTCGATGCTGATCACCGCGGAAGACAAGTCCGACATCTCGGCATTCGTTGGCGCCGCCTCGATCGCCTTTGCGGTGGGCAGCACCGGCGTCAGCGTCTCTATCGGGCTGTCTTACGCCGAAAACACGATCAGCAACGACATCTATGCGGGCATCCGCAATGCGAATGACGAGGTCAAGGCGACCACGTCGGGCCTGGTGATCCGGGCCAAGGATTCGTCGAAGATCAAGACCGAGTCGGTCGCGGCGTCGTTCGCGGCCGGCATCGGCTCGACCGGCATCGCCATTTCGGGCGCCGGCGCGGTCGCCAAGAACACCATCGATACAGACACCAATGCCGTCATCTTCAACAGCAGGGTGAACGGCCAGGGCGCAGTGACAGTCGAAGCGCTGTCGACGGCCAAGGTCGAAGCAATCATTGCGGCCCTTTCAGCCGCAGTGGGCGCCGGTTCCACAGGCGTCGGTGCGGCCATCGGCATATCGGTCGCCATCAACCGGATCGGCGACTGGGACGTGCCGGTCATTCCCAACAGCAATGAAGCCGATGTCTTCGTCTCGCCCGTCTTGCGGGCAAATGGCGCCAGCGGCGTCCGCGCCTATATCGGCGAAAGCGATGTCACGGCTGGAGGCACGCTGTCGGTCAAGGCCAGCTCCGAGCAGGAAATCAAGGCCATGGTTCTGGCCGGCGCCGTGGCGCTGGCCGGTGGTAGCGTCGGTGTCGGCGTCGGCGGATCCGGCGTCTATACCGAAAACATGATCGCGGTCGCCACCGATGCCATGATCACCGGCAAGTCGAATGACCTCGCCGTGATCCGCGCCGGCAACCTGCTTGTCGAGGCCAGGAACAAGGCCAAGATCGACGCCCTAGCAGGGGCCGCAGCGGTCGCCGGTGCGGTTGGCTCGGTTGGCGTCGGTGTCGCGGTCGGCATATCGATCGCCAAGAACACGATCGCCAACGACGTCAACGCCTATCTCCGTTATGCCGACGTCGCCGTCACCGACATCCCGGTACACGATCCGGTCTACAACGCGCAGTTCGTGCTGCAGAACGATCCCGGCACGGCTGCCACCCCAGGTTCGATTACCGTCCGTGCCATCCAGGAAGCGACCATCAAGGCGGATTCCGTAGCAGCGGCCGTGTCGGTCGCTGGTGGCGGGGTCGGTGTTGCGGTTTCCGGCGGTGGTGCCGGTGCGTCTAACGTCATCTTGGGCGGCACCCGCGCTTTTGCCGAAAACAGCCTGCTCAAATCTGGCGGCGACATCGCCGTCGACGCCTCGAACACCTCGACGATCACCGCCTTGGTGGGCGCGGTCGCAGCAGGCGTCGCCGTCGGTGGCGTTGCGGTCCAGGCGTCAGTCGGTGCGGGCATTGCCTACAACAATATCGGCTTCAACCATGCGGGCACGCGGATGCCCGTCGAAGTGCTTGCCTATCTCAAGGAAACCAGCGTCGACAGCTGGGGCGATGTCGCGGTCAAGGCGAACTCCAACCAGACCATCAACGCCACGGTTGCGGCCGGCGCGGTTGCGGTTTCCGCCGGCAAGTTCGCCTTCGGACTTGCCGGAGCGGGCGCGTCGACCAAAAACAAGGTTGCGGCGGAGGTGAAGGCCTATGTCGACGGCGACGGCGCCAGCAACCTGATCAAGGTCGCAACGCTCGACATCGGCGCCCAGGACCAATCGACGATCAACGCATTTGCCGGTGCAGCCGCTGTCTCGCTGGCCATCGGCCTCGGTGCGGGCGCGGTTTCCATCGGCGTTGCCGAAGCGGTCAACCTGATCGACAACGATGTTGTCGCCTATCTGGCCAGTGCGGCCAATGTCGTGGTGACGGGAAACATTCCGGTCCAGTCGAACGGCTTCATCTACCGCGGCTTTGCGAGCACGCCGCGGCCCGGCACGGGCAATGTGTTCAACGGCGTCTATGTCCCGGCCGTCTACGACCGCGTCATGCCCGCTTATGCAGTTGGAACCGGCTCGCTGCAGATTGCAGCACTGTCCAACGCCACGCTGACCTCCAACGCGGTCATGGCCTCGGTGTCGGCCGCAATCGGCATTGGTGGCGCCATTTCCGGCGGCGGCGCGATCACCAAGAACACGGTGACTTCGACCACGACGTCGTGGATTGCGTCGAGCGTCCTCCAGGTCAATGGCGACGTCACGGTTTCGGCGCGAGATACCACGACCGTCAGCACGATGGTCGACGCGATTGCGCTGGCGGTCGGCCTGATCAGTGTTGCCGCATCAGGCGCCTCGGCCATTTCCCAGATCGACAACCAAGTCTCCGCCAGCGTCGACGGCTCGACCGTCAGGGCGCGCGATGTCGTCGTCGAAGCGGTGGCAACGCCGAAAGCCTATTCCGAGGCCAAGGGCGTCAATGCCGGCACACTGGCGGTTGGCGTATCCGAAGCCAAGTCGATCGTGGGTACGCGGGTCAGCGCGACCACTTCGACGTCGACCTACACCGTCGATAATCTCCGCATTGCAGCGGCGCAGACGCTGCCGTCGAGCGGCGACACCGCGGCAGCCAAAGCCCAGGGTCTGGCTGGCGGCTTGATCGGCGTCGATTCAACAATCACCGAGGCACTCAACACCAGCACCGTCCAGGCGCTCATCGGCGCAAGCGTTGCCATCACTGCGGCGCGCGCCGTCAGCGTTGCGGCCCAGAACGACAGCCGACAGAAGGCGGAATCCGACAGTGCCGCCTATGGGCTCGTTGCCGCTGGTGCCACCAAGGCGACGGCAAAGTCGCTGCCCAGGCAGCAGGGTGGCGTGGATATCGCCAATACGCTTGCCCAGGTCGGCGCTTCGACCATCATCAATGCCGGGAGCCTCACCATCTCGGCACTTGGGTCGGACGACAACTTTGCCAGCGCCAATCCGGGTTCCGGTGGCCTCGTTGCCGGAGCATCTGCGCAGGCGATAACCGAGACGCGCGCCTACACCCAGGCCGTGCTGGGCGCGTCGGCTACGGTCAATCTGACCAAGGCCGCAACGCAGCGCGTGGGCGAGACCGATCTCGGGTTCGAACTCTACAAGACCAAGGCCGGACGCCTGACGGTCAACGCCGATCACCTGACGCGGGCGAACATCTCGATCAAGACGAGCGCCTACGGATTGCTCGCCGGGTCGGGAGCGGAGGCAGACAATTGGATCCGTTCGGATGTCGACGCCGTAATCGGCGCTGGCGCCGTTGTTAACGCGGGGGCCATCGCCATAGGCGCGGTCAATCGCTTCGACAAGCCAAGCATTGGCGGCAATGTCGATGGCAGCACCGGAGGCCTGTTCACTGGTGCCGGGGTGACAAGCGAAACCCATCTGACGCTGAACACCAAGATCACCGTCAACGACAACGCCAGGCTCACCGTCACGGGCAGCTCGCTCGAAGCCGGCGAGTTCTCGCTAAAGGCGATGAACAAGATCTTCTATCGTGAAGGCGTGGCCTACAAGGGCGGCGGTCTCGGATCCGGCATCGGTGCCGAGAGCATTTTCGATGCCGAAAACCTCTACGCCACCGTGCAACTGGGGACCAATCCTGCATCGGCGTCTTCGAATGGTGTGATGCTCAAGACGGCCGGCCAGATCGATCTCGCCGCCAACACCCATGCCGATGCGCGCGTCGACGCCAGCGTCGACAATTACGGCGGCGTCACCGTTTCGGTCGCCAATGCAACGATCAAGCTCAGCCCTGACAACAACATCGTGGTCGGCCGCGGCACCACGATCGAGGCGCTGCGCGACGTCAACATGCTCGTAGGCATGGACGCCAACTTCAACCATGACCAATACAAGCTCGGCGTCTATGCCGACACATTTGCCGGCAGCCCCATTCCGATCGACGACGTGACCGCCGATGTCTTCCTGTTCCAGTCGAACAACATCAGCATAGGCGCGCAGGCTCTGGTGCGCTCCGGCGGCAACGTCAGGCTGTTTGCCGACCGTTTCGGCCTGGCGCAGATGACCGCGCAGGGCAAGGCGGTGAACTGGGCGTCGTCGCTGATGGGGGCGATCGACAGCGCGCTCGGCGGCAAGGCGCACGAACAGTTCGACGGCACGGCCCATACCGAGGCGCACGCCGTGGTCACCGTGGACGGCACGGTTCAGACCGGCATCAACCGCACCGTCAACATCGTCATCGACAGCATCGGCGGCACGACAGCCAATCCCACCGTCATCTATCATGGTGGCGAGGCCGACGGCTCGGGTGCTGCAAATGTCTCGCTGGGAGTTGGCCAGGAGCCGCTGCAGTCCAATTATTTCAGCGAGATCGAAAAAGCCCGCGAGAAGATGGCCGAATACGGCGGCAACGCCGATCTGGTGGCGTTCTACAATGGCGAGATCAGGCGGCTCGAGCGGGAGTTGTTGTTCCTCGGCCTGGCCGAATGGAAGGACGATCCCAACTACACTGGCTCGGGCACCCCGCCGCAAGTGCTGGTGCCGATCAAGAAGAACGTTTTGACCATCACCGTCGCGCCGATCTACGCTGCCGCCGGCTATATCGATATCCGCGCAGACGTACTCCAGGGCAATGGCAAGCTCGACGCGCCCGGCGACGTCAAGGTGACAATCGAGAACAAGACCAAGGCCTTCCTCAACATCGCCGGGATCTACATCCCTGAAAACAACGGTGGTGTTTTCCTCAACGGCTTCCAGGACAAGATTTCGGACTACAATGCGGCGACCGGCCCCAACGCCACGGTGATCGCGCGTAACCTTGCCAATGTCGCGGTCGACAACGCGGCAAATCGCGGCAACGATCCGTATTTTGTCTATTCGTCGGTCGGCACCAACCTGACGATCACCAGGACCGAGGGCACCTCGGTTGCCGCCAATGTCTTGATCAAGAACAGCTGGGAAAAGGGCAATGACCCCAGCCCGTGGCCGGCGATCGTCATCTCGGGCGACATCGACGCGATCACTGCCAACGTCAAGATCGATAATTCCGTCGGTTCCGGCGACATCACCATCAATGGCAACATTCGTAGCGCCTCGCTTGATATCATCACCTTCGGCATGGTGGTGATCGACCTGCCGCCGGGCAGCGTGCTGCATAGCGGCGGCGACCCGTATGCGTCGTGGAAGCAGATCACCGGCGGCGGCATGGGGCAGGCGAGCTCGACCGACGCCGCGAACGAGATCGCGAAGCTCCCGGTCAAGGGTATCTATGCCAGCCGCATTTCGATCAATGCCGAATACATCAACCTCAACGGCCTGATCCAGAGCGGCTACGAAGACTACGTCCTCAACATCAACGCAACGACGCAGGCCGAGATCGAGCAGATCAAGAAGGATATCGCCAGTGGCAAGTTGCAGCCGGGGCTGATCGCGCTCAAGACAGCTTCGTTCAACGAATTCAAGGCGTTCTGGGATTCAGCCAACAATCGCGTGTTTCTGCAGGAGTTCCGTACTCCCGGCGGTTCGATCACCATCACCGGCAAGATGATGAACACCGGCAACGGAGCGATCAAGGCGCTTGGCGGCTATGTCAACGTGACGGTCAACAACTCGACCGACTACGACGTGGTGATCCAGCGCATCGACGTCACGCAGCGTGGCGCCGGTACGATCATCCTCAACGACAAGGCCAAGCCGGCCACGCAGAATGGCTCCGCGGTCGAGGGCAGCTACACCCAGACCTGGTACCAGACCCGCGCCGACGGCAGCGTCGATGTGCGCGTGACGCAGTTCGTGCCGCAGACGGTCGCCCCGACCGGATCGCCGACGAGCGGCAACGCGCAGCCTAACAAGAAGATGGTGTCGGTGCTGGGCGCAGGAGTTCTCGGCGCGGCGACGAACTATGACGGTGCGTTCGACTTCTCGCAGAACTATGCGATCAAGGAAGGCTGGCGTTATGGCTGGTCGGTCGCCAGTGTTCAGAAAGATCGCGTCACCAATACATACGGTACCTCCTCGTGGATCGGCATCGATGCCCTTGCGAAGGATCCCGATGCGCTGCGCAGCAGTGTCCGCGAGGTGCTCCAGGAGCCGACCCTGGTTCCGGGCAGTGACTATTTCTTCGAGAGCAATGTCAGCGCCGCTTACGACTTCGGGTCGAAGACGTCTGTGCTGAACTCGACGACGGTGACAGGCAACAAATGGACGACAAGTACCTGGTATGGAAAGAAGACCTATTACCAGGAGTACATCACCGAGACGAGTTCGCGCACCGTCGCGACGCACACGATCGAGGCCGATCGTCCGGTTTCGATCCAGTTCCTGGGTTACGAGGAAGCCACGATCAAGATCAACTCGACTGGCGCCGGCAAGGTGCTTATCGAGGGCGGCATTCTCAATGACACCGGCCTGACACAGATCATCTCGCAGACGGTCATCGAGGCGACCAACGAGAACTCCGTTGTGCAAGGCGTGCGCATCGATCTCGATGCGGATGACGGTATCGGTGCCGGCGTCTTCGCCATGCAGATCGATCTCGTCGACCAGTATCCGGACGGCTTCAAGGGCGCGAGCCAGCCGACGACCGCCTATGCCTATCTCAAGGCGACGTCGAGCCGCGGCGACATCCGCATCAACGAAAAGTCGGGCGACATGTCGATCCACACGGTGGAGGCGACACAGGGCGATGTCTATCTCTCGGCCCATGCCGGCATCGTCGTTGCCGACGGTCCCGGCGGTACCTATCTGCCTGGCCTGGTGAAGGGCGGCAGCATCAAGCTGGTTGCCGACCACTATGTCGGTGCCGCCGGCACGCTGCCCTCCGGCGCCCTTGGCGGCATCGGCAACAGCACCGCTCGCACGCTCATGCTGGATTCCGGAAACACCGACGGCGACCGGGTCAACATCATCGCCCAGGGCAATGTTTTCGTGACTGAACAGGCCGGCGACATGCGGATTGAGCGTGTCGAGAGCGCCGGCAATGTCTACATCAAGGTGGCGGCCGGTTCGCTGCTCGATGCCGACAATGTGACGGTCAAGGACGAACGCGCCTACGAAGAACTGAAGAATGGCGTGTGGACCGACCTGCAGCTGACCACCGGCACCGGCGCACAGGCCAAGATCGACAGCCTGCTGCTTGGCTACGAGACGAGCAAGCGCGCCGAGTACCAGACTTACTGGCGCTTCAGCCAGGCTTATGACGGCACTTCGGTGCGGCTGAGCCAGGCCGAGAAGGATCAGCTGGCGTTGCAATATGCGCCGGCCGATCTTCAGGCCGCGATCGACACGCTGGAAGCGAGCCGTACCGCCCAGTATCTGCTGCTGAAGCAGACCTACGAAAGCTATGGCGACATCAGGCGCACCGACATAGATGCCGCCTATGAGCTGTATTGGAGCTATCGCAACGGCCAGGCCAATCCCACCGTCTACAATCCGAATTTCGTTGTCGGCGTTTCGACAGCCGAGACCGACGTCCTGCGTGAGCAACTGCGCGTCCAGGGCATCAATGCCTTGCGGGCAGAAGGTCTGACTGCGCTTCGGACACAGGGGCTTGTCGATCTGCGCGCCGAAGCCGAGGCGCTCAACCTGGCATCGGAAACCCCGCTGACCGGGCAGGCGCTCGAGGATTACCTGACCGCCTATGTGGAGGACAGGATCGATCCATATGTCGGCGAACATATCGGCGACTATATCCTCGACGGGCTGGACGACTATGTCGACAGCAGGCTGGATGCGGCGGTCGATGCCCTTTCGGCCAGCAAGACGGCCGACTATCACGACCTGCACAAGATGTTCGGACGCCTCGGCGAGAGCGCAGAAGACACCGCCTGGACCGGCCAGAAGATGCTCTTTGCCGTGGGGGCGAAGGCGGATGCGCTGAAGGCGACCGTCAAGGTCTGGACAGAAGACGAGCTCTTGCACGCATTCGGTGCGGGCCTCACCAAGTCGGTGAGCGACACCGAAATCGTCGACGAACAAAGCAACATCACTGCCAAGAAGATCACAATCGAAACCTTCAAGTCGGTAGGCAGTGTCCAGGGCGATACCGTCATCGACCTCGGCAATGGCAGCCAGCAGGTCACCCTGAGCGACGATGAGCGGGTGGCCCTTGCCGCCGCCGAGCGCCAGGACGTCGTCTTCATCTCGGGCTACGAAACCGGCCGCAGCGATGCGACCAAGTTCCTGGCAGGCGCAAATGTCAGCTTCGCGACCGAGGCAGGGCGCGGAACGATCACGCTGGCAAGCGGCAACTGGCCGGCCGTGTTCAAGGCTGGCGATCTGATCTATGTCGAGGGCAGTGCTGCCAACGGCACAGGCGGCGGTTATCTCAAGATCGACAAGGTCGTCGGCAACAAGATCACCCTCATCGAAGGCCACTCGGTCAGTACGGAAACCGCGACCGGCCTCAAGATCGGCGTCGCCCAGTTCGCCAGCGCCTTTGTCGAACAGGCCAAGGTCAATTTCGGCAATATCGGCAACAATGGCACGATCAAGCTGATCGCGGGTACCTGGCCCGCCGGCATGTTCAAGGCCGGCGATCTCATCTACATCGGCGGCAAGACGCAGAACGCGACCGAAGACAGTGCCTATTTCACCGTGAAGTCGGTGAGCGGCAACACCATCACGCTCGCCGATGGCGAAATGCTGACTGTCGAGCTCGGCAGCTCGGTCAACATCGGTGCAGTGCTCGACGATCCGATGGATACCCAGGGACGCATCACCAAGGTGATCGTCAATCGTCGGGAAGATGTCGACATCGCCGCGACCGACCTGGTGACGGTCAAGGCTGGCGAAGCCGTCTATCTTGGCTCGGCCGGCAGCATCAAGCTTGGCAACATCGTCGCCGGCGATGGCACCGTGGCAGGCGACACGATTCGCATCAAGGTCGACGGCAACCTTACCAATGGCCTGTCCGCAGGTGCTGGGGTCAATCTCGATGGCCGCGATATCCTGCTCGAGGCCGGCAAGGGCCATATTGGCGAGCTTGGCAATGCGGTCACAGTCGCCATGCGGGGCGAAGGCGGCCTGATCGCGCGTGCACAGGACGATGTCCGCGTCACTGCGCCGTCGACGGATCTGCGCCTGGAATCCGTCTACTCACGCAGCGGCGACGCCATCCTGACGGCGACATCCGGCTCGATCCTCGACGCCATCAACGGCTCCGACGCAACCAAGATCGAAGCGCGCCACATCATGCTGAGTGCTGCGGGGACCATTGGCTCGGACACCAACGCGCTCGAAATCGACGTCACCGGAACGGTCAACAATACCTCGACCGGCCATCTCAACGACGGCACGATCATTGCCAATGCCGATGGCTCGATCTTCCTGACTGAGAACCATGGCGACATGAATGTGCGCGGCATCAAGTCGGCCCTCGGCGATGTCAGCCTGACCGCAGCAGCCGGGTCCATTCTCGACGCTGAATTGCCCAGCGGTTTCGAACCCGATGGAACACCGATCCGCACCAAGGCGGATGTGATCGGCAGGCACGTCACCTTGCGCGCCTTCATGGACATCGGAGCGCTCGGGGACAATCTCGAAATCGACAGCTCCCATGCCTCAACCGGTTCGGTCAGCGCCTATACCGATACGGGCAGCGTGTATCTGGTCGAAGCGGCAGGCGACATGATCCTGCGGGAGGTCAAGACAGGCCTGTTCGACAATGCCTCTTTCGAGGACGCGGTGGCCTTCCTGACCGTGCTCAATGGCAGCATGATCAATGGGCGCTCGGACGCATTGGCCAATGTGGTGTCGCGCCGAGCCTATCTGTTTGCCAGCGTCGACATCGGCCAAGGCAACAAGCGTGTCGTCACCCAGGTCGGCAATCTCGAATCCTGGTCGCGCGACAGCAACACCTGGATCCACAATCTCGGCGCGCTTGTCGTTGGCGGTGTGCGCAGCGATATCTCCGGCGTCAATGCCGGCGGCAGCGCCTTCATCAAGGCGTCCAGCCCGATCACGATCGCCGAAAACAGTGCTGTCATGGACAGCGAACTCGAGTTCTGGGCAACCGACAAGGCCGGCGGCGACGACGACATCATCGTTGGGGCAGGCGTGACGTTGACGGCCACCGAAGGCGAAGTGCGTCTGTTGGCCGGCGACGACGTGCTGGTCAATGCGACTGCAACGATCATCGCCAAGACCAGGATCGTCATTACAGGCGATTACCAGCCTGTGGGCGAGGCCGACCCCGATATTGGCACGGGCGCCACGATCCAGCTGTTCGGCAGCTTCCAGGCGCCGACCATCGAGATCAATGGTGGTCGCGACAACGACCATATCCTGCTCGACGTGGTCGCCCTGCGCGGCAACAGCTTCGTTCGCGGCGGTGACGGCAACGACGAAATCGTTGTCGACAAACTGCCGACGATGAACACCTATCAGGGCGTGGTGAAGGCGGTATTCGCCAAGGATGCGAATGGACGCGACCTGCGCGACGAACTGACGATCGACGGGCAAGCGGGTTCCGACGCGGTGATCATCAACATCGACGGCGCCTCCGATTATGTGATGAATGTTCGCGACAGCGGCGGGGCTGCAAATGGCGAAGACACGCTGACCATCGAAGGTACCGCGCTTGCCGATACCTTCCTGTTCCGCAAGAATTTCATCGCCAATCTGCGGCCGATTGCCGGCGGTTATGCGCCCGCCATCGAGCGCATCAACTACAATGCGAGCATCAACGGCCGCGTGCTGGTCAACGGCAATGCCGGCAATGACAGCTTCTATTTCGATGACAACGCGGCAATCCTGACTGTCGATGGCGGTGCCGGCGACGACCTCTTCCAGGTCGGCCAAGTGTTCGGCAGCTCGCGCAATCAAAAGGTCGATGCCGATGGCAAGCTCGACCCGAGCGGAACCTACGCCATCACGCCGCTCGAGGACCGTTTCGAAACAATCAACACAACGCTTGGGTACCTGTCGAAGGGCATCACCTTGCCGGCGGTACTGTATGGCGGCGATGGCAACGACAAGTTCAATGTCTATTCGAACCATGCCGACCTGCGGCTCGAAGGCGAAGACGGCAACGACGAGTTCGTCATCCGCGCGTTTGCGCTGGCCGAAGGCGTCAACGTCAAGCTCAATGGTGGTGCCGGCGACGACATCATCCAATACAATGTCAACGCGCCGGTCAGCATCGATGGTGGTGCTGGCTTCGACAAGGTCGTGGTGCTGGGTACGGAGCTAGCCGATGTCTTCGTGATCACCAAGGACGGCGTCTATGGCGCCGGCCTGACGGTCCGCGTCGCCAATGCCGAGGCTATCGATGTTGATGGTCTTGAGGGCGACGACACCTTCTATGTCCTGTCGACGGCCAGCGACGTCGTCACCACGCTGATCGGCGGCCTCGGCAGCGACACGTTCAATGTCGCCGGCGATGTCACCAAGACTGTCGTGTCGGATGACGGCAATGGCGGCAGCGGTATTGTCAGCCACACCGTTTCGAGCACCGACCCGCGCTACAACGGCCTGTTCGTGCGTGGTCTCGACCTGACCGCCAAGGGCGACGGCACTGCCGCCGTCGATATTGGCGACGGGGTGAAGGTGCGCGAGGGCGACAGCAGCTTCGACACCTATCACTTCACCTTGCCGGCGGCGCCGCTGGCGGGCACCATCGCCTATGTCACCGTTTCCGCCGCCCAGGCGTCCGCTGCCCTGCGCGGCAAGAGCGGCAAGACCATCCTGGTATCGCTCGATGGCGTCACCTATTCGGAATCGCTGACGATCGCTTTCGACGGCAGCAACTGGCAGGCCGGCGCAACGATCTTCGTGAAGGCCGCCGATGATGCTGCCCATGAAGGGCCGGCTGTCGTCGCCATCAGCCATTCGGTCATCCATCTCGACAGCAACGGCAACCCGCTGCCGCCGACCGCGGAAGGCCAGTTCGACGGCTATCAGATCCCCAACGTACTGGTCACCGTCATCGACGACGACAAGCCGGATGTTCTGATCACCGAAAGCAGCGGCTCGACCGGCGTGCGCGAAGGCGACGCGGTTGGCGACAGCTACACGGTCGAGCTGACCAAGCCGCCGGCAGCGGGCGAGATCGTGACCGTCAAGCTGGCCACCAGCAATCAGCTGACCCTCTCCGTGGTGGAGATCAAGTTCGGACTGGTCGCCGATCTGGCCAACGGGATCTTTGCCTGGAACGATGCGCAGACCGTCACTGTAACGGCCGATGCCGACGGCACGCCGGAAAACCGGATGGTGCAGCGGATCGCGCATTCGGTGGAGACGAGCCAGCCGGCTGGTGGCGTCTACGCAGGTGTGGAGAGCCAGGAGGTCAATGTCGACCTCGTCGATGCCGAGACGCCAGGCGTCGAAATCATCGAAACAGACGGCAGCACCACCGTCTCCAAGGCGGGCGAAACCGACAGCTACCAGATCGTGCTGACGGCGAAGCCTACAGCTCCGGTCAGGGTCTACATCAACATCGACGGCCAGGCGCGGGCGCTTACCAACGCAAGGGTCATCGCCGACGGTAACCGGTTCTATGTCGAGTTCAACGACAGCAACTGGGATTCGCCCGTCACGGTCGATCTGGTCTTCGATGAAAATGGCGAAACCACACCCGACGGTATCAGGGTGTTCTCGCAGCAGCCGCACGAACTCAACCGCATCACGGGCCCGCTGCACATCGTTGGCGGGGTCGGCGAAACCGACAGGTCGCTCACCAAGGCTGTCGCGTTGCCGACGGAAGCCAATCATCCTGTGGTGGTGAGCACCGGTCAGAACGGCACAGGCGATGTCGATCAACTCGTCCTGTTCAGCGATACGGCGCAGGCGCCGCTCAGTGGCGTGCTGACCCACAACACCATCACCGGCTTGGGAATGCCGTCAGACCCGCTGATGGTCGACTACAATGACGGCCAGCCTCCGGTGGCTGTGGCGCGTGGCATCACCTACACCAATGTCGGTGTAGTGGAAGTGCTGCTCGGCACCGCGAACGACAATTTCGTCATCGAAAGTACCAACCAGAACACGCTGACGGTAGTTCATGGCGGCGGTGGCGCCGACACGTTGACAGTCACTGGCAGCACCGGGCCGGTTGTCTTGTTTGGCGATACGTCCGCCGACGGCAAGCGTTACGGCTCGACCCCAGGTACCCCGAACGGCACTGCCTATTCGTTCCTGAATACCGGCAACGACATCATCAATGCCGCGGGTGCAACCGGCGTCGTGGTTATCGACGGTGGCGCTGAAAACGACACATTGACCGGGGGCAAGGGCACCAGCTTCATTGCCGGCGGCGCCGGCAACGACATTATCACGGGCGGTACAGGCAAGAACTGGATCATCGGTGACTCGGCCTTCGACGTGGGCTACCTGACCCGCACTGTCACCATCGACGATGACGGGATCAACGCTCAGGGGGTTACCGAACTGGCAGGCTCCGACACCATCACCAGCGGTGCGAGCGACGACGTGATCATCGGCGATCACGGCATCATCGCGCAAAAGGCGACAGTGGACGGTTCCGACCTGGTGCTCTCGGTCGGCACGCTCGACATGATGCGTGATCGTCCTGTCCTGTTGGTTGCGACGAGCAATCCGACCAAGGGCGGCAACGACACCATCAATGCCGGCTCGGGCAAGAACGTCATCTTCGGCGGCATGGGAGACGACGGCCTGACTGCCGGCAATGGCGACAGCGTCATTCTTGGCGACAACGGCATGGCGCTGTTTGATGTCGATGGCTCGCGTCTGCGCATCGAAACGATGGATCTCGCCGATGGCGGTATCGACACCATCGTCGTGCAGAGCGGCAACCATGTGCTGATGGGCGGTTCGTTCGGCGACAGGATCACGGCCGGCGGCGGCAACCACATCATTCTCGGCGACAACGGCAAGGCGATCTACCTCGCCGGAGGGCTTGCCGCCGTGCGCAGTGCCTGGGACCAGAATGACGGCGTCGACAACATCGAAGCGGGCAATGGCAAGCATGTGGTGTTTGGCGGCGGTGCCGGCGACAGCATCAAGATCGGTACTGGCAGCAGCGTGGTGTTCGGGGACAGCGGCTATGCCGAGTTCAACGGCACGTTGCCTTCGCTTGCCTATTCGATCGACACCAGCAGGGGCGGGGTCGACACGATCGTCACCGGCGGCGACGACCAGATCGTCGTTGGCGGCGCCTTTGGTGATATGATCACCACGGCCGGCGGGGCCGATATCATCTTTGGTGACAATGCGCGTCTCGAATTCACCATCACCGGCGCAGTTGCCAACCTCAACAAGGGCTTCTCCATAAGCCCGCTCGATGGCGGCGGCGACACCATTGACGCCGGCGGTGCCAACGACATCGTTGTCGGCGGCACAGGTGCAGACACCATCTACGGCGGCACCGGTAATGATCGGCTGTTCGGCGACCACGCCCTTTTCGATGTCACAAATCCGGCAAGTCAGCGCGTCATTTCGGTGCATGTCGGGGCGGCAATGGGCGCCGGCAACGACACCATCTATGGCGATGCCGGCGACGACATCATTGCCGGCCAGCAAGGCAACGACACACTGTATGGCGGTACCGGCGACGACGATATCATCGGCGGCCATAATGTGCTCGGCGGTGTCGATGGCGATGACACCATCATCGGCGGTGCCGGCGAAGACGTGCTTGTCGGCGACAATGGCATCATCGCGCGCGGCGTGGTTGGGGGCACGAGCTGGAAGAACACGGTTTGGCAGCTCAATCCGCAGGTTCCGGGCAAGTTGCCTTCGCTTCTGCGCGAGGTCGTCCTGTTTGATCTCGTAGATGGAATTGGCGGTGCCGATACCATCTATGGCGGCGATGACGACGACAGGATTTTTGGCCAGCGTGGCAATGACAGGCTGTATGGCGATGCCGGCATCGACGAGATCGTCGGTGGCCTTGGCGCTGACACGATCGATGGCGGCGCCGGCAACGATATCATCCTTGGCGATGCCGGACAGATCCTCAGGGCGTTCAACGCCAACGGCACTGCCGTGCTCAACAGCGACAACAGCTGGCACCGCGACGTTGTCCTCGAAGAAGTGGCGACGATCACCGGCTTGGTGGCGCTGAGCGCCAACAAGACCATTGATCGCAATGGGCTGTCGATGAAACTGCTGTCGCCGGATGTGCTGCTGATTGGCGGTCTGGCCGGCAATACCGACGGCTCCAACGTCATGTCCACCTCCGGCACCTGGAACACGCAGGCCATCGGCCTCGACCTGGAAGTCGCCTACAACGACACGATCGAGGGTGGAGACGGCAATGACGTGCTCTTCGGCCAGCGTGGCAACGACACGCTGAGCGGAGGGGCAGGGGACGATACGATTTTCGGTGACCGCGCCTCGAACACCAGCGGCTTCAACACCGACCTGCCAAAGATCGTCAACGCGTTCCGAGTGATAGGGGCAGCGCAGGGCATCAACGTGAACTTGCCGTTCGGGGGCGAGCTGATCGTGCCGGCGGCAAACCTGCTTCCGTCCGAAGTTACGACGACCATGCCGCAGATCGAGCTTTATCCGACGGCTTCGGGTTTCCTCGGCGAATTCTCGGCGAAAAACACCCTGTCCTTGTCGGCGAGCCAACGCTTCGTTGCCTTTGCCTCGCTCGTTGGTGACGTGACGCGCATGGGCGACATTGCCTATGGCAACGACACGATCAAGGGTGGTGCGGGCAAGGATACGATCTTCGGCGACGATGGCCGCATCGGGGCAATCGTCGAAACGGGCTTGTCTGTCATCGACAAGGAAATCTCGGGACTTTCGGTGTCGTTGCGCGACATGCTGGTCGATTTCTCGTCGCTCGGCTTCGCGCAGAATGCACTAAGCGCCCTGCCCAATGCCGCGATCGTCAATGTCGAAATCGGCAAGGACACGATCGACGGCGAAGGCGACGACGATACGATCTTCGGAGACAGCGGCACCGTGCTGGTGCCGTCGACCCAGCTTGTCGTCACTGCCGCCAATTCGACTGCCGCCGCCCTCAAGCTGCACAACTGGCTTATGGATTTCCATACGGTTGTGGCGGACGCGTCGTATACGGCCCACGCCGCAGGCGAAAAGGTGGTGCAGGATTTCGGCACCAAGACCAATCCGGGCGGTGCGGTATTCGTCGCCGGCCAGACTGTGTTGCGCAGCGCCACCCATCGACTGCTGATCGGCAACGATACGATCACGGGCGGAGCCGGGGGAGATTTGATCGTCGGCGATCACGGGCTGGTCAACGTGCCTCTCGTCACCTTGGCGACGAGCCCACGACCCGATGGGCTGACGACGGTCGAACTGAACGCCATCAATGCAGCCCTGGCAGCACAGGATCAAAGCCGCACGACCGCCTTGACTGCCCATATCGCGCGCGATCACGCCATCGATGCCACAACCAACAAGTCAGGTGACTGGCTCTTCGGAAACGGCAGGGGCTACGGACTGAGTGTCGGCAATGACACGATCTCCGGAAATGACGGCGCCGATGTCCTGATCGGAGATATAGGCCTGATCGAACAACCGATGATGGGGATCAGCCTGACTGCGGCAACCCAGTCCGCGGTTGCGACCGGCTTGCAGGATGCCTTCTTCAAGACGATCGATCGCCTGTACTTTGGCAATATCAGCAGCCCGACGGCCAAGGCTGAGGCGTGGGGCGTGCAGTCGAAGCTGGCCGCGGCCGGAACCAGGGACTGGTCGAGCAATGGTTCGGTGAATTCCTGGCTGCTCGACACGGCAGACAAGCGCCAGCCGCAACGTCCGGCGTTCGATTTCATCGTGCTCAACAGCGATGTCATCTCCGGCGGACTCGGCAATGACCTGGTTTTCGGCGACATTGCTGCGATCTTGCCTATCGTCGAGACGACCGGCCAGGCAGGCATGATCGAGAAAATGCGTGTGCTGCCGGTCGCCGAGACGGGGGCGACGCTGACCTCGACATTGCGTTACGTCTACAACTTCGGTCTCCACGGCTATCTGCATGGAACGGCCGCGACCGACGTCACGCGTGTTTCGCTGTTCAAGATCGACGCCGATACGATGTATGGCGACGACGGCGATGACGTCCTCTACGGCTTGCTCGGCGACGATTTCATCGTGGCAGGTGCAGGCAACGATCAGCTTTCCGGCGGTGCGGGCTACGACACGGTCAATGGCGGCACCGGCACCAACATTCATGGCTTTGACCGCTTGCGCGACAAGGCCGTGGCTGGCGGTGGACAGGATGTCGTGCGCCAGACGTTGGACGCCTCGTCCAGCAGTCTGGTGCTTGGCCGGTCGTGGATCAGCCCGCTGACGATGGGCATCGGTTCTCACGTCAACAATGCCGTCGGCATGCTCAACCCTGCGCAAACCAATGTCGTTCGCGTAGGCGCCGCTGCCGCCCCGGCTGCGGGGATGTCCACGACAACGCGGAACATCAGTCCGATTGCGCAGCCTGCCGTGTGGAAACCGAGTGTCGACGTGCAGTTCAAGAAGGCTGTCGACGCGTCGGCATTGACGCACAGCGAAAGTCAGCCGCTGGCGCCGGCCGGCTTGACTCCGTTGCGAGCGCTTGCGTTTGATACGAGATCGCCGAACGACATCATAAGCAGCATCCGGTCTGGCAATATTGTTCTAAGGGTCGGAGCTCAGAGCAATGTTGCGCCCTATCTTGATCTCGATGTGCTGCTGTTCGACGACAAGTCAAACAGCTTCATTGCCGGTCGTGGCACGGACGACGACATTGCCTTCTATTGAGACAACTGACGCGGGTACGACCCGCGTCAGCACGGATTCGGCACGCGGAGAGTTTCGTTTGAGGAAATGCGAGCTTCGCACCACGAGGCAGCCTGTGTCGGAATTAGAGACTGCCATGTGTGCCGAGGCCAATGGGTCATGACGGCGTGGGCATTGTAGCGCTGGATGGCAAGTGACTGCCCCAAATAGGCCACAGACGACAGTGTTTCACCTGTCTTGTCGACGGGTCGCGATAGACAGGCATCTGACGGGCAATTGACCGAGCTCGTCCATCTGGGTGCTGTTGTTGGCACCGACAACCAGGCCCAGCCTGACGAAGGCGACGTCGGCAAGTGAAGCCGATTTCGGCAGGTCGCGCCGAGCAGCAACGTGTCGCAATCGCCCGAGCGCTGTGCCTGCAGCCGAGCGTCATGCTGTTCGACGAGCCGACATCGGCGCTCGATCCGGAATCGGTCGGCTCGGTGCTGCGTATTATGGAAGATCTGGCGGCAACCGGCATCACCATGGTCTGCGTCACCCATGAAATGGGCTTTGCCCGCCGCGTAGCACGTCGCTGCGTGTTCATGGAAAAGGGCGAAATCGTCGAGCAAGCGCCTGCGGATCAGTTTTTCAGAGATCCCACAAGTTCGCGGCTGAAAGCCTTCCTTCGTCAG
This sequence comes from Aminobacter aminovorans, assembly GCF_900445235.1. NCBI lineage: Bacteria > Pseudomonadati > Pseudomonadota > Alphaproteobacteria > Hyphomicrobiales > Phyllobacteriaceae > Aminobacter > Aminobacter aminovorans. The sequence goes on along the minus strand of NZ_UFSM01000002.1, from coordinate 5,956 downwards.
GTCTTGTGAGGTTGGCTGGCGCGCCAGAGCCGCGTCCCTGGTCTTCACGCCATAGATGGCTAATCGGCGCCTTGCATCTTGCCAATTCGTGTGCCCGCAACTTCAGACGTTGCGGCACTGCGGCGCACAAAATACGTTGGATCCGGGTGACTACAGGCGCCGGCGTTCTTCCGCCTCCAGCAGAGCGATCACATTTTCGGCGGTTTCCTGAACTGATACCGAGTGCCCGTTCCCGTCCGAGTTCGTCGCCGTCGTGCGTATGAAGGTATTGCCATCGACTGTACTGACAGCAACTACGTGTCTGTAGTGGAGATGCACATCGACGTGATCGGGCAGTCGTGTCAGTCGAATGAATGCCATGATCCTCAAACTCCGATAGTCGTAAAGAAATTTCCGAACACTTCAGCTGACCGACCTAATCAAGAGCGATATCTACCCCAGGCCATTGACTGCGCAGGATGATAGACGTGCACGGCGCCAATGGTCATTGCCAACGGCGCTCTGCGGCGAAGGGCATGGCGCTTACGCATCTGACCAGCGCCGTCGAGACAGGCCGTTACTTCAGATGCGCTGCAAGACTTCGTCCCGAAGCAGGTTTTTCAGCACCTTTCCCTGGGCGCTGGTTGGAAGTGAGTTCCTGATCTCGACGCTGCGTGGGCACTTGTAATTGGCCATGTTGTCCCGAGACCAGTTCATGATGTCCATTTCAGTGGCACTGGTGCCCGGGCGAAGGATGACGAACGCCTTGCCAACTTCGCCGAGACGAGCGTCGGGGACGCCGATGACCGCGACGATGCCGATCGCCGGGTGCGTGCTCAGGATGCGTTCGATCTCGGCCGGATAGCAGTTGAAGCCCCCGGCAATGTACATGTCCTTGAGGCGGTCCTCGATGTGCAGATTGCCGTTCGCATCGATATGACCAACATCACCAGTATGCAGCCAACCCTCGGCGTCGATTGTCTCGGCAGTGGCTTCGGGGTCGTTGAAGTAGCCTTTCATGACGATGTAGCCGCGGATGACGATCTCGCCCGGCTGTCCCTGAGGTAGAAGTCTGCCCTTGCACATGATGCCAACCTCGACCCCGGGGGCGGCCTTGCCAGCGGTGTTCGCAATAACTTCGTCGGGATCGTCGGCCAGGCACATAGTTCCATAGCCGCCGGATTCAGTGAGCCCGTAGCCGGTGACAACGCCCTCGAAGCCAAGCTCGTCGCGCATGCGCCGCACCAGAATAGGCGGCACCACTGTGCTGCCGGTGATGCCAAGCCTCAGGCTGCTGGTATCGAATTTGTCCAGTTCCGGGTGCTGGAGCATGCCATGGAAGATGGCAGGCGGTCCCGGGATGACGCTCACCTTTTCCGAGGACACGCGATCGAGTATCTCGCCGGCATGAAACGTCAGATGCGGCATGAACACTGCTCCACGCATCAGTGCCACCAATGCGCCTGCGCGGTAGCCGAAGACGTGGAACAGAGGCGGGATGACAAGGATCCGATCATGCTCGCGAATGCCGACCCTTGTCGCCCACGCATCGACCCCCTTGAGGCACTGCTGGTGGCCGTACATCACACCTTTGGGATAGCCAGTCGTACCTGAGGTGAACAGCATGTCGCAGAGATCGTCTGGCGCGATTGTCGCCTCGCGCTCAGCGAGTTCGTCATCACTGACAACGTCGCCTCCGGCGAGGAAGCTGTCCCAATCCTTTTCCGTTTCGCGCGCTTCACCAATGACGACAACCTGGCGCAGCACCGCTTTCGTTTCCGCTTTGAGTTGGTCAGGATAGTAGGTTCCAAGGAAATCCCCGGCCGAAAACAGCATTGAGGTTCCGCTACGTTGGACGAGCTCGGCAATCTCGCCGCCTTTGAAGCGGGTGCTCGCTGGAATGAGGACGGCTCCTGCGCTGACGAGGCCGAGGGCTGTGGCGAACCATCTCCAGCTGTTGGGCGCCCAGATCATGATCCGGTCGCCCTTGTTCACGCCCGCTGCAATCATCGCCTTGGCGATGCGGCGTCGGGCGGTATCGAGCTCCATGAAGGTGAGGGCAATCCCGTCTTCGATTGCCGTCCGTGTGCCATAGATTTGGGCGGCGCGGGCGCAAAGATCCGGAATGGTGGTGAATTTCCAGTCAGCGTCTTCTGTAATCATCTCAGTACCTGTTGGGCTGGGGGCGCCATGACGGGGTGCAGGATTGGCGCGGTCATGCTCAAGGCGCCGCGTCTGCGGCTGCCTGACGAGGTCCGGGTTGCCGGTTGAGGTTATTGTCCGTGCAACGCCCTGACGACGGTGGTCACAAACAGGAATATCGAGAAAAACAGCAGGATCACTGCGCCAGCCCTGGCAAAGAAGCGAGGCGAGATGGCCAGTCGGAATTGGCGTGCAATGCCCGCACCTATCATGCTCCAAACTGCGCCGATCGCTACAATGAGAACGCTGAGCCAGACGAGATAGGGCAGGGCGGAGGGAACGTCGCCGTCGCGCAGGAATGGAACGATGGTCAGGGCAAATATCAACGCCTTGGGATTGCACAAAGTGACAAAAAAGATGTCTGTTCGGCGCGAGGCCGAACGACCCTGTTCGTGGCCATCCGACTGCGCAAGTTTGATTGCCGATATCAACAGCACGAGGCTCGCGGCCAGGGCCGCAATGATCGAGGCGGACGCAATATGCTGCGATGCGACGCCGATGCCTAAGGCCCATGCGCCAATTGCCATAAGGTATCCGCACAACTCTGCCGGAAGTAGGCCCAACGTACGGCGCAGGCCCAGGATCGCGCCATTCGTGGCAATGAGGGTGTTGGTTGGACCAGGCACAAAAAGCAGCGCGATGGTCGCGGCCGAAAATGCGAACCAGTTTTCCATAGCAGGGTTTCACCTGATCAAAGCGTCTGACGTCGCTGCGGCGCATTTGCCGCTGCTCAAGCAGATCGTTGTCGTCTGCTGGCCCGGAGGATGAGCCCCGGTCCGGCAAGTGGCGAATGCTGGAGTTCCTTGTCGCTGCAGCCGCCGAGCGAGGCCGTCCGGCGGCTGAGCTTCAATGACTAGGCCGCTTCCGCCAGGATGATCGCTGGCTGGGTCACGACATAGAGCCCGTCGATGGCGGCATTGGCCTGCAGGAAATGCAGTCCGTTGAGCGCATCCATGAACTGCATGTTCTCGCGCTTTGTCTCGTCGCCGAACTGGCCCGCGTTGCGGCGCATGTCGACGCCCTGGCGCAGCTTCTCTGCAACTTTCTTGGCGACGATTTCACCATACTGGCCATCCCGAACTTCGGTGTAGTCAGCGCCACCCGAGACGATACTGACGAAGGCCTTCTTCATGTCCTTTTCGGAGTAGTCCTTCGACGTCAGCCGCTGCGCTTCCCAGAAATAGCCGGCCTGACCCTTGTTGAGATCGTAGAAGGACGAAACCATCATCAGGAACCGGAGATAGGATTGGCGATAGCTCGTCTCGAAGAAATTGACCGCCCTGTCCTCGGGCAGTTTGCCTTTGAGAATACTGGCGATCGATGCACCAGCAATCAGACTGGAAACCATCGCAAGGTGAACTCCGCTCGACAGGAGAGGGTCGAGGAAGCAGGCGGCATCGCCGCACATGAAATAGCCGGGCCCGGAGAACTTATCGGAGGTATAGGAATAGTCGGTCTCCATCCGGATTTCGCTGCGCTGAGCGTTCTTCAGGATAATTGCGGCCTCCGGATCATCGCGTAGCAACTGGTCGTAGACGTCTTCGGCGCTGCGCTTCTTGTCGCGCTCTTTGCGCAACTGGTCGCGGGTCAAGACCGTGCCGACACTGACGGTGCCGTCGCTGAGGGGAATGAACCAGATCCAGCCGGACTCGATCGATATGATCCGCGTCGAGCCGGCAGGAAGGTCGTCATAATTGAGGTTGGTGTTCTTCCAATATGACCAGATCGCAACGTTCTTGAACACGTCGTGGAAATGACGGTCCTTGGTATGTACATTGGCGATGACGCCGCTGCGGCCCGAGCAATCTACCAGATACTTGAAGCGGATGGTGCCGGTCGTGCCCGAGTTGCGGTCGAGATATTCCGCAGCCACGGCCCGCCCATTGTCGAAATTGATCTTGCTGACCTTCACGTTCTGGTGGACGCCGGCACCGGTCTCGGCGGCATGATCGAGCAGCAGCTTGTCAAATTCCGAGCGCTTGACCTGATAGGAGTGAGAGGGCGCACCTTCGATTTCGTCGAAGCGGAAGGACCACTTTTCGTTGCCCCAGTTGAAGTAGCCGCCCGGCTTTTCGACAAACCCATGCTGCTTGACCTTTTCGCCGGCGCCGATCGCATCCAGCATTGGCATCAGCGAGGCAAGCAGGGACTCGCCGATGTGGTACCGGGGAAAGACGTCCCGCTCAAGTACGGTGGCGGTGATGCCATGCGTGGCCAGAATCGTCGCGACAGTGGATCCGGCAGGACCCCCGCCAATTACAAGTACATCCGTTGAAGCTGGTATCATCTTGGTTTCCGATCCGATCCGTGAGGCCAATATGGATTTGGGCAGTCAGGGTTTTTGGAAATTCCAATCGGGGCTCACATGTTGTCACGATGCCCAAGATGGTAATTTCATGTCTGTTGATATCTGTAGTCGTCCATTCGGACGATAAATTGAAATATATAAATGTAATCCTCGCTCAATGGACAGTTCACTGTAACTTTAGTTTTGCGGCAGATTCATGATTTAACCGTTTGTATTTAATAGTTGTTTTAGGCATTTAGAATTCAGATATCAGAATTACATTAAATTATGCTTATTTATATTTAATGCGGAATCGAACTCATGGTCTCTGCTGTGTCAGAGCCTCTCGATAATGATGACGTTGGCTTGACCGCCGCCTTCGCACATTGTTTGCAGCGCGTAGCGTCCACGGCGGCGTTCAAGTTCGTTGAGCAGGGATGTCATGAGGCGGGCGCCGGTCGCCCCCAGCGGATGTCCGAGTGCAATCGCGCCGCCGTTTACGTTGACCTTCTCATGGGGGATGCCCAGTTCACGCATCCATGCCATCGGTATCGAGGCAAATGCTTCATTGCATTCGAACAGGTCGATGTCGTCGAGCGTCATGCCGGCCTTTTGCAGCGCATGGCGAGTCGCGGGGATCGGCGCGGTCAGCATCCAGATCGGGTCAGCTCCACGCACCGAGATATGGTGGATACGGGCGCGGGGCTTTAGCCCATGATCGCGCAGGGCCGTTTCGGATGCGATCAAGAGAGCCGCCGCGGCATCGGTGTTCTGGCTGGCTACGCCAGCATGGATGCTGCCACCATCGACAAGCGTCTTCAGGCTGGCCATCCTTTCCAGTGACGTGTCGCGGCGCGGAGGTTCATCGACGGCGAAGTTGCCGACCGGAACGATCTCGCCGGCGAAGAGCCCGCCATCCATGGCAGCAATGGCGCGTCGGTGGCTTTCCAACGCGAAGCGCTCCATCTCTGCGCGGCTGCAGTTCCAGTTTCTGGCGATCATTTCGGCCGAGCGGAACTGGCTGACCTCCTGGTCGCCGTAGCGGGCGAGCCACCCGCGAGATGTCGAGAAGGGGTCGGGGAAGCCGAATTGGTCACCAACCCGCATGGCTGCGCCCATCGGGATCAGGTTGAGGTTCTGCACGCCACCAGCGACGACCAGGTCCTGAGTGCCGCTCATCACTGCCTGTGCGGCGAAATGGATGGCCTGCTGCCCCGAGCCGCACTGGCGGTCAATCGTTACTCCGGGGACGTGGTCCGGCATCCCGGCGACGAGCCAGCACGTGCGGGCGATGTCGCCCGCCTGCGGGCCAATGGTCTCGGTGCAGCCATAAATGACGTCGTCGACTGCAGCCGGGTCCACGCCGGTTCGCTGCATCAAGGCCTTGATCGGGGTCGCGCCCAGATCTGCCGAATGCAGATGGGCGAGCGCCCCGTTCTTGCGCCCCACGGGCGTGCGAATGGCATCGACGATGTAGGCTTGTGGCAT